>CAMDUB010000011.1 GCA_945878575.1 Phycisphaera mikurensis NBRC 102666 | reverse complement strand
ACGACTCCTTACTCCCGACGAGGAAAAGGTGTTGGGCTGGCGCATCATCAATGATGAGTGCCTGAACTCCAAGGATCGGATGATCAAGGCGAACCTTCGCCTAGTGATCTCCATCTCCAAGAACTACGCCCACCGCGGCCTGCCACTCTCCGACCTCATCGAAGAGGGCAACATCGGCCTCATCAAGGCCGTTGAAGGGTTTGACCCCGCGCAAGGTGCCCGCTTCAGCACCTACGCCAGTTGGTGGATCAAGCAGGCCATCAAGCGAACCCTGATCAACGCAGTTCAGCCCATTCACATTCCCGCCTATATGGTGGAATTGATTGCGCGCTGGAAGCACACCAACCGCAAGCTTGAAGAGAGTCTCGGTCGCCAGCCCACGTTGCAAGAGTTGGCAACGGCGATGGGGCTTCCGGTCAAGAAGCTGCTGATCGTCCGCCGCGCCGTGAAGGCGTACCACGCCCCCAGCCAGTCACCGACCGGCGAAGACGGCGAGGGAGCAGACCTCGGCGACATCTTTGAAGACACGCGCAATACTGCTCCAGAGCATGACATTGAGCGCAAGGAAGACTTCTCCACCATCCTCAAGCTCCTTGATTCCATCGACGAACGAGATGCACGCGTTCTGCGCCTGCGTTTCGGTCTTGAGGGCAAGGAACCACTGACGCTTAAGCAAATCGGCGTGGAAGTTGGACTCACGCGCGAGCGCGTCCGGCAGATTGAAGTTGAGGCCTTGAAGAAGTTGCATGGGCAACTCACTGATGCCAAGCCAAGCCGATTCTTCCGCGAGAACATGCCAGTGGAGAACACTGAGAAGGCTCGACCGGGTCGTAAGCGCAAGCAAGCACCGGGTGCGTGACAGTCAGAGCGTGTGAGTATCAGAGAGTGCGATCCGGCGAAGGCGTGAGTGGTCATCACGTGACAGCGTGAGCATGTCATCTCATCACATCGTGAGCGTGTGATCACGCGACCCCGTGGCCATCGAATCACGTCACCGCGCGTACATCGCCCCTTACGCCGTCTTCGTGCGCACCGGGTTGTAGAACGGCATCTTGACGACCTTCGCCGTGGTCTTCACCTTGCCAAGATCAAGTTCGAATTCCGTACCGACCGCGCTCATCGCTGCGGGCACATAGCCCATGGCAATGACCTTGTCGAGCGTGGGACTGAGGCAGCCACTGGTCACGTGCCCAACGTGCTTGCCACCCTGATAAATAAGCATCCCTTGGCGCGCGGAGCGACGACCCTCCACCTCAAAGCCAACCAGGCTGTTCTGCACGCCATCAGCCTTGATCTTCAACAAGGCCTCTTGGCCAATGAAACGGCCTTCGCGCGTATCCACATCACCCTTATCGAGCTTGACCGCAAAGCCGAGACCAGCGCTCAGCGGGTCGATTTCTTCGGTAATTTCATGGCCGTACAGAGGCATTGATGCCTCGGTGCGCAGCGAATCCCGCGCGCCCAAGCCTGCCGGCCGCACCATGGCAGTCACGCCCTCTTTTTCACGCAAGAGCATCGGTAGAACAAACTTGGCGACCGTCGATCCCATCACTATTTCCACGCCGTCCTCGCCCGTGTAACCGGTGCGGCTCACGGTGAGTTTGGCAATCATCAGGCTCTTTTCAGCAAAGCGGTAACGCTTCAGCGTGGGAATTTCGCGACTGAAAGTTCCCACGATGTCAATGACCTTTGGCCCCTGAATGGCAGCCATCGCGGTGTCTGCGGTGACATCTTCCATTTGGAATGTCATGTTCTCACGCGCCTTGATCGACCCGAACCAATCGAGGATCTTCAGGCGGTTTGAGGCATTGACCACCATCATGTAGTCGTCTTCCTCGTAGCAATAGACCAGCACGTCATCGCGCACCCCGCCCCGCTCGTTGCAGACCAGCGAGTAGCGCACCGTGCCACGCTCCATACCCATGATCTGCCGCGTGCAAACACGGTCAAGGAACTTGCGCGCATGTCGCCCGGTGATGCGCAATCGACCCATGTGGCTGACATCAAAGAACGCGGCGCCCGACCGGCACGCGTGATGCTCGTCAATGATGGATCCGTATGACATGGGCATCTCCCAGCCCGTGAAATCCACAAAGCGAGCCCCGCGCTCGGCGCTCCAGTGATGAAAGGGTGTACGGGCAAGATTGGCAGTGCTCATGATTCGGGAAAGGGTAGCCGAAGACATTGCGGCGCGACTATCCTCGCAGATCGAGCATGGATCGCCTCGGTACACGAACTCCCCGCCGGACATCCCGTCCCGGGCACCTCGGCGACGTACTGCGCAACGCCCTGTTGGTCACGCTGATCGCCTGCATTGCCTTCTTCGGCAGCGCGCGCGCATGGGCTCTTGATCTTGAAGACGAAACGCTGGCGGACCGCCCGGTGTCATCCATCAAGGTGGTGATCCGCGGAAAGAAGTTGGCAACTGAACAAGAGATCCGCAACAACCTGCGCATCGCCGCCGGACAGCCCTTTGATTCCAAGGTGGTCAAGAACGACGTCTCTACTTTGTACCGACTCGGTCGATTTGGACAGGTCTCGGCGGACGCCACGATTCTTCCGGACGGCAGCGTAGAAGTTTCCTACACCGCCGAAGAGCAGCAGATCGTCAACAGCATTGACTTCGCCGGCAACTATGTGATCACCGATCAGGAGTTGCGCAAGGCCGTGCCGCTGGCAACCGGCGCACCACGCGATGACTTCTTGCTGGAGCAATCGGTATTCCGAATCAAAGAGATGTACAAGGGGCGCGGCAACTACCTAGTTGACGTGAAGGTGGACGAGAGCAAACTTGACCAAGGGTTGCTCCTCTTCCAGATCATCGAAGGACCGCGCGTACGTATTCGCGAGATTGAGTTTGTTGGCAACCAGGCATTTGCTTCCGAACAACTTGAGGCGCAGATCAAGACCAAGCCATGGATATTTCTATTCCGTAAAGGTGAACTTGAAGAAGACCTCTTGGTGGAGGATGTTGCCACCATTGACCGCTACTACAAAGACCGCGGGCACGTGGACGTCCGCGTTGATCGACGCATTGAATTGAGCTCCGATCAGCGCGAAGCAAAGATTGTCTTTGTAATCGCGGAAGGACGCCAATACCGGCTACGAAACATCGTTGTGAAGGGCGAAGCCGGCAACCCGCCCACGATCATGACTCGGGAACAGATTAGCAATCTTGCCGTCATCCAACGCGGCGATCCGTTTCAGCGCAACCTGATCGACAAGACCAAGGCGGCGATCGTTCAGGCGTACCAAGTGATGGGCTACATCGATGCCCGCGTGGGTGACAGTTGGGTGCGTGTGGGCGAAGAGCCCGAGGTTGACCTCCTTCTCAACATTCGCGAAGGCGGTGCCTATGCGACTGGCTTGGTAGAGATTCAAGGCAACTATGTCACGCGTGACAAAGTGGCACGCCGACTCGTTCGCTTCCAACCCGGTCGACCAATGGACGGGCGTGAAATCAAGAACACTGAGAAGCGGCTCGACCGCTCCGGCTTGTTCCGCGAGCCGCGCGTGACGCCACAGGCGCCGGATGCCGATGACAAGGGCACTCGCGACGTCTTGGTGGACATCAAGGAGAAGCAAACCGGCTCCGTGAACTTTGGTGTTGGTGCAGGCACCGACTCCGGGTTGTTCGGGGAGATCTCGCTGAAGCAGCAGAACTTCGACCTTGCGGATACGCCCAATACCTTTGATGAATTCACCGGCGGTCGCTCCTTCCGCGGCGCCGGACAAACCTTCAACCTGGCGATCGCGCCGGGTATTGAAGTAAGTAACTACAACGTCTCGATCGGCGATCCACACCTGTTGGACAGCGATTGGGGTGGCAACACCGCGCTCAATTACCGCACACGCTTCTTCGACACTTACCTGGAAGATCGAGCCAGCTTGCTCTTTGGAATCAGTACGCGCATTGGTGATTTCTGGTCATTCTCCGTGAATCCCCGGGTAGAAAATATCACACTGACCGACTTCGAGGACGAAACCCCGGTGGAAGTATGGGAACAGCGCGGGCCAAGTTACAACAGCGCCGTTCTGATGGAACTCACGCGCACAGAAGTCGACAACCCCAGCCACCCCGGCCGTGGTTCACAGTTGGAGTTGCAAACCGGATACCACGGCATCTTTGGCGGCGACTACGCCTATCCACAGGTGGGCATCAACCTCACGCAGTTCTTCACAACCTACGAAGACTTCCTGGGGCGTAAACAGGTTCTGCGTCTGCGTACCCAGGCTGCATACATCTTCTCAACGGATGCTCCTGTGTACGAACGCTGGTACCTCGGCGGGCGCACGCTGCGCGGCTTTGCGTTCCGTACTGTGAGCCCGAAATCCAATCGGATCATTGGTAACAACCCCCCTGCCACGTTCACCACGCAAGAAACCAATGTGCCGGTCGGAGGCAACTTTCTATTCTTCGCGGGCGCCCAGTACGAAATTCCGATCATGGGTGACTTCCTATCCGTTGTGACGTTCGTTGACAGCGGAACCGTGAACGATGACGCCTGGCTCGCGCAGTACCGCGTGGGCGTCGGCGCTGGCCTACGAATCTTCATTCCACAGTTCGGCCAGGCGCCCATTGCCCTTGACTTTGCCTACCCCCTGATGAAGCAGGAATTTGACGAGGAACAGGTCTTCAGTTTCACGATCGATCTGCCCTTCTGACACCCTGCCATCAGTGGCGGCGGCTGCGTACACTGCCGGGATGAGCAACCAACGGACCTTTGCAGGCATCTTCGTCGCAGCAATTGCTGGGGCAATGGTGACCGCCGTCTCGTACAACGCCGGCGCATCCGCACGCATGGCCCCCGCACCTACCCGAGTCGCCACCGTGGACTTGGTCAAAGTGATCGAGCGCCTCAATGAGCGCAGCGACTGGGAAGTGCAGATCACCGCACTTGGCAAAAAGGTTCAAGACGAATTCACCGCCAAGCGAAAGTCCGTTGAGGAGTTGGCAAAGACCATGGAGACTGCAGCCAACGATCAGGAGCGGATGGGAATTCGCGACAAACTGGCGTTTGAACAGCTGCAAATTGAGCAGTGGGAAAGGATCAAAAAGATCGAGGTCGATCGCGAGCGCGCCCTGATGTGGCAGAGCATGTACCGCAATGTTCGGTCAGAGAGTCAAAAGCTGGCCGACGCTGAGGGGTGGGACGTCATCTTGGTCAATGACGGCGTTACCGACATTCAGTTGCAGCGCGATTCCAAAGTGCCGCTCGAGTCGCAGGCGCAAGAGCAAATCGTCCGCCGCCGCGTCCTCTTTGCAGCGAAGTCCATCGATGTCACTGACCAACTTGTCGTGCGTATGAACAACGCGCGCGGCACCACCGCCAAGCCGAACACCGGCGATGCAGCTGCTCCAGCAACTGCTCCGGGTGCCGCGCCTGCCCCAGTTCCTGCGCCTGCAGCCAAGTAAATTCACGCGAACATGAACACCCCGACGGTTTCCGTTTCATGACAAATACCATGAGAAATACCACGATCGCCCTGGGCATTGCCGTAGCAGTGCTTGCCGCCGCAACCGCATTCCCCGACCGCCCTTCTCGCGTTGCCAGCGTTGATGTGGAACGCATCTTCACGGCGCTTGATGAACAAAAGTCCATTGAAGCAGCCATCAAGACGCTTGGTGAAAAGATGGTTGGTGAGAAGGACCGCATGAGCCGGGAACTGCAGGACCTCAATGCTGAGCTGGAGAGTTACAAGCCCGGCACCCCGCCTTACAACGACACGCTGAAGAAAGTGGAAGGCGCCATCGGCACGATGAGCGCACAGGATCAGTTTGGTCAGTTGAAGGTGGAAGCAGAACGCGCCAGTGGCATGCGCTCGCTGTACATCAAGGTGCGCGAGGCTGCTGCCGCGGTGGCCAAGGAAGGCAAGATTGACTATGTGATCATCAACGATTCAATCCCTCCGATCGAACCAGCGGGATTCACTGCCACTCGGCAGCAATTGGCCATGCGCCGCATTCTCTTTGCAGACAATGAGCTCGATATCACCGATGCGGTGATCGCTAAAGCGAACGCTGAGTTCAAGTCGCGCGGCGGTGTTCCGCCAGCTGCCATCACTGCGCCACAAGCTGCCCCCAAGCCATGACGAACGTCCTGCACACTTCGGGATCGATCGCCGAATTGGTGCGCGGCACACTGGTTGGACCCGGAGATCGCCCCGTGCGCGGGCTGGGCACGGTGATTGATGCAGGTACCGAAGAACTCACCTTCATTGGTGACTTGCTCAACGCAAACCGCTGGGCTGATTCACGCGCGGGCACTGCGATTGTCACCCGCGGAATTGAGGTGCGTGGCCATGACCCCGCGAGCCGCAGCCTGATTGAAGTTGACAACGCTGATCTGGCCATGATTCCGGTGCTGGAGTTGTTCTTCCCGGGCGAGTCGCTGCCGGCTCTGGGAATTTCACCGGATGCACGCATTGATGGAACCGCAACTATCGGCGCAGGTGCTCGCATCGGACCCGGTGCGGTGGTCGGTGCGCGCTGCGTGATCGGCACTGACGTTTCGATTCATGCCAATGCCGTCATCTATCCGGACGCTCAGGTGGGAAATGGAACACTCATTCATGCAAACGCGGTGATCCGCGAGCGATGCAGCGTTGGCGCGCGCTGCGTCATCGGGGCCAGCTCAGTGATCGGCGGCGATGGATTTGGCTATCGCCCCAGCGCTGATGGGAAGTCCGTGTTGCGTATCCCGCACCTCGGCTCGGTGGTCCTTGAAGACGACGTCGAAATCGGCTCCGGTTCCATGATTGATCGCGGCAAGTTTGCTGCAACACGGATCGGCGCCGGCTCCAAGATTGACAACCTCTGCCAGGTTGGTCACAACGTGCAGATGGGTCGGCTATGTATGGTCAGTGGGCACACCGGGATCGCCGGAAGTTGCAACATCGGCGATCGCGTGCACATGGGCGGCGGCTGCGGCATCGGGCCGCACTTGACCATCGGAAACGACGTGCGCATCGCCGCGCGCTCGGCCCTCATGAGCAATATCCCTGCGGGCGAGACGTGGGGCGGCTACCCGGCGCAGGAAATTCGCTCGGCGTTGCGAGAGCAGGCCGCGATCCGTAAACTCACCCAACTCTCCAAGCCGCTCCTGAAGCTCCTCAAGGCCAGTAGCGACGAGTAACGCCCGCAGTGACCGCTTCCACCATGATCACGACCCGCAACGCAGCACGCGGTGTCCCCGCAGGCGCACCACGCCAACGGACCGTGGCCGCATCGGCCGTGGTCACCGGCAAGGGACTCATGCTTGGGCGCGAGGCCACGCTCACCATCATGCCTGCTCCGCCCGACCACGGCATCGTGTTCGAACGGACCGACCTTGAACGTCCAGTGATCATCCCCGCGTTGGTCTCCAGCGTGATCCCCAACGCGCGACGCACCACGCTCAAGGCTGGCGATGTCACCATTGAAACTGTTGAGCACTGCATGTCTGCGCTGCGCGGACTGGGTATCGACAACGTGCTGCTGAAACTTCACGGCCCGGAACTTCCCTGCGGCGATGGCAGCGCGCTTCCATTTGTTGATGCCATTCGCGCGGCTGGTATTGCCGAACAAGATGCTCCGCGCCGGATGTTCAAATTGATGGAGACGGTCTCGGTGGAGGAAGGCGACGCATCAATCGCGGCTATCCCTGCTGATAGCCCCGGCGGCATGCGGCTGATGTACGACCTGGACTACGGCGCCAATGCGACGCGAATTCCGCATCAGGCGTGGAGCTTTGATCCAGCGCGTGATGATTACGTTGCTGAAGTGGCTCCAGCGCGCACCTTCTCATTGAAGGAAGAGGCCGAAGCCCTTTGGCAAGCAGGCCTGTGCCGCCACCTCACGCCGCGCGATGTCTTGGTGATTGGCGACGAAGGTCCCATCCAGAATGAGTATCGCTTCCCCGATGAACCAGTGCGTCACAAGATGCTGGACGCCATCGGAGACCTTGCGCTGGTCGGAACCATTGTGGAATGCCAGGTGGTTGCCAATCGTTCTGGCCACGGATTGAACCGCCAGCTTGGCATGAAACTGCTGCGGATCGTGCAGCGAGAGCGGCAGTCTCGCAAACTGATCGAAGGTCGCGCCATGGACGCCCGTGCCATCGGTCGCCTCATGCCGCACCGCTTCCCGATGCTGTTGGTTGACCGCGTGCTGGAACTTGAGCCGGGCCGCCGCGCTATCGGTGTCAAGAATGTCACCATCAATGAGCCATTCTTCCAAGGTCACTACCCCGGCACCCCCATCATGCCTGGCGTGTTGATCGTGGAAGCGCTCGCGCAAATGGGCGGTCTACTTCTTAGCCAAACCCTGGAGCACACCGGCAAAGTGGCCGTGCTTCTTTCACTTGACAAGGTGAAACTGCGCAAGGCGGTCACTCCAGGCGACCAACTGGTGCTGGAAGTAGAAACGATGCGCGCTACCAGCCGCAGTGCAGCCGTGAAAGCGCGCGCACTGGTTGGTGACAAGGTGGCAGCCGAAGCAGAGATTCGCTTCATGATGGTTGACCAGGATTTCCAGTAAACCATCATCACCCCACCCACATGCCGATTCATAGCAGCTCAATCATCGACCCCAGTGCCCGCGTTGCGCCCACCGCCGAAATCGGACCGTGGTGCATCGTTGGACCAGAGGTTTCGATTGGTGATGGCACTGTCCTCATGAATAATGTGGTGGTTGAATCGCACACGCGGATCGGCCGACAGAACACCATCTTTCCGTTTGCCTATATCGGCGGTACTCCGCAAGACAAGAAGTTCACCGGCGAAAAGAGCTGGTGCGAAATCGGCGATCGCAACCAGATTCGCGAGCACGTCACCATTCACCGCGGCACTGAGAATGGCGGCGGTTGGACACGGGTTGGCAGCGACAACCTGATCATGGGCACGGTGCACATTGCACACGATTGCATCGTGGGAACCAGTTGCATCCTTGCAAATAACGTCATGCTTGCTGGTCACTCAGTAGTGCAAGACAACGCTAATGTGGGCGGCGGAGCGGGCATCCATCACTTTGTGGTGATCGGAACGTGCGCGTTCGTTGGAGCCATGGCCCGCGTCAGTATGGATGTGCCGCCCTTCATGATCGTGGAGGGGAATCCCGCCGAGGTTCGCGGTCATAACCACATCGCCATGGCGCGGCGCGGCTTCACCGAGACTGATATTGAGGCCATGAAGGAGGCGTACAAGCGCCTGTTCCGTGACCGGGGCGGCAGCCTTGCCGAGAAAATAAGCGGTCTCATGGCCAAGTACCCCGGGGTACGGTCGGTGGAGATCTTGGTGAATGCCGTGAATGCGCAAGCGCGCGGCGTGCACGGTCGATCCCTAGAAACCCAGCGGCTTGACGACCGTCGCGGCCGACGGGACTGACCCGTGCGCCCAACATGTCGATTGGTGGCGCAGAGTGTCGCAGACTGTCCCATGGTGTGGCTCTTCCGCCAGCACCCCCCCGGCGGCTATGCTTCCCCGAATGAACGCTTCTCCGCGACACGAAATGGTTGACGAGATCATGGAGCGCGCTGAGACGGCGCTGCGCCGATCGCAATGGTTTGAGGCGGAGCGACTGGCGCATCGCGCCATGGAGATTTCACGGAGCAAGGAAGACTTTGGCCTGCTGGCGCGGGTGATCCTGCCGCTGCAAGAGGCACGCCGCCAACGCATTCAAGAAGCGCTGGGCAACAAGAAGATCACCATCTTGCAGGCCGACATCACCGAAGACATGCCGCTCACTCCGGGCTGCTACTTGGTGCAACCGCCCACCGTCGGCGCTGATGCTCGACGGCTCAGGCTTGCCGCACTGAAACGCGAAATTCCTGTGGCCGTCATGTGTCGCGAGCCGCTTTCGATGCTGCAACTCTGCCCCGTGGTAGCGATCGGACAGATGACCATTCGTGCGCGCATTGACCCGCCGAAGAACTGGGATAAGCCCGATCACAAGTGGTTCATTGGAGCCATGGAACAACTCGGCGACGCTGCCATTGAGATGCTCGACACCGGACTGGAACTTGATCGACAGATCGATTTCCTGATGGCTGCGCTCGACTCCGTGCCAGACCATGAGAAGTTGCATCAAGCGCTTGAGACACTCTGCAAGCAAGCTGCCAAGGGATTCGTGCGTAGCAACCGTCCGCGCATGGATGAACTGGACGCTGATGTTGAGGCAGCCGGACCGGAACTCGAGGCCGAACTAGGCCTTACCCGGAAGAAGCCAAAGTCGTCGGACGACGACTGACGTAGCGCGCGGTGCACTCATTCAGTGATCTGCTTCGGCGCCCTTCGTTAGCGCCAAGAAAGCCCCTCAAACAGGCTGTTGAGGTTGGTAGTGCCATCGACGCCGACAATCACCATGTCTTCCACGCGCACACCACCGTGGGCACGGCCGTACAGACCCGGCTCAACCGTCAGCGCGTCGCCAGTCACTAGTACCGGCCCCTTGAAATCAAGGAGTGGCGGCTCATGAACATCAAGACCAATGCCATGACCAGTGCCATGCGTCATGCCACACCACGTGTCAGGTGCATCGGCGGGTGGCATCCCACTTGCAAACCCGTGTGCATGAATCACGCCGAGCGTGGCGCGGTGCACGTCCTCACCGGTGACGCCCGTGCGCACCGCCGCAATCGCCGCACGCTTCGCCTCAAGTACGGCGCTGTGCATACGCGTGACTTCCGGGTGCACATCGCCATGCACCACCGTGCGTGTGCAGTCGCCGTTGTAGAAGGTCTTCTGGCAGCGCGGAAAGATGTCCACGATCACCGGCTGACCGGTTCGTAGATCACCGTGGCCGTGCTCATGGCAATCCGCACCCTGCGCGCCGCATGCCACGATGGACGGCGGATTGCTGAACCCCAGCTTCAAGAGGTGCACATCAATCATGAATCGCAGGTGTTCTGCCGACAGGCGCTCGCCGTGGTGGTGCAAGACGCCGTTCGCATCAGCAGTTGCGCGCGCCACCATCTCACACGCCATACGCATGGCATCTTCGGTCGCGCGCTGCGCACTTTGTAGCCATTCCACTTCCTGCGCATCCTTGGCGCGGCGCGAAAGTACGCCCATGCCGGCGTCGTACTCAAGCGCAATTCCAGCCTGTCGCAAGTGATCGGCAAAGATCAGTGGCAGCGTGCGGTCGGAGACAACCAAGGTGATGTGCTGACGACGCAGGCATTCCGCCACGGCTTGCGCGGTAGCCGTTTCGCGATCGCCAGACAACCCGGCCGCTGGTTCAAAGTCGCGTGGACATGACACCGCGTCGGCCCGGGCATGCTGTCGCGCACGGCCCATCTCAATATCCCGCACGATGAACAAACGATGGGCCGGTTTACCGTCCTGCAGAAAGTCAATGCACGCCGCGGGATCACCAACCGCAAAGCGAACCGCATGAAACAGGCTCTTATTCACTGCAGGAATGCCGGCGATAAGTCGGGCGGTGGACATGGGGAAACTCAGCGTGAAAGTGCTCGGTACTGCAGTCGGCGCGGCGGAGCATCAGCAGCCAGCCCCATACGGCGATGCCGATCCGCTTCGTACGCGGAGTAATTGCCGTTGTAGAAAAAGACTTTGCTGTCGCCTTCAAAGGCCAGGATGTGCGTCGCCACGCGGTCAAGGAACCAGCGATCATGGCTGATCACCACCACGCAACCAACGAAGCTTTCCATGCCATCTTCAAGGGCACGCATGGTGTTGACGTCGATGTCATTGGTCGGTTCATCCAGCAGGATGACATTGGCGCCCTCCTTCAACATGCGCGCCAGATGCACGCGATTGCGCTCGCCGCCCGACAGACTTCCAACAATCTTTGATTGATCAGTACCCGTGAAACCAAAGCGCGCTACATAAGCGCGGCTGTTGGTTTCCACGCCGCCAAGCATCATCTTCTCTTCGCCACCAGAGATGGCTTCCCAGAGATTCTTGTCGTTCGGGAGCGTCTCGCGGCTCTGCTCAACGTAGGCAAGCTTGACACTCTCGCCAACGCGCATCTCGCCGGAGTCCGGTTGCTCGGTGCCGATGATCATGCGGAACAGCGTGGTCTTTCCTGCGCCGTTTGGCCCAATGATTCCCACGATGGCGCCGGCTGGAATGGTGAAATTGACATCATCCAAGAGCACCTTCTCGCCGTATGCCTTGCAAAGACCCTTGGCTTCGACAACCAATGTGCCCAGACGCGGACCCGCGGGAATAAAGATTTCCACCTCGGCAGCACGTTCCTTCTGGTTCTGCCCAGCAAGCTGTTCATAGCGCTCAACACGCGCCTTGTTCTTTGCCATGCGTCCCTGCGGATTACGACCGATCCACTCCAGTTCGCGCGCCAACGCCTTCTGCCGAGTGGATGCGTGCTTCTCTTCCACTTCCAAGCGCTTCTTCTTCTGCTCAAGCCAACCGGTGTAGTTGCCCTTGTAAGCAATGCACTGGCCGCGATCGAGCTCAAGGATCCACCCGGCAACGTTGTCCAAGAAGTACCGATCATGCGTCACCGCAATGATGGTTCCCTCAAAGCGCTGCAAATGTTGCTCAAGCCACGTGACGCTTTCCGCATCCAAGTGGTTGGTCGGTTCGTCAAGCAACAGAATGTCGGGCTTGGTGAGAAGCAGCGTGCACAGCGCCACGCGGCGGCGCTCACCACCAGAGAGCGTGTTGCACGCCTGATCTGCTGGCGGGCACCGCAATGCTTCCATGGCCATTTCCAACTGGCTGTCGATGGTCCATGCCTCGCGGCGGTCCAACTCTTCTTGCACCGTCGCCTGCTTGGCCATCAACTTATCCATCTGCTCCGGCGTCATGTCCTCGCCGAACTTGGCGTTGATCTCGTCGTACTGCCGGAGCAACTCAAAGGTCACCTTGGCACCATCGCGCACCACTTCCATCACGGTGCGCGTGTCGTCGATCAGCGGTTCCTGTTCGAGGTAGCCGATCGTGTAGCCATTGGCTGCCATGATCTTTCCCTCATAATTCTTGTCGAGCCCCGCCAAGATCTTCAGAAGCGTGCTCTTACCGCTGCCGTTGAGACCCAAGACGCCGATCTTCGCTCCGTAGTAGTACGAAATCGAAACATCAGTCAGGATCTTCTTACGATCGATCTCCTTCGATACATTGAGCATCGAGTAGATGACTTGCGTTTCGTTCTTTAGACCGGTTTTCTGTGGTGCTGCCATGGGGTACTCCGCTCAATGGGGGAACGACGGATTGTACGCAGCCGGCGCAAGTACCTTGTCAGCATGGCAACCCTGGTTGAATGGCTTCGCGCAAACACCAACGGCAGGCTGCGGCGCATCCTGATCGGTGGCGTCGGCGGCAGCATTACGCTGGCGGGGATTGCGCTCTTGGTGCTCCCCGGCCCCGGAATTCCACTGGTGCTTGGTGGCCTTGGCGTTCTCAGCCTAGAGTTTGCTATTGCACGCACCTGGGTTGAGGCGCTCAAGCGACATGCCGAAGGCGCGGGCGTACCAAAGCAGGCACTGTGGATCCTGCCGATTGCCGGGATCCTCATTTCGATTGCCATCACGCTGACCCCTGCCTACTTCGGGGTAGTGCACGGCAACAACACGTGGACGGTGGTGCGCAAGCCCAGCTTCACCTGGGCACATACGTATTCATCGATCGATGAATTGCAGAAAGCCGCAGCAGACGATCCGGCGGCGGCGGAGATGCTGGCGCGATCTGGTCTTGATGTAGCAAAGCGATAAGCGCTCAGCGAATCACTTGCTCGGCACTTCACTCTGTAGATAGCGCTTCAAGAACTCCAATCGCTTGGCGGATCCATACGCCGTCTCCGCCGCGCCGTGCCCCGCTCCCGGGACCACCACTAACTCATGATCTTTGCCAGCGCGCACCAGCGCTGCCGAAACTTGCAGCGTGCTGGCTGGGTCGACATTCTCGTCAAGTTCACCAACGATCAACATCAATTTGCCTTGCAACTTTGCTGCATCCACCACATTGGAACTCCGTTGGTAACTCTCATCGACCGGCCAACCCATCCACAGTTCGTTCCACCAAATTTTGTCCATGCGATTGTCGTGGCATCCGCAGTCGGCCACGGCCACTGAATACACATCAGGAAAGTCCAGCAGTGCCCGCATGGCACTCTGGCCGCCAGCGCTGCCTCCGTAAATACCAAGGCGCGAAAGATCCATCCACGGCCGCGTGGCCGCTGCGGCACGAAGCCACGCCACATGATCAGGCAAACCTGCGTCCTTGAGGTTTTTCCAGCAGACATCATGAAACGCTTTGCCGCGCCAGTTGGTGCCCATGCCATCCACCTGCACCACCACAAAGCCTGCTCGGGTGAGGTTGCGCTCGCTGTTCCAGACCGCAAACGCCTTGGGGACGAAGTAGTCGTGCGGACCGGCATAGATATCTTCCAACACGGCGCGCGGTGCTGAATCGTTGGCACTTCCACACGGCCGCCAAATGACGCCGTACACCTGCGTGGCACCATCACGACCAACGACCGCGCATCGTTCCGGCCATGTCCACCCTGCAGCAACCATTGCCGAAGCATCCGCGCGACCAAGTTCCGTCACCAAACTCCCGTCCGCGCCGCGGCGCAATTCATGAACCGGCGGCAAATCAACACGCGACCACGTATCTACATAGAACGCGCGATCCGGGCTCCATTCCAGCACATGCGTCCCATCCCCCTGCGTCAGACGCACCACATCACCACTATCCATCGAGACTCGAACGAAGTGTTCGTAGTACGGATCTTGCGCCGGATCGATACCCATGACGCGCAACACCAACGTGCGCGTGGCTTCGTCAGCAGACTCCACCGCGCGCACCATCCACGGACCGCGCGTCACCTGCCGCTTGACCGTGCCGTGCGCCACGTCAATCAGATAGACGTGATTAAATCCATCACGCTCACTGGTCCATAGCAATTCGTCATCACCAATCCAGTGCGTCCAGACCTTGTTGGGGTAATCAATAAACGTGGGCGAAGTCTCTTCCGTCACGGTGCGAACCGTGCCAGTGGCCGCGTCAACCGCCAACTGGCGAAACACCTGATGACCACGCTGGTTGTAAGTGAAAAAGAAAGTCGCGCCATCCGCCGACCATCGGCATTCCTCAATTGACCATGGATTTTTGAAGAGTTCACGGGATACCTGCACTTCACCACCATCGCGCGTAAAGAGCCGCGGCCAGCGCTGTTCAATCTGATCGCCCGGTTTCAAGTACTGAATGGTCCGCATCCGTGGCTCAACCTGGTCAGTTGGCGAACTCTCAATCAAGTGCACTGGGTGAGCCTGCTCCGCCACGCGCTCAAACATCACGACATGACCGAAGCCCGGAGCCCAAAGCGCGGGACCGGCATGTTTGGCTGCATTCGCAGGCAGTTCCGGTGGCGCCGCTGGCTGTTCCGCGGATGATGGCGGTGCCGGTGCTCCGGCGGGTGCCGGCGCTACCACGGGCGCCGGTACCAGCACCTTCTCCACCGCGGCGCCAATATGAACGACGGTCGGCAGCACATCGCCACGCACGTATCCCAGCGTGCTCCCGGGAGCATCACGCACTTCCCATGCATGACCAGCAAACGTGTGTTGCTCACGAACTTCTGCCGTACCCAACGTGCCATATGAACGGCGAACACCCCCAGCATCCACCCAAAGAAGTTCCACGACTCCCGTACTTTCATTACTGAAGCGAATGCGTGACTGTCGCGTACCGGGCAATGAACGCAACTCTTCGTTCACCAGCGATCGTTCCGCGAGTCCAGCAGTGGCTGACCCGCGCTCCGTGCGCGCGCCAGTGCGTGGATCCACTTCAACGACGGTTCCGCCCACGCCGCGTGGCAACAGCCACAGCGTTCCATCGGCATTCCAGCGCACATCACCAGCCGGATCGCGAAGCAGCGATTCCCAATCCGGCTGCGGTGGCTCAGGTGCAGCAAGCAACGCAACAACTATCAGTAATTCTGTAGCAATCCACAACATCCCCGCACGATACGCCCATTCCCGCTATACCTCTCCGCGTGACTTCCTTCCGCTTGACTGCCGTCACTGCCGTCACTGCCGCCCTGTCTGCGCTGTCCGTCGTGATCGGCACAGGGCTGGAATCTGTAGCGCATGTACAACCACACGGAGGTTCCACATGAGACAACTGAATACATCGTCCGCACCCTTGATGATGGTGTTCGCCGCTTGGTTGGCGGGCATGTTGTTTGCGCCCGGCTGCTCCGGACCAAGTCAGCGGCAGATGGAGCTTGATCGTCAGTACACCGAGGAGACACGCTTTCGAGTGCAGCTCTCGTCCGAGTTGCTCGACGTTGCCGATACCGCGGCGGCTTTGTTTGAAACAGAAATCATCAACGCGCGGCTCGCAGGTCGCCCCGAGCGTGAAATTGCGTATCTTCAAATCACCCGCAATGGCGCCGCTGCAAACTATCGCTCCCTGGCGCTTGGGCAAGATGCCTGGGGGGCGCTTGTAGACCTCTATGTCTTCTCCGATTTGAGCGTTACCGCATGCGAACATCGTGCGCGTTTACACCCAGACCTTGCCACGATCAATTGCGATGCCACGTACGCCGAAGTGCACCGCCGAATATTGGAGATTGCATCCAAACCCGACCACATCACGCCTGAAAAACGGGCGGTTCTCGACGCTGCGATCACTGCCTACAAGACCAAGCACCCAAATCTCATAAGCGCCGGGATGATCCGCCTTGAAGATCTTGCCGCATATTCCGGCACGGCTTCCGCTGTCTTTGACGCCGCTGAACCAGACATGATGAGCCCCATCAGTAATGCAGCCACGGAGCTTGAGCAAACCAGACTGCTTGGCGCACACGTGGTGTGGCTTGCAAGCCGACTGCCCACCGCCGCGGGATGGGAGGCGCAAGCCACCATTGACATGGCCATGTCGAGCCCAGCAGTGCTTGACGGCCTGAACCGCGTACAGAAACTCAGCGAGCAACTTGAAACCACTGGTCGAACGGTAACTTCGCTCAGTAGCAACGTGTCATCGCTGGCAACTGACATGCAAAGCCTGAGTACGAATGTCCAAGAGCTGCGTCAAGAACTCGGCGATCTTGAAGGCGATCGGACCCTGGTGCGCGAAGCGATCGGCGCAGCAGCGGTCATATCCGCGCTCCTCTTGCTGGTATTAACAGTGGGATTCATTACTATCGCACGCGCCGTGCGCGCGCGTCAGAGCACCAGTCAAGCACCCGGCGCACGCGACAGCGCGTAACGGATCATCACTGTCGATGGCATCGGTGGATACGAAACAACCGCACGGAATCCTGCAAAGTCGCGGCGATCCCACCCGGAGCGCGCAAACACGCTGTCCACGACTCGTTGCTGGTCCGGCAGCAAGTCGGTGGTAAACGAGTCGCGGGCTGGATCCATGCGAATGATTGGCTCATCGATCGGCAGGCGATAGTTCTCACGCGTTGCTGGATCAAGTGCCGTACCGCCGAACGGTCGCCCATACACCAGCAATTCCGGGGTAAAGCTATTGAGGAGGTCGCGATGAACCAGGATGTCAATATGCACAAACTCTGTTGGCATGGTGACCAGCGCGCCCATTTCGCCATGTTCACTGTCGCTCTGTGTGGGACTGCTGTAGCGAGGCACCGCAGCACGCTCTATCCCGCCAAACATGAATGTCACTGAACCGCGCTGGCCAACCGGTCCGTCCATCAGTTCGTGCGAAACACCCGTATCTGTCTTGATGCTCCGAACCTCTGCACCCACAGGTGAGCAGAATGAGCGCATCACCAAGTGCGGTTCACCGGGAGTGGCTGGCTTCTCGATCGCTTCAAGATTGCGCCCGCCCGGAAGTTCACCACCAACCGTGTCGTAACTAGTGAACCGAAAGAGCGGCCAGCCTTGTACGGGCCGAAGCCGACGAATGTCGTGCAGCCCGCCAACAAGCACTATGTCAAGAAGTTCCGGATGCTCAGCGCTCGGCGCAAGAAATTGCGTCATGGAACGAACGCGCGCTTGCACGCCCCAAATTCCCGAGTTACCACGGAAGGCGAGCTTGCGCGAGACCTCAAGCGCTCTGCCACCGCGCGACATTCCATCCATCAGAAGTTCAAGCGTTGGTCGATCCCCAACATGCGTGCGCACCATGTCTTCAAACGCCGCAAGCGTTGATCGCACGGCACTGACTGGCGACGCATAGGGTCCCGAAGCCTCCATGGCGCAGAGCAAGATCTCCATTCCTTCGCTGCCAGGAATCAACGGCACCGCTTCAATCGGATCCACCGACTGAATGACCTTGGCCACCTTCCACGTCAGATTCTTATTCAATTTGAATTGACGTGACACTTCCTGCGGTCGCGCCGGGTCAGCGCCCACGGCGGCGTACAGCGCGCGCAGGGCGTTCTGAAGGTCAAGCGCGCAGTTGCGGCACTGCAGGTCAAAATCTTGTGCGATGGGGGTCACGAAGAAACCAAGATAGACGCGGGCAAGGGTGCGGAGGAAAGCAAAGCAAAGGTAACTGTCTCGCGACTTTCCTTAGGGAATAAATCGCCTTGGAATGTATCCATAAGATGGCACAAATGAACATCAAGGCACTCCTGTGGCGCGGGTCATGGATCGCCGTCCTTTACACCACGGTGTGGGCGTCAACCACTATGCCTGGGGCTTCCGCGCTGCCACCAACAGCCGCCCCAACAACGCCTGCGCAAACGCCGCCGCCCACCACCGCAATGAGTGCTCCGATCGAGGCCCCCGGTCTACTGAATGTGGTGGCGTACGGACCGGCGGTCTGGTCTGGCAGCGTGCCCGCCGGTGATGCGGGATTCGCAACGCTCAAAGCATGGGGAGTGCAAACGGTGATCTCGGTCGACGGTGCAGCACCCGACCTCACACGCGCGAGCGCCAACGGTATCCGCTACGTCCATCTTCCCATTGGTTACGACGGCTTTGATGATGCGCGCAAGTTGCAACTGGTACGCGCCGTGCGCGACCTTCCGCAGCCGATCTACATTCACTGCCACCACGGGAAGCACCGCAGCGCGGGTGCAGCTGGAACCATCGCGGTCTCGCTTGGCTGGCTCACCACCGATGCCGCACTGGCGCGTATGAAGATTTCTGGCACGGCGCCCAACTACACCGGCTTGTACGCGTGCGCCGCTTCCGCTTCGCTGCTGAATGCAGCAACCATTGATCAAGCATCCGCAGACTTCCCTTCTGTCACACGACCCAATGGATTGGTAGAGGCCATGCTGGCGATCGATGACACCAACGATCGGCTGGTTGCGATTGAACGCGCCGGCTGGAAGGTGCCCGCCGATCACACCGACCTCGTTCCAGTGGCTGAGGCCGCCGCGCTTGCCGACCACCTGCGCCTCCTGGCAGCGTCGCCGGAGATCGCCGCCCGACCACCATCATTCCGAGACCTGCTCGCCAAGAGCCAATCCATTGCCCAACGACTCGAAGACCAATTGAACACCGTGCCGAGCGGAGACCCCGCGCGACTCTCTGCCGACATGCAGGCGCTCCAAGCCACCTGCAAGGACTGCCACGCCAGTGCGCGCAATCAGCGCCCCGCGCCGCGCGACGTGAGTGCCACTTCTGCAGCGGCGAATCCACCCCCAACGGCTCCATAAGTCTGATAACCACAAGCGTGATGAAGTGAATCCTTGCTTGAATTAGGAACAATGATCGCCCCGGCGCAGTCTGCGGCTATGTTCCTTGGAGCGTTTCACCGAAAGCGCGTACTTGTCCCCTACTTGAAGAGCCACACTTGAACATCAACCCACGAACCGTCGGATTCGTTGTTGTCGCCAGCCTCACTGCGTCCGTCTTCGCTGAAGTCGACACCGGCCCAAACGGTCACGGTCCGCTGCCCACACCGGCGGTCGACAAGCCCCAGCCAGCCACGCTCTCGGAACGATTCGGAACATGGTTTGTGCCAGTGCCAATGATCACCCTCGACGCCATGGACCACGGCGCACTGATGGCCGAAGATCAAGCCACCGTGCAGCCCGCGCCGTTCCGCTTCGGCGTTGAACGCGGCGTGAACCTCTCCCTCGAAGACGGACAATGGATGGACGTTGCCGGCGGACGCCTGTGGCGCGTCGGTATCGACGCCATCGGTTCGCTCAACTCCCGTATCCACGTCAGTGGACTCAACTTGCCAGTCGGTCAAGAACTCGCCATCACTTGCCCAGACTTGGAGCAGATGATGACTGGCATTCTTGAAGGCAAGGGCGACTTTGGAACAGGCGAGGCCTATGGCCCCTTCTCTCCAACTTCCCGCGGGCAAATCGAATGGTTCATTCCCGCCGGTCAATCCGCCAAGCAACTTCCCTTTGACGCAGTCGGCTACTCCTACGGGTACATCCCGGTCTTCAGCGACATTTCAAACGGCGGTACCTGCTCGCTCAATCCAGCGTGCTACGCAGCGTGGCTGAATGAATCGAACGCCGCTACCCTCATGGCGTTCACAAGCGGTGGCGCTAGTTACACATGTTCGGGACAGCTAGTGGCTACCACGGCCGCTGATGAGACCCCCTATCTCGCCACCGCTAACCACTGCATTAGCACAACCGCTGAAGCGAACAGTTGCGTGTTCTACTTCTTCAATCGATCACCCTGCACGGGCACAAACTCCCCGGGAACATTGGTCTCTGGTTCAGATTTGTCAGCAACGTACTTTGCAAGCGATTGCACGCTGCTTCTGGTGAGGGGCGCCCTTCCAGCGGGCTGCTACTGGGATGGTTGGTCGAATACAAACCCAGCGGTGAACTCTGCCTGCACCGGCATTCACCACCCGAATGGAACACCGCAGGCGATTTCCTTTGGCGTCAAGAACTCGGGGGCATTCCCTTGCGGATCACCCTCCGGCAACTGGAACTCGCTTTCGTGGAATCAAGGAATCACTGAGGTCGGCTCATCGGGTTCTGCCATCTTTACTAACAGCGACCACAAGATGTTCGGTGTGCTCACCTGCGGTGGTAGCGGGTGCTCAAACACCGCGGCCGATGACGGTTACGGCCGTTGGGACTTGGCGGTGAATACGGCGAGCAGCAACTTCGCCACCCGGCTTGCTGCAGGCACCGATGACACGCAAGAGCCCAACAACTCCTGCGCCAATGCCAAGGCGGTTCTGCCTGGCACCTACAACACCTTGGTGGTCAAGCGACTCAACGAAGATTGGTACGCATTGCCGATTGCTTCTGGCGCAACACTGACCATGAACATGACCTTCACGCATGCGAACGGCGACGTGGATGTCGAGCTGTTCACCGCGTGCGGCGGCGCGATTGCACTCAGCCGCGCTGGTAATACCAACAACGAGTCTTTCACCTTTGTGAATCCAAGCGCTGGAAACACCGTGTACATGCGCGTGTTCCTGGCCACCGATACTCGTAACGAGTATTCGTTCACGTTCAGTACGTCGACGCCTGCACCGGCGAACGACGCCTGCGCCACCGCCACCGCGGTTGGAGCAGGTGCATTTCCATTCACCAACACCTTGGCAACCAATGCTGCTCCGGCACTACCCGCATCATGCGATGAGGGCTCCGGTGTCACCATCACCAAGGACCTCTGGTACCGCTTCACGGCACCGATCACTGGCCGCATGACCGCCAGCACCTGCAACGCTGCATCTTTTGACACGCGGATTGCCGTCTATGCCGGCGATGCGTGCCCAGGATCAACCACCGCAGTGGTTGCCTGCAGCGACAACTCCGCAACGTGCGCCAGCGGCACCAGCAAGGCGGAGTGGTTGGCGACTGGTGGCAGCATCTGGTACGTGCGCGTTGGTAGCGGAGCAGCCGGAACCTCTGGCACTGCAACACTGACGCTGTCTTCTGCGGTCAGCTGCCCAGCCGATATCACCGGCAACGGGTTTGTTGACGGTGGCGACTTGGCCATCGTCTTGGGTGGTTGGGGCGGAGCGGTCACCAGCGACCTCAACAATGACGGCACGACCAATGGTGCTGATATTGCCGTGATCCTTGGCTCATGGGGCCCCTGCCCCTAACGGTTGAGTTGTATTTCTGATCGATTGATCTCCTGCCGCCCCGACGGGCTCACCCGTCGGGGCGGCTTTCTTGTCAGCGCGCGACTACCCTGCGTCTCCAATGACTGCAACCAGTGTGCTCATGCCGTTGTCTGTAACGCTCGCCGAAGAAGGCACGTCGATGAGTTTGTTTGAGTACGTCCGCGCGGGCGGCGCACTTGGCTACGTGCTCATCGCATTGTCAGTGCTGGCACTGGCGCTCATTGTTCGCAACTTGCTTTCGCTGCGTCGTGGGCAGCTGGCACCGCCGGCTGTCGTGACTGCCATTTCAACTGCGCTCCGTGCTGGCGATGTTGCCGGGGCCACGCGTGCGTGCACCAGCGACTCGTCCCATTCATTTGTTTCGGTCGTGATGGCGAGCGCCATTCGACGCTGCACTGGCAATCCGATGGGCGCCTTCGAAGCTCGCTCTGCGGTTGAAGAAGCAGGCCAAGTAGCCACTGCGCAACTGCATCGCCTTAACAACGGCCTTGGCGTGTTAGCAGCCGTGGGACCCATGCTTGGACTCCTGGGGACCGTGATCGGAATGATCGGCGCCTTCAATGCCATTGGCTCATTGCAGGGTGCAGCGCGCTCCACTGAATTGGCGAGGTTCATGTCGCTGGCACTTGTGAATACCGCGCAGGGACTGGTGGTAGCAGTGCCGTGCACGGTGGCGTTTGCACTCTTTCGTCAACGCATTGACCGACTCGCCACTGACGTGGCCGCGGATGATCTTGAACCCATGGCCGAGGAACTGGCGGCTGCACTTTCGGCCGCGCGTGCGCAAACTCCACGTCCAGCGGCAGTAAACCCAGGCGCCGGCACTCCGCCAGGCGCGCCAGCGCCGCGAAATTCGCCGGCACAGGGCACCTGATGGCCGGCGGCGCAGACGGATCCGATGCATCGTTTGATCTCACACCGATGATCGATGTGATCCTGCTGCTCATCATCTTCTTCATGCTGTCATCACAGTTTGCAACCAGCGAGTTGCGACCCGTAGACCTGCCTCACCAAGAGGGCGCGGCGCCACCAAGCGAATCTGCTTCCGCCAAGTTGGTGATTGATGTCGACCGCGCCGGAAACTATTCCATTCTTGGCGAGAGCATTTCACTGGACGCGCTTACCACACGAATCGGCGCTGCGCAAGGCAGCACCGGAACGCGACACAGTGGAATTGTGGTGCGCGCCGATCGCGCGGCAGGTGCTGCGTCACTCAATCGCCTCGCAGAACGATTGGCGAAAGCAAAGATCGCCAACTGGTCGCTGGCTGTTGCGCCGGAGGGTTCCTGATGCGGATGACCTCACGCCGCCGCACCGGACTGCTGGAACTCTCAGAGATGCGCCTTCCACTGATCGCGCTGATTGATGTGATCCTGTTCTTACTCATGTACTTCCTGCTTGCCGGAAGCATGGAGGCAGAGGAACGGGAACTTGCTGCCACCCTTGGCAGCGGACGCGCCATGGCCGGCGACACCGGAGGATTCACGCCGCAAGTGGTGGACGTGACCATGCCCAACGGCAGCACGACCTACCGCGTCGGAACACGGACCTTTGCCGGGCGCGATGCCCTCCGCGATGCCATTCGTCCGCTTCCCAAGGAGCCCGGGGTGGTGGTGCGGGTTGCGGATGACGTCACTGTTGAGGGCGCAGCGTCCGCATTGCAGGCATGCCGGGATGCGGGCTTCACACGGATTGCCTATCAGCCGAGCGCTGCGGGCTCCCAATCGACCCCAGCGGGCCGGTGATGGCTGCCTGATTCAAACAAATACTGATTATCTGTATCCATAGCGGATTTAATTTCATAATTTGCCGCAAACTATTTGATTTACAGGCGCGTGAAGGCATGGTGATGTGTGAGATGGACAACTCCCGGGGACGCGGGTTGGCCGAATCAACATTCTCTTCCATGTGTGGGGACGCCGTGGAAATGAACTCCCCCTGAAGTGCCTCGTGCGCTTCAGGGGGTTGTGTTTGCATAGCAGCCGATGCGCGAAGCACCCCGCCGTGCGCGCTTCCGAATCGACCGTGATCGATCCGCGGGCTTTTCACTCAAAGCGCAAATGCTTGACGCTCTCGCCCTTGTCGCGCAGATCGCGCAGCGCGTCAAGGCCGATGTCCAGATGCAACTGCACGAATCGATCCGTGACCTCACGATCGCTCTCGCTGGTCTTCACGCCCTCCGGGGTCATGGGGTTGTCAGACACCAGTAGCAGCGCACCCTTAGGAATACCGTTCGCAAAGCCCACCAAGAAGATGGTGGCCGTTTCCATGTCGATGCCCTCCGCTTTCATCAAGAGGAGTTTCTCGCGGAAACGTACGTCATGTTCCCACACACGGCGGTTGGTGGTGTAGACGGTGCCAGTGAAGTAATCACGGTTGTGCTTGATGATGGAAGCACTCACCGCGCGCTGCAGTCGGAAGCTTGGCAATGCGGGTACTTCCGGTGGCATGTATTCGTCGCTGGTTCCTTCGCCACGAATGGCGGCGATCGGCAGAACAAAGTCGCCGACCTTGGTCTTCTTCAGGCCGCCGCACTTGCCTAAGAACAGCACCGCCTTCGGAGCGATGGCCGAGAGCAGATCCATGGTGGTGGCAGCCATAGCGGAGCCCATACCGAAACTCAGGATGGTGATGTTTTCCGCGGTCGCCGTCAGCATGGGGCGATCACGCCCGCACACCTCTACACCGAAGCGCTCTGCAAACAACTCCACGTAGTTGGCAAAGTTGACAAGCAGGACGTACTGGCCAAAGTCCTCCAGTTTGCGACCCGTGTAGCGCGGCAGCCAGTCCCTGACAATCTCGGCCTTGTCCTTCATGCCCACAGAGACTACTTATTCTCGCCGTTATCAAGCCGCTCGGTGTCGTGTGTCACCACGATGCTGGTTCGCTTGATCCCGGCACGCGTGGCAGCAAAGGCGGGGTGGGAGGGTGACACGCTCAGCGACGGTACCTGTGGGGGGCTCAGGGACGCCCCAAAGCCGCCTTTTTTACGTCAGCAAAGCAATTTGCAGAAATATTGAAGAACTGTGATGGTTGAGACCCGTAGTTTCCGTTGATAAGGGTGACGGAGACAGTTCTGACAGCCGATGGGAAACCGGCCGCCAGAACAACAGTCTTGAAGGTCGACGGGAAACCGACCTGCAAGACAAACCGCTTGATGGTCGACGGGAAACCGACCAACGAGCAGACAACGCGGGCGCCTCTGAACGGGAAACTCAGAGATGCCCAAACCGCCTGATGGCGGGCTCGACGGGAAACCGAGCTCACCAACGCAGGCATCTGGAGTATGGCCTCGAGGAATCGAGGCCTACTCCGTTTTTAGGCCGCTACGCCCGTTGCGCATGACGCTGACAGCCCAGAATCGGGGGGTCGCAACAAATATGAAGGAAATTTCTTAGAGCAGTGATGGTTGCAGCACGCCGATTTCGTTCTTATCTATGACGGGAACAGTTCTGAGAGCCGACGGGAAACCGGCCGCCAGAACAACAGTCTTGAAGGTCGACGGGAAACCGACCTGCAAGACAAACCGCTTGACGGTCGACGGGAAACCGACCAGCAAGCAGACAACGCGGGCGCCTCTGAACGGGAAACTCAGAGATGCCCAAACCGCCTGACGGCGAACTCGACGGGAAACCGAGTTCACCAACTCAGGCATCTGGAGTGTGGCCTCGAGGAATCGAGGCCTACTCCGTTTTTAGGGGGTGATATTTCGCAGACGATCCGGGTTGAGCCTCCTTGCAAGGTCAGAGGCGGCGGTCACTGTGGCTACCCTCCCCATCATGGCAATGGTGATCCGACCCATCGAACCACGCGACGCGGCCGAAGTGCGCGCCGAACTGCACACACATTGGCATTCCAACGGCATCTGGTCATTGGGACGACTGCATCACGCCGATCAACTGCCCGGCTTTGTGGCTGAAGTCGACGGCGTGTTTGCTGGGCTCCTGACGCTGAATATGGTGGAAGGTGGATGGCAGTGTGAAGTGATCACGCTGAGTAGCCGCTCGCCCGCCCACGGCGTTGGTGCCGCTCTCTTGGCCGCCGCAGAAGAATACGCACGCACGCAGGGTTGCAAGCGGATCTACCTGACCACCACCAACGACAACGCGCACGCCATTCGCTTCTATCAGCGCCGCGGCTGGCGGTTTTCTGCGCTTCATAAAGGCATTGTCGATCGGGTTCGACAGATTGAGCCGAGCTATCCGCTTCTGGGATTGGATAGCATTCAAATTCGCGACGAGATTGAGTTTGAGCGATGGCTTGTTGATGGCATCGCGTGATACGTCTGGCAACCGCACACTCAACTGAGGGAACACCAATGATCGATCGACGCACCCTGCTGACCAACACCGCCCTGGCTGCCGGCGGACTCGCCGCGAGTTCACTGATTGCGCAGGGGGCGTTCGCGCTTCCGTCCGTGGCGCCGCGCCGCGTGTTCGGTGGAAAGCTTGCAAAGGTCAATGTCCTGCAGATCGGCGTGGGCGGCAGCATTGCTCCGGCGGATCGGCGTGAATTGACGCAGCATCCGGATGTGAACTTTGCAGGACTCTGCGATGTTGATTCGGACGCGCTCAAGGAAGTGTCCGCGCAACATCCGGCTGCGTTCACCTGCAGCGATTTCCGTGAAGCGTTTGATAAGCACGCCGGCAAGTTTGATGCCGTGGTGGTTTGCACCCCAGACCACAATCACGCGCTCATCATGATGACTGCACTCAAGGCTGGGAAGCATGTCTATGGCCAGAAGCCGCTCGTGCAGCAACTCTCTGAAGTGGCGGCGATTGAAGGCGCGACGAAGGCGTGCCCGTCGCTCATCACCCAGGTTGGCAATCAGCGCATGGGTCCTGCGGGACGACAGCATGCGGTGGACATTCTGCGGCGCGGACTGCTCGGCAAAGCGATTGAGGCGCACGTGTGGATCGGTGGACCGCCGGACCAAGGCGACGGCTATTTCTATTACGGCGGACTGAAGGAGCCGATCGCGCCGCCCGCAAACATCAATTGGCCGCTGTGGCTCGGTGCGGCTGTTGATGCGCCGTGTCGCGAAGGCCTGATCAGTCTGCGTTGGCGCTCTTCATGGGATTACGGCACCGGCCAGTTGGGCGATTGGTGCACGCATCTTCTGGATGTCATCCACTTTGCCTATGACCTTCCTTCGCCGATTGCGGTGATGGCTGAGACGCGGAATCCATCGGATTTCTATCACGCGCAACATGTGCATTCCACGCTCACGTACCCAGTGTCAGGCGATCGCTTCGCGGGACCGCGCTTCGTTGTGAATTACTGTGACAAGAGTCAGGCGCCGTCACGTGCCGCGCTTGGGCTTCCTGCTGGCGACTGGCCGAACATCGGAACGATGGTGGTCTGCGAAGGCGGCGTGCTACTGGTTGAGCCGGAAGGAAAGATTCAGGTCTGGCAGGATGGCAAGCCAGTCGAGTGGAGCAAGATCCCCGGACAAGGCGAGATCACCGCGCGCAACCACTGGCACTCCTGGGTTGATCGCATCATTGGCAAGCCGGATGCTTTCGTGCAGACGCCGTTTGCGGCCGGCGCGCGTATGGCGGAGGCTGGTCTGCTCTGCTCCAAGGCAGCGCGCTACCCGAACAAGGAACTGCGTTGGGACAAGGCCAGCCTGAGCTTTACCAACAACCCAGAGGCCACCGCCAGCATCGTGCGGCGCGAGTACCGCAAGGGCTTTGAATTGCCCTTGTTTGCGTGAGCCGGGGAGCATTTTCGGAAATCCTTGGCAATTGATCGAACAATCCGCTGTGGCGAATGTATATTTGCATTATGGTGCAAGTACGCAAACGTCGAACAATGACCCCCGTGCAGGCCGCCGCATGTTGCAGGCCGATTGATGACCTGCTGGACCCGGAGTTGTTCAAGGCGCTCAGTGACCCAACGCGGTCCCGGCTCTTGGGATGTTTGGTGAAGTGCGGCTGCGCATGCACGGTGAGCGATGTCGGCGAATGTTGCGCAGTGGATCTCTCGGTGGTTTCGCGGCATTTGAGTCTTCTTGAACGCGCCGGCGTGGTGCAGTCAAGTAAGACCGGGCGAACCGTCCACTACGTGGTGGACTATGCGCGCCTGTGCCGCACGATGCGAGCGATTGCTGATGCCATTGAGCAGTGCTGCCCCGCAGAGCAACTGCCTGGATGCGCTCGCGGCTGCTGCGGGGCGCGATGACAAACGTGCACAATTGATAGATAGCAAAGATCACTTCTCACAACACCTCTTACTCCAATAAGGAGCCATATGAATACCGTCAATGATCGGAATCAAGACAGTAAGAATCCTTCGCCGCAGGGCAATGCATGTTGCTCTGGAACGCAGTGCGGATGTAACTCATCAGCTGCAGCGGTTCCGGCAACCAGCGTCGAGGCTGATCAGCTGCGACAGCAAGTGCGTGCTGGGTACTCAAAGATCGCTGAGGTCGGGTCGTGGTCTGCGGCGCAAGCGGCGGCGGCGAAACCGGCGGCATACGCAGCGACAGTTGCCGGAAGTTGTTGCGGCGGAGCGACTGCGAAGCCAGCGGCACCTGCTGCCGCAAGCTGCTGTGGCGGAGCTGCAACCAAGACCGCCCTACCCACGGGCGGCGGATGTTGCGGGCCGGCAACCTTTTCGCCGGAACAGCTTGCCGCAGCGATCGGCTACTCCGCGGGCGAGCTCGCAAGTACGCCTGCTGAATCAAACATGGGACTCTCCTGCGGCAACCCCACCGCGATCGCATCGCTCCGCGCTGGCGAAGTGGTGCTGGATCTTGGCGCGGGCGGTGGGTTCGACTGCTTTGTCGCTGGCCCAAAGGTCGGCGCCACTGGCAAAGTAATCGGCGTCGATATGACTCCGGACATGGTCTCCAAGGCGCGCCGCAATGTGGCCGCATACACGCGGCAGACCGGGCTGACCAATGTGGAGTTCCGCCTCGGTGAGATCGAAAGCCTTCCGGTTGCCGACGGCAGCGTTGATGTGGTGATCTCCAACTGCGTCCTCAACCTCTCGCCGGACAAGCCGCGCGTGTGGAAAGAAATGGCGCGCGTACTCGCTCCCGGCGGACGAGTGGCGGTTTCGGACTTGGCATTACTTCGACCGCTCCCACCAGCGGTTCTTCACGATGTCGAAGCGTTGGTTGGCTGCGTTGCAGGGGCCGTGCTCGTTGAGGAGTCGCGCGCCCAAGCAGTAGCCGCGGGCCTTACGGACATCGTGCTCACTCCGAAGCCCGAGTACATCGCCGCCATGACGGACTGGCAAGACCCGCTCTACCTAAAAATCGTGGCCGCGCTGCCAGCGGGTACCACGCCAAGCGATTTCATCACGAGCCTCGATATGACGGCGCGGAAGGCGCGGTAGTGAACGTGTGCATGCGGCCGCAACTTGTGCCACAATAATCCTGTGCGCCCCGTGATGTTCTATGCCGTCCTCCTTGCGTTCTTGGCTGCACTGTCCATGGAACACTCGGACCCGGCTCGGGCGGCGCGCGACTCGTGGTGGCCCGCGCAACGTGCGCCGCGCGGGTTTGTCACGGTGCGGGTGAGTACCGTTCCAACACCTACAACGACCGCCTCCACCGTCGACATGCGTGAAGAGATGCTCTCCGCGTCGCTCGCCGGCTTAGCGGCGTTGGCTGTGAACTGCGGCGAAGCGGACGAACTGGTGTGGAACGACACCGTGGTGCAGCGCTACGGTGAATGGAAGGAGCGCACGGTGGCGCGGCTTGGACTGGAAGACCGAGGCACCTTCACGCCGTGGGAACTCCTTGAGCGCGGCATGCGCGCGGGATGGGTGCGCGGCTACGTGGCGTATGCGCGTGACCCCAGCGGACGCAAGGGGTACACGGCAAAGAATGCATCGACCAATGAATCCGTGAACGTCGCTACCAGCCTCGCGGGGATCCATCGCGCGGTGCTCATTGAGGAATCGCTGATCTCGCGCGCGGAAGCGCTCGGTCTGCGCATGCTGGCGGATGGGCGCGTACCGATGTCACCAGCAGATGCAGCGCAACTTTCGCGGAGCACGTTGTCGATGCTCGACCCTGGCGTGCAGCGCAACCGCGACGTGGCCATTTCGCAGCGGTGTTGGGTGGGCTACGGCGCCGGTGCACAGGCGTGGCCGATGATCGATCGGCTTGATGACCTGGCGCCCACCTTCGGTTGGGACGAGGGCGACGAGGCGATGCACACGATGACCGTCTCGGTGCGCGGGCATTCAAACACCGCAAGTAACTGGATGCGCAACCAACCGTTTCTTTCCGCCGGCGCGCTTGATGCGCGCTTCCCGGCAGTGATAGGTATGCCCGCATCGTCCGTTGACTTTGCCGATCGTCGCCCGTGCGTTGCGCTGGTCTTAAGTGATGGCGACAATCTGCAGTGGCTCTGCGGCGCATTCTGGGGACCGGGTGCGCCGCGCAACATGCCGGTCACGATGCCGTCGGGCACGCCGCCCGTGAAGCCTTCCGCGTACTGGGATCATCCGCTGCACGGAAGCTTTCCGATCGGGTTCGGTGCGTGCCTCTCGTCGCTTTCGCAGGCAGCGCCGTGCGTGCTGGAACGGATCGGTGAGACACAACCGGCCGGCACCGCACTCATCGAGCAGTTTGCGGGCTACTGGTATCCGGATCGATTCGCTGAGAACACTGGTCGACGCGAAGAGTTGTTCCGCGAGTTCATGCGGCGGCTCGATGCGCAGAATCATCGCACGGGTGCGGTGATGGCGGGAATGTTGATGCTGCACTCGAACACGCCGGGTGCCGCGGAGGCGCGTCGATGGATCGCGGAAGGACTTCACCCGCTCCTTGGCGCTTTCGTGTGCGACTACGCGCCGTACAACGCGGGCCGCGGACGCATCGACTGGGCATCAGATGGTCGCGGCAGCGAGGTGCCGTTCGTCACCGCGGGCTATTGCCTGTGGGCTGGAATGGACGGAAAACATCCCGGGATGGGCGGGCCGGATGCAGTGGCCGATGCGATCGTGCGCGATGCCGCGGCGAGCACGGCGCCCTTCACGCGCTGGGTGTCGGTGCATGTCTGGTCGAGCCACGAACTGGCGGACGGAACGAAGGTGACGGGCGTCGGCACCGCCGCCGCGCTTGCAGAACGGCTGGAGGCGCGCGGTATTCGCGTGGTACGTCCGGATGAACTGCTGCACCGGATTCGGCGTGAGCGTGATGGCACCCCCGCCCTTCATGTAGTTTCCCCCGGTGCTCCATTCCGCCAAGCGACTCATTCTTGGAATCCTCCTCATCGTGGCGGCAGCCGCGGTGTTGGTGTTGAGTGATAAATCAAACAATCGTCAGCGCAATGATGCCGAAGGCATTGCCGCTGAAGCCGCACGACCGCGGCGGATTGCGGTCATCCAGATCTCCTCGATCGATGCAATGAATGTCGGCCGCGATGGCATGCTGGAGCGGCTCAACTCCGCTGGCTTTGGGAAGGATGCAGGAACAACCTTCGACTACTTCAATGCCGAGGGTGACATCGGCACACTCGGGCAAATGGCCTCCGCTGTGTGCAGCGCATCGCCAAGCTACGACATGGTGGTCTCGCTCTCCACCGTGGCAACGCAAGCAGTGATACGCGCCAACAAGCGCGCCCTGCCCCATGTGTTTGGACTGGTGGCCGCGCCGCCCGGGATCGGAATTCCGCTTGGCCCGTGGTCAGAGGGTTCAACGCGCCCGGCCAATGTCGCGGGCTTCGGCACGTTGCAGCCGGCAGAGATTCTGTTGGGCGCCATGCATGAGGCGGCTCCGCACATCAAGACCATCGGATGCGTGTGGAATCCCGCGGAGCCAAACGCAGAGGCGTCAGTCAAGCTCGGCCGGCAAGCATGCGCAAAGCTTGGCATTGAACTGCTTGAAGCAAACGGCGCGAACGTCAGCGAGGTTTCCACCGCCACCGATGTGCTGCTCTCGCGCGGGATCGAGTGCTTCTGGATTCTTGCAGACACCAACGTCATTGCCGCCGCGCCCACGGTGGTGGACCGCTGCCGCAAGGCGGGCGTGCCGGTCATTACCAACTTCCCAGCGATGGCGAAGCTTGGTGCAGCCATCAATTTCGGCGCGGACTACCGCGCCATGGGAATCTCGACCGGAGCAATCGCGGAACTGATTCTGCGCGGAACGCGACCGCAAGACATCCCGTGCGAGAACTTCGTGCCGGTTGGTTTACAACTGAATTACGACGGTTTCGGAATTGGCTGGGCGCAGATACCCGCGCTGCCGAATCAGGCGGAAATGATTTACGACGAACCCGCTCCGCCGCTCACGCGCACCATTGAGCGACCTCTGATTCCTGAGAGCGTGCAAGCATTGCTGGCGGCGTTGCCCGCTGCAGGATCAGCGGCAAAGACCCCAGCTGCTCCGTATATCCCCACGATCGCGGTGCTCACCTACAACCGCACACCGAACTTTGAAGAGTCGTACCGCGGCTTTCTTGCTGAGCTTGCAGTGCTCGGTTACGTGGATGGAAAGAATTGCTACCTCTCCCTGCGCGATGCACAACTGGATGTCGGCACGCTCGGCACCATCATCGCTGCGATCGACGAAGAGGAGCCCGACGTGGTGGTACCGTTCACCACGCCCGCGTTGCAGGCCGTGGTGCGGCGGATCACCGATCGCCCCGTGGTGTTCTGCATGATCGCTTCAGGCGTTGCATCGGGAGCCGGCAAGAGCAACACCGATCACCTGCCGAACGTGACTGGCGCGCTCATCACCTTTGATTGGGAATACATGATCCGCGTCGGCAAGGCTGCCATTCCTAACCTACGGCGCGTTGGAACAGTGTTCGCGCCCGGTGAGGTGAACAGCGTGTTTTCGCGCGCTGAATGGGAGAAGGCTCTTGCGGCTGCAGGCATTGAACTGGTCTCCGTGGGCGCCGACCGCCCGACGGAATTGCCTGAAGCCGCCGAGGGACTTGCCACGCAAGGTGTGCAGGCCATCATGCAAATCTCTGACAGTTCTTCAAGCACGGGCTTCGGAACGATTGTGAAAGCTGCCGATCGTGCCGACATTCCGGTGTTTGCGTTTGCACCCGGCGCAATGAAGTCCGGCGCCACCATTGCCGTGTCGCGTGACTTTGAAGAAGTTGGCCGCATCAGCGCACGACTCATGGATAAGGTGCTGCGCGGCGAATCGCCTGGCAATCTGCCATTTGCTGATCCGCAAGAGACCGTGTTCTTGGTGAACACTGAGCGAATGAAGCAATTCGGAATCGTGCTTCCCAAGGAAATGCTTGACACTGCGCGCGCGGTGACCGAAGGTGATGGTGCTGCGAAGTGAAGATCACCTCCACGCAAACTCCTGAAGCGGTGTTGGTGGCGATGGATGGTCGCCTGGACTCATCATGGGCGCCCACCGCATCCGCCGCGCTTGAAGAGGCGATCCGCTCGGGTCGTTCGCGCATTGAGCTTGATCTCTCTGCGGTGAGTTTCATCTCATCCGTTGGTATCGGTGTGCTACTCAAATCGCTCTCGCGCTTTCGTGCTGTTGGAGGAACGCTGGTGATTGTGGAAGCCAGCGTTCCGGTGCGAGAGATGCTGAAGATTTCGCGTCTGGAGATGTTGCTGGGTGTGGCAGCAAGCACCGCCGCTGGCGCGCAGTTACCGAACGCGTCAACGGCGATCGGCCCGCGCACCGGTTGGACTGGCGAAATCAGTCCGTGCATTTCAAGTACGGCGAGCACTTCGAATCCGGCAAACACTCCGCGTCCGCAACGCGCACAAGCGATGTTCATCCGCGAAGGTTCCATTCGTGCCACCACATCGGCGCTTGCTGTTGGGCATCTTGCACTCGCCTCCGATCAATCATCAGCAGCCGGGCACTTCGGCGAGGGCCTTGTTGCGGGCGGCACCATCGCCGTGGCACCCGCCAGTGCACCCCGCCCCGACTGCTTGGCATCGAGCGATGCTGGAAGCGTCATGTGCATTGCGCGCGACACCCTGATGGTGGACGCGCCTGCCTCCCTGCGCGGATTCTTTGAGTGGGACGGAACGCATCCAGTAACGCTTTCGATGCTTGCCGCAGAGTTAGTGCGCGTGGCCAACGGCCCAGTGGCATTCCTTGCGATCGGCGAATGCGCGGGCGCGTTCGGAGCATGGGCGCGCACCTCACCCGACGGATGGCCCACGCAGCCGCCAAGCATGAACCCGAACGAACTGCGCGCCGCGCTGCGCTTTGCAGGCGACCCCATGCACCGCGGCGAATCGATGGTGGCCGTTGGCTTTGCCGCTGATGCGGGCTCGCTGTCCACATTAGCGCCCGATGTGGCGGCCACGCTCGTCAACACCGATGGAACATTCCTGCACGCTCACGCTGCGGTGGCCTCGTACCGGCCCGTGCCGCGTGCCACGGTGGAGATCACCGCGGCCGGACAGCTGCTGGCTGAACAACCACTGCGCTCCGTATTGCACGCGTTGCGAAACGCTGAAGGCACGGAAACCGCGTTCTTGCGCGGCTCACTCTGGGCTGTCCCGATTGGAGCATCAGCATGAGCCTTCTGATTGCAACGCTTGCCATCGGACTGGTGTTTGCAGTGCTTGCACTTGGCATCTACATGTCGTTCCGCGTGTATCAGATGCCAGACATCACAGCGGATGGTTCGTTCCCGTTGGGTGCCGCTATCACCGCGCGGCTTCTGCGCGATGGCGCTGACCCGGTGACGGCCACGCTTGCTGGCATGGCGGGCGGCGCGCTTGCTGGCGCCATCACTGGCACCATTCATGTGCGTTTCAAGGTGAATGCGCTGCTCTCCGGCATCTTGGTGATGACGGCGCTCTATTCAGTGAATCTGCGCATCATGGGCGCGAGCAATGTGCCCATCAATGCGCGCACGCTCTTCACCCCGTTTGAAGAAGCGGCGCGCGCATCGTTTGGTCCAGAGACCAGTATTCTTGGTCGCAGCGTTCCATCGGGTGATCTGGGGCTACTTGCGGCCAGCGCGCTGATTGCGGGCATTGCCACCATTCTCATGGTGCTGTTCCTGAAGACCGAACTTGGTGCAGCCATGCGCGCCACCGGTGACAACGCACGCATGTTGCGCGCGCTGGGTACCAGCACCGACCGCATGACGGTGTTGGGGCTGGCCGTCTCCAACGCGCTAGTGGCGCTCTCTGGATCGCTCTTTGCGCAGATGCAGGCATTTGCCGATGCGCAGATGGGTATCGGCGTCATCGTGCTTGGTCTTGCAAGCGTGATCTTGGGGCAGAGTCTCATTGGCCCGGTGCGATCGGTGGCGCTTGCCGTCATCGGTGCAGTGATGGGCGCCATACTGTTCCGACTGCTCGTTGCCATTGCCATCCGCCTTGGGCTTGATGCAAACGACCTCAAGCTGGTCACAGCGCTGGTGGTGCTGGCTGCGATCGTTGGCCCGGGTTTGATCAAGGAAATAGGCAGGAAGCGAGGCACTCATGCTTCAACTTAATGCCGTCCGCAAGACCTTCAATCCTGGAACAGCCAACGAAGTCCGTGCGCTTGCAGGCGTGACGCTTGCGCTAGCGCCGGGCTCGTTCACGGTGGTGATCGGCACCAACGGTTCCGGCAAGAGCACGCTGCAGGCGGCGATCTCTGGCGCGTTTGAACTGGACGCTGGTTCCATTTCTATAGACAACACGGACATCACTCGTTGGCCGGAGCACCGCCGCGCGCACCTGATCGGGCGCGTCTTCCAAGATCCGTTTGCGGGCACGGCTCCAAGCTTGACCGTTGCAGAGAATTTGGCGCTGGCATCAAAGCGCGGCAAGTGGCGCACGCTGGCCCCGCTGCTCCGCGGCGCGCGACGTGGCGAATGGAAGAACCTCTTGGCGCAGATCGGTCTTGGTCTTGAGGATCGCCTTGATGATCCGATCGGTCTACTCTCGGGCGGACAGCGACAATCGATCACTCTTCTGATGGCCACGCTGACTGGTCCAAAGGTGCTATTGCTTGACGAACACACCGCTGCGCTCGACCCACGCAGCGCGGAGCTAGTGATTTCACTCACCACGCGACTGGTTGCCAGTTCCAGCGCCACCACGGTGATGGTCACCCACTCCATGCAGCAAGCAGCAACGCTTGGCGATCGCCTGATTGCCATGCACCGCGGGCAGGTCTATTTGGATGTCTCTGGCGCAGAAAAGCAGCGGCTCACCGAAACCGAACTGCTCGCACTCTTCAGCCAAATGCGCCGCGATGACCGGTTTGATGACGACGCCTGCCGCTTGGTGTCTGCGCAGTATCGGTAGACGCGCACGGCAGTCAGACGCCCCGCAAAGGAATGCGAACTATCGAATGTGTCGCACTTCACCCGACGTGCGTTCATCAAGTAGCAGACGCACGGGGATCCTTACCGCTGGTGGCGACCCTCGAATCGCCATTCACTTCTGCGCTACAGCCGCAATCGGCAAACGATGGAGAGTTCAAGGCAGCAACTGCGATCACGAAACTGGAAATCATTGAAGTGTGATGAGTCATTGGTAGCGTTGCTTTCATAGAGATCACCGATTGCAAATGCCCCACGCAGCGAGCAGGAGGCCAAGGTCGATGCCGTCGGTCGTCGCGTCGTTGTTCAGATCGGCCACGCTGGGTTGGCCCCAGAAGCTGAGCATCGCGGCCAGATCCGCGCCGTCCACAAGGCTGTCCATCGTGATGTCACCGCTGCACCGGGCAAGCGATTGCTGCAGTGCAGCAAGCTGCTTCGTGAGCGATGCGTAGGCCGCTCTCGCCAAGGGATTGTTCGCAAGGTCGATCTCGGGATTTCCCGTCTCCTTGAGCATGTCGAAGTCGGCGTTGTCGATGCCGCGCCCGAAAAGTACGTTCGCGAATGGGCACATCGCAAGGTCGTAGAACTCGTTGGTATGCGTGGGGTTCGTTGGATCGATGGCGTAGGGGCACGGCACGGTCGGTTCGCCTGGCGCCGCTTTGGAAACCAGCTTCCAACGCCCATCGGTGATGGTGCTTTGGCTAGGCCAAAGGATCAGGCTGATGCTGTCGCCGGTCGTACTCGACGCGAGGTCGCAGCAACTGTCGAACACACCGCGATCGCTTCCCGGTCCGTACCAAGTGCCGCCCTGTCCTTCACAGAACTCTTGGGTTGCCAAGAATGTATCCGTGCAGATTGTCCCATCGACGAGCAGGCAAGGACTGCAATTTGGCAGCCCCGTTGTTGCCTCCACTGCGAGATGTGGCGGCGTAAATTCAGCGTAGTTGTAGGTTCGAACCTGCGCCGCATCCGGCGTGGTCAAGTATTGAAGCATCGGAAAGCAATCGAGCTTTCGCCCTGCAGGGACGGCGGCGTGGACATTGATGCCCGCAACTTCTCCCCACAGCTGAAAGAGATCGACGCAGTTGACCATGCTGTCGACCGCCCGACCCGGCGAAGCAGTCGGTCCACCCGCCATCACAAGCGGCACGCTGACGCCGGTCTGGTAGATGGTGCCCTTCGAGCGAATTGCGTTGAAAGGGGCCTTGACAGTGTTGAGAAATGATCCGTTGTCGCCGATCACAACAATCAGTGTGTTCGGAGCATCGATCACGAATGAACCGTCTGCGACCTGATGACCGAGTCCAGTTGAAATCAGCACCTTGCGGATCTGCGAATCAAGCGACTCAATGGTTCGGTCGGAGACGGTGCGTTCAACCGCGAGTTCCACGGCTCCTTCGATGCCGTCTTGCGCGCTGCACCCGTAGGGCAACCGCGCTGGCCATGCGGTGCTGACGCCCGCTGCAGGTGGCTGTTGCCAAGGGTCATGGTCGCCCGAGAACGAGACCGTACACATCCAAGGTCCAGTGGTTGACCGCTGCTCTTTGATCCACTCAATGGCGTGCTCGGCTTGGTCGACATCGGCGTGGGCACGGGTAAACTTGAACGCTGCGTCGGCTTCGTCATTGGCCGCGCCGTTCCAGTTCACGGTGCGCGGCCACACGTAGTACCCGTTCCAAAGATCCCAGTTGATCTTCGCAGCGGCCGCCGCAGCCTCACGCGAACTGCAGTCGGCGATCGGGTCACCGTTTGGTTGGACCAACGGCACACCGCCGGCAGCTAGGCACTCCAGTGCGCTGACTCCAGAGGTGCATTCGTGATTCGGCAGCATGCATGCGCAGATGGCGGGCTCATTGCCCGACACCGGAAACCCGCACGAGTACCTCGTCTCAAACTTGGCATCGATTTGGCCCGCAAGTGTGTCATCGATCCCCGGAGGCGCGCCGAAAAGGGTGCCGTTGAATTGCGTGAATCCGTTTGAATTTGGTACCAAGTTCGAGGCGCCGTACGGGTTGAAATCGTTATGCGCAAGGTGGTACTTGCCAAACAACACGGACTCGTAGCCCGCTGCGTTGAGCAGCGTTGGAGTGGTGGTCTCGAATGGCGAGCACTGCGACTGAGCGAGTGTCTGGCTTGGGATCAGCGGCGCACCCACGCCCGTTCGGGTTGGAAAGCGACCCGTAAAGAAGCAGACCCGGCTCGGCGAACATTCTGGCATCGCCCAGCAGTTGGTGAAGTTCACACCCTGTGCAGCAATCGCGTCGATCGTGGGGGTCTTGGCCAGCGTGCCAGCGGCCCGACCGACCGGGTTCGAGATGCCCAGTTGGTCCGCGCCAACGTCGTCCAAGATGAAGAACAAGATGTTTTGGGGTGGGCTACCCCCTCCTGCTGTGGCAGAGGCTGCAGGACTCGCAAGCCCTAAAGCGGAAACTCCAACGGCGGCGATGGCGAGAGGAATAGACAATGATTTCTTAAAATGCATTGCCCAAACCACTAGCCTTTTTTTACCACTAGTCAACCCCTAACTAAAAAGAGCATCCGCAGTGCGGATACTTAACGCAATCTGTACAAAGTTGATTCATTTACCCCCCCAAAAACACAATCACGCGTGCGCGGAGCACCTGCTCCAGCGCACGCGTGATTGCGGTCAAGATCACTTCTTGCTGTCAGCAGACTTTGTGTCCGCGGGCGCAGCAACTGCACCACTCACCTTGGCGATGGCAGCCTTTGGATCGGCCTTCACTGCATCCACGCAACCAGGGCAGCAGGTGCGAACGAGCGAGCAGTTCACCACCACGTCCACGGCGCCATCGCCGAGTGGCTTGCCACTGATCGGACATGTGGTGGCCTTGTAGGAAGTCTTCTGCGTAGCAACCACCTGCTTCTCATACTCAGCGGCGAACTTGGCTGGATCGTTCTTGAACTTGTTGATGCACTTGCCGCAGCAGAACTTGTAGACACGGTTCTGCCAAACGAAAGTCTTTGCGTCGGCATCCAGTGCATCACCGTTCATCACTAGGCACGTCTTCAGTGGGTACGCCGGGGAGGCCTTCATAATGGCGTCATTCATCGCCGGGCGGTACTTCTCTGGCTCAGCCTTAAATGAGGCGGCGCACTTCCCGCAGCAGAACTTCACCTGCGTGCCGTCCAAGGTCTTGTCCTTCATGCCCTCAAGGACAACTACCGTGGCATCCTTCCCAAGCTTCTCACCGGAGACCGGGCAGGTCTCGAGCGGATATGCCTCGCCGGAGAAGGTGGCGGGACCCGCGGCCGTCATGGCCAGTCCGGCAGAGGTGGCGAGTGCGGCAAAGGCGAGTGCAAGTCGGGTACGCATGTTCTGAGAGCTCCAAAGGCGGTGTATGAGGTCTGCCACCACGCGGCAGAGCGTCCATGATAGGCGCGCTGACGAGGGTCATTTGGTCCTACATCGGACGGTACGGAGAGGGAAAGACGATGCATCACCACTGCACTTACGTGACACGCCCCTCGCAGCACACACTGCGGGGGGCGTGTGTGCTGTCGGACCTTGCACCCCGGCAGGACTCAAAAAACTTGTCCTGGAGCCCAATTTGACCGGGTTGTTCTGATGGCTTGCGCCCGGGATTTGCGTGTTACTACGTAGCCACACTCTTTTGGCGCGTGCTTTCGTCCACGCCGAGGCCCCTATGAAGACCCCTTTCCATCGCATCACGTCCGTCACCCCGTCGCATTCCATGCGTAGCAACTGGATGATTGCCTTCCTCGCCGCGGTCGGCGCGGTCGGTGCAGCGCACAGTGCAAGCGCAGGCGGCGGCGTTCGCGCCTGGTCTTCGAACGCTGGGAACAATTGGAACAAGTACGGCCAGAGCAACGTTGCCGCAGACCTTGGCGAATGCACCGCTGTTGGGGCGGGTCAATGGCACACGCTTGCGCTCCGGACGGACGGCACCATGCGCGCGTGGGGGTGGAACAACGACGGTCAATGCAACGTCCCCTCTGATCTCGGTGTGTGCATTGGCTTTGATGGCGGCGATTACCACACCGTGGCACTCCGGCAGGACGGCGTGGTACGCACCTGGGGGCGCAACGACTTCGGCCAGTGCAGCGTGCCCACTGACCTTGGGACATGCATCGCCGTTGCGGCGGGCCAGAACCACACTGTTGCGCTGCGCCAAGACGGCGTGGTGCGCGCCTGGGGAGACAACACTGCGCTTGAGTGCACGGTGCCCTCCACCCTTGGGACATGCAAGGCCATTGGTGCCGGCGGCGAGCTATCGATTGCACTTCGACAGGACGGCGTGGTGCGTCAATGGGGTTACACCCTCACCGGCCTGCCCGCCAACCTCGGGACGTGCACCGCGGTCGCTGCGGGCCAGAACCACCTTGTCGCGATCAACCAGACTGGATACGTGCGTGTGTGGGGGGGGCAGAGTGACGTGCCCAGTGATCTTGGAAAGTGCACCGCCATCGCGGCGGGATATGCATTCACAGTCGCACTCCAGACGGACGGCGGCGTGCGTGTGTGGTCGGACGGTGTTTCTCAAGCCGCTCAAACTACCCAAGTGCCCGCGTCACTCATGACGTGCACCGCTGTCGCGGCAGGCAGCTACAACGTCATCGTCGTGGCGGCCGATGGGTACTCGCTGCTGCCGACTTCCAATGCTGCGCTCACCGCGGCCAACGCCGCCCTCACTGCGCAACTGAATTGCGGCGACCTGAACGGCGACGGTGAAGTGAATGGCGGCGACTTGGGCAGGATGCTCATCAGCTGGGGGCTGTGTCAGTAAGGACGCGGTATGTGAATCCGCGCGCCCTGCAGCACATGTTGCGGGGGTGCGCCGGTGACAAAGCGAGAAAAATCAGTTAGTTCCGCGAATTTCGTGATGGAAAGGGACCGGGATTTTCGTTCCTTATAGATGCACTCCTCTCAAAGGGTGCGCCCTCTCGGCTGTACGTGCAGTCGTCGAGGGTCGCCAAATGAGTCGATCACGTTTCGAACATCCGAACACCATGAAGACCACGCACCTCAACGCGTCCGCCCTATTTGTCTCAGCCATCACCGCCGCGAGCGCGCATGCTGCCATGACTGGCGTCACTTCCACCAATTACTCAGTAACGGATGGCGCCCGTCGCTACTCGGTGATGGATGTCTACGTGGACTTCACCGGGGCGTATGACAAGCTCGTCAACTTCTACGGCACCACCAGTTCCACCAGCATGGTGGTGACTTCCATCAACGGCGTTCCCAATAACGGCTCATCGCTCGTTGCAGGAAACGGCGCGGGATTTGCGCAAGCGGCCGGTACAAGCTGGATGCCCGCTTCCGCTGCTGCAGGTAACGCGTGGGATTCCTTTGTGACGATCGGCGCACGCGCGCAGGACGCCGCCGCAGGAATCGCCGCTGACAACTACTTCACGAACGCCACCACTGTGGGTGCTGACACTATTGCTGGTGGAAGCACCGCGCTCGGCGCCTACGAAGGCGCTGGCTGGTACACGAACCTCCCCTCTGGCAACCACGTCTACGCCGGTACCTACGCCGACAAGCGCATCATGCTTGGTCGCTTCAGCGTGGAGACCACGAACCTTGCCGCCACCGACGTGTTGACGCTGCAGTTCAAGGGCAACGTGACCATGCGGGTGGACGGCCTGAGTGCAGGCGCAGGCACTGTGAGCCAGCCGTCATTCAACCAGACGTTTACTTATGGCTTCGTACCGGCACCGGGCGCGGTGGCACTCCTTGGGCTCGCGGGCCTGGTGGGTAGTCGACGCCGCTGAGTTTGCGCGGATCACGATCTCTCACAAAGAAAGCCTTCACATGTCAATCAAGCTCACATACTCCTCGTTCGTCGCTCAGTCTTTTATTGTTGTTGCGGCATGCGTGGCCGCGCCTTCTGTGGCGATGGCGCAGACCGGAGGTGTTACGGCTTGGGGTAGCAACGGCTTCGGTCAATGCACCATTCCTACCTCTGCCAATAGCGGCGTTGCTGCTATCGCGGGTGGTCAATACCACACCATCGCTCTGAAAGATGGCGCGGTGCTGGCTTGGGGTTTCAACGACATCGGTCAATGCACCATTCCTGCCGCTGCCAATAGCGGCGTTTCTGCGATCGCCGGTGGTCAATACCACACCATCGCTCTGAAAGGTGGCGCGGTTCTGGCTTGGGGTTTCAACGACTACGGTCAATGCACCATTCCTGCCTCTGCCAATAGCGGCGTTTCTGCTATCGCGGGTGGCAGCAATCACACCATCGCTCTGAAGGGTGGCGTGGTTCTGGCTTGGGGTGACAACCGCGGGGGTCAATGCACCATTCCTGCCGCTGCCCAATGGGGCGTTTCTGCTATCGCCGGTGGTGGCGAGCACACCATCGCTCTGAAAGATGGCGCGGTTCTGGCTTGGGGTTGGAACGGCGACGGTCAATGCACCATTCCTACTGCTGCTCAAAGCGGCGTTTCTGCTATCGCGGGTGGTGCCTTTCACACCATCGCTCTGAAAGATGGCGCGGTTCTGGCTTGGGGTTGGGACGACTACGGTCAATGCACCATTCCTGCCGCTGCCAATAGCGGCGTTTCTGCTATCGCGGGTGGTTACGGTCACACCATCGCTCTGAAAGATGGCGCGGTTCTGGCTTGGGGTTACAACCACTACGGTCAATGCACCATTCCTGCCTCTGCCAATAGCGGCGTTGCCTCTGCTATCGCGGGTGGTGCCTTTCACACCATCGCTATCAATCGCGATGTACCCTCATTCCAAGCTGAGATTGCCGCGCTGACTTCTCAAAACACCGCCCTCACCGCCCGCCTCAACTGCGGCGACCTCAACGGTGACGGCGAGGTGAACGGCGCCGACCTGGGCAGGATGCTCATCAGCTGGGGGCTGTGTCAGTAAGGCGGCGCACGGGGACTTGTACTTCGCCGTACTTCCAGAACCACAGAATGAAGGGACTGTTGTAGCCGAAGAAGCGCGGTGTGCCATCCGCGCGCCACTGCGGATTGGCGGCAATCCATTCCTTGACGATGGCCAGTCCGCGCTGGAAGCTCTCGTCGTTGTAACTACCGCGCACTCCAACACTCGCATAGGTACGCGGTGCGATCTCGCGAACAACCACTTGTCCATCAGTGCCAAGGGTTCCCGTTTCGTTTGTGCGGTAAAGAAATGCCATCGACGTCATCACCCGCGAATCCTGCTGCGAGTATTCCATTTCGACGGGAGAGGTCATTGGAATGTCGTTCTTGGAGATGTGATTGAAGAGCGTGCCGAACATCGGCCCCATCTTCTCGTCGCTGCCGGCGCCATCATTCTTGGTTACCACCGCCTCTCGGTACTGCGGATACTCCTTCACTTCGACCACCCCAACTTCGGTCAATAGCGGCCAACCCTGCGGTAATTCGGCTTCGTGAAAATAGGTGACTTTGCCTGATTTCCGTACGCAACCAATCACGGTCACCGCTACTCCCGCGGCCATCACACTGCCAATGATGGTGCCGAGACGCAGTCGTGATCGCTTTGAGGTTTGTGGAGCGGTGTTCTTGTTCATGAGCGTTGGGTTGTAAGTGAACTGTCCATTCAATGTAGCAACCGGAGAGCTGCGGCTTCAGCGCGGCGAGCGTGCCTTGTCTCGGCTCGCGCTCGCGCTCCCGGGTGGGAGTTGATGGAATTGCCGATCCGAACTGAACCGTAGGGGCGTTTGATGTGAAACAGGCGCTTATCGCCCCCTCAGCGCCTGCAAAGGCGGTTGCCTGTATCCTCCGACGATGAAGGATACTTTCGCTGAGCTTGGACTTGGACCGGAACTGCTTGCCGAGCTCGCGGCACTTGGATACGAAGAACCCACACCCATCCAGAAGGCGGCCATCGAGCCGCTCATGGAGGGTCGCGACCTGCTTGGTCAGGCTGCTACCGGCACAGGCAAGACCGCGGCGTTCGCCCTGCCGCTTCTGCAGAGGATTGGCAAGACGCCCGCAGTGGCACTCAAGCCGTTCGCGCTGATCTTGGTGCCCACGCGCGAACTCGCCGTGCAGGTGTCCGAGGCGCTCCATAAGTACAGCAAGAAACTTGGCACGTCCGTGGTCCCGATTTACGGCGGACAAGAATTCACCCGCCAGATCCTGGCACTCAAGCGCGGCGCACACATTGTGGTGGCCACTCCGGGACGTGCGCTCGACCATCTTCGACGTGGAACGCTTGACCTCTCCGGTTTGCAGACGGTGGTCCTTGATGAAGCCGACGAGATGCTCGACATGGGCTTTGCGGAAGACTTGGAACTGATCTTGGAGGCCGCTCCTGCCACGCGGCAAACGGCGCTCTTCTCGGCGACGCTTCCGCCCCGCATTGCGTCGATCGCGGAACGACATCTGAAGAACCCCGCGCGCATCCTGATTCCGCGCGATAAGGCAACCAAGGGCTCTGTGCCGAAGGTTCGCCAGACCGCATACATCGTGCCGCGCGCGCACAAGATCGCTGCGCTCGGGCGCGTGCTGGACTTGGAATCACCAACGCTCGCACTCATCTTCTGCCGGACCCGCATTGAAGTGGATGACCTGGCTGACCGATTGGTTGGCCGTGGCTACCGCGTTGAAGCGCTGCACGGTGGCATGTCACAGACCGAACGCGACCGCGTCATGAAGAAGGCGCGCGCTGCAACGGTTGATCTCTTAGTTGCAACGGATGTTGCTGCGCGTGGCATTGACATCGAACACTTGACGCATGTAGTGAACTTTGATGTGCCGGCATCGCCGGAGTCGTACGTTCACCGTATCGGACGCACTGGTCGCGCCGGGCGCGAAGGCGTGGCAATCACGCTGGCTGAGCCGCGCGAACATCGCCTGCTTCGGAATATTGAATCGACGATGAAGCAGAAGATTGACATCTCAACGGTGCCAACTCCGCTTGACGTGAAGGCGCGCCGACTTGACCTCACCAAGGGTTCGATCCGCGAGCTGCTGCTTGCCGGCGAACTTGATGGATTCCGCGTGGTGGTTGAGACACTCGCTGCCGAGTTTGATCCGATGGAAGTGGCCGCTGCCGCGGTGCGCATGGCGCACGAAGCAACTTCCGGCGACGGCGCCAAGGAAGACGAGATGCACATCCCCGCGATCGAGAGTTTCGCTCGCCCACATTCACCCAACCGCAATGGTCCGGGTGGATTTCAGGGTGGCGGATTCCAGGGTGGCGGTGGTGGATTCCAAGGTGGTGGGTTCCAAGGTGGCGGTGGGTTCCAAGGTGGCGGTGGTGGCGGATTCAAGGGCGGCGGATTCAAGGGCGGTTCGCAGGGCGATTTCCAGCCGCGCGGATTTGCACCGCGTGCTTCCGAAGGTGGACCTCCTCCGCGCAAGCCAGGTGGTTGGACCAAGACGCCAGCCGGTGGACCGGGAGCAGGCGGACCGCCAAGCCGCGGCCCACGACCAGGCCCCGGTGGCAACACCCGCGACTCGCAAGACATGGTGCGCATCTACATCGCCGCTGGTACCAAGATGGGCATCCGCCCTGCTGACTTGGTGGGCGCCATTGCCAATGAGGCGAATGTCAATCCACGTGGGATCGGCGACATTGAGATTGCAGAAGCGTTCTCAATTGTTGAATTGCCAGAACGCGATGTGGATCATGTGATCCAAGCACTCCGCGGCGCAACGCTGCGCGGGCGCAAGGTGAAGGTGAACCGCGATTTGGGTATTCGGAAGTAAGACATCAAACAACGCGCATCAGTATGGGATCTTTCCCGTACTGCTGCCCCATTCTTTGAATGCCTGCATGGCTTCATCGCGCATGAGTTGCGTCATGGGAATGGTGCGCGCGGTGGGCGCCTTGGCAAACTCGCGGTAGATGAAGTCATCGTCAAAGTTGATCGCTGCGGCATCCACCTTGGTGTTTGCAAAGTAGATCCGTTCGAGGCGCGCCCAGTAGATAGCTGCCAAGCACATGGGGCACGGCTCGCAACTGGTGTAAATCACGGCGCCGGAGAGATCAAAGTTTCCGATGTGCGCGCAGGCCGCGCGAATCGCTCCTACCTCGGCATGCGCAGTTGGGTCATTGCGAGCGGTCACTTGGTTGGTGCCCTCGCCGATCACCACGCCGCCCTTCACAATCACGGCGCCAAACGGCCCACCCGTGCCCGCGGCAACATTGGTGCGCGAGAGTTCAATCGCCCGTTTCATGTACTGCTGGTGCTGAGCGTGTTCCATCGATCATTCAGATCGGCTGAACAGCGGTCTGCGCAACACGAAACCGGGGGTATTGCTTGTACGCTGAGGTGACAGGTACTGACCCATGATCAACTCCACGCTCACTCTGACGCTATCGATCTTGTTGACGCCCATGCTTGCGCCGCCGGAGCCGCAGGGTGCTCCTGGCACGGCAGCCGAGGTTGTGCCGGCGAATGGCACGGCGGACAGCCCGACAGCCAGCACGACCGTCAACCCGGCAGTCACCGCGCTGTTGAGCCGTGCCAACCCGCCGGAACCCGACACCGCACGCATGCGTCGGGCACTTGCGATCGCTGGACTTGATGGCGTGGTCACCACCGATGCCATCACCGCCGCAGTCACGGCCGCGCGGACCGCTTACCAGAGTTGGCGGACCGAAACCGAAGCAGCCGCGCTTGAGGAATGCAACGCGGCTGTCGCGTCCGAGCCAGGAACGCGCGTGCCGCGCCGCTCGATCAACTTCATCACGCAGCGCAGACTTGATGGATTCCGTTTCGAGCGCGATGCGTTTGAGCAATTGCTCAAAGACTTACCTGCAGGGAGTGACGCCGCAGCAACCATGGCGCGCGAAGCACTTGAAGCGCGTCAGGCAGAAGCTATTGCAAAGAACGCGGCGCTCAACGGTGTTGCCGACCTTGGACGAGCGGACCTCGTGGAATGCGCGCTTCGATGCGTGACAAGCAGTGACATCTCGCCAGAGCAACTGCGCGCCGTGCTCACCACCTACGAGCGCGAGCGAACGCGACTAATGCAGCGCGCCTCGCTTGCTGTTCTTGAGTCAGACGCACGCAGCATGCGAATTTCCAACATGATCAAGGCGTGGGAGGATCGGCGCGCCGCGAATTCCGGCGGCGCGGACAAGAGCCCCAGCTACACCGTTGCCACTGGATCCACGGCAGCACGCATCGCAATCGCTCTGCAGACTGGTCCGATGGCGGATGCTTCCGCTGAGATGGCGCGCTTTCAGCAGAAGACTGCGGCACAACTTGATACTGTGCTTTCCCCGCAATCAGCGTGGTGCATGTACGCAACACTGATAGCGTCAAACCGGAAGGATCAACTATCCGGGCGCATTGCTGACATCGCAAACTTTGCCGAAACTTTGCCGCCAGAACGGCGCGATGTTGCACGCGTGATGATTCGTGAGTTCTGCACAAAGGATCGCCCGGCAATGCAGGACACCGTTCGTCAGTTAGTGGAGGCGCTCGAGACACAAGTGCAACCCGTGCGATCCATGTTGCGAAGCGATTCATTGACTGATGCCGAGTTAACTGCACTTGAAACACAGTTGGCGGCGCAACCGGCGATCGCGGCTTCATACGGAATGTCTTCCGTGATGGATGGACGCGTGCGCGCGACCAATGATCTTGAGCGTGCGGTGCGCGCACTGGCAGGCGGATGAGAAGGACGTGCGTTGCGACTCTGACGGCTGCTCTCCTGGCACTGAGTTCAGGATGCGATCGCACTCCGTCTGCACCAGGTTCTGCCTCAGCTACTGCCTCTGCTCCTGCCGCTGCCCCAGCTTCTGCCCCGGCCCCATCCCTGGCACCCGAAGGAATGGTTTGGATTCCCGGCGGCGAGTTCCGTATGGGCAGTACCGATCCGCTGGCGCGGCCGGATGAGCACCCGGTGCATCGCGTTCGCGTGCATGGATTCTGGGCAGATATCACTGAAGTGACTAACGCGCAGTTTGCCGCCTTTGTTGCTGCCACCGGATACAAGACCGTCGCCGAGCGCCCAGTTGATTGGGAAGAATTGAAGAAGCAAGTGCCAGCGGGAACACCAAAGCCCGCCGATGAATTGCTGCTGCCGGGATCGTTGGTGTTTGTTGCTCCAAGCGCACCCGTTGATACGAACAACGTTGCGCAGTGGTGGCAGTGGACGCGCGGCGCAGATTGGAAACATCCGGAAGGACCAAGCAGTTCGATCGCGGGACATGACACACTGCCCGTAGTCCAGGTGTGCTACGAGGACGCGGTGGCTTACTGTCAATGGGCAAAAAAGCGACTGCCCACGGAAGCGGAGTGGGAGTACGCAGCCCGCGGCGGTCGTGAGCAATCCGTGAATCCATGGGGCAATGAGCCGGTGGATCCAACGCGCGCCAACACATGGCAAGGTCACTTTCCTGACCGTAATACTGGCGAAGATCACTTTGTTGGCCTTGCCCCCGTGCGCAGTTTTCCACCCAACGGATACGGTCTGTACGAAACCGCAGGGAATGTGTGGGAGTGGTGCAGCGATCTCTATCGCCCTGACACATACTCGCAACGCGTTGCTGCAACAGGGATAAGCGGCGTCACCGTCGATCCCCAAGGCCCAGCTTCAAGTATGGATCCACGCAATCCCAGTGAGCCGGTGAGCCGGATTCATCGCGGCGGTTCGTTTCTATGTAATGACAGTTACTGTGCGAGTTACCGCGTTGCGGCGCGGATGGCGTGCTCGCCGGATACCGGTATGTCACACGTTGGATTTCGGTGCGTAAAAGATGCGCCGGCGCAGCGGTGACGCACGGGGCAAAGTGCACTCAAAATGGCTGAACGCATGCCTGCGGCTGAACACCGCGCCCATTGGCATCGACTATCTTCCGCGCATGAGTCTCAAGAACTTCCGCCAGGGTCTGCTCGGTCAATTCATGTACTTCGGCGTGGTGCCCAGCGTCGTCGTGGTGCTCGCCATCATTGGTGTCACCGCATACCTTGGCGCGCGCGGAATTCAGCAGGACGCCGCGGAGATTGCCCTCGCCGAAGCAGAGCGGCTTGCAAATGACATCGAAGGACGCCAGCAGAAGGCGGTCGGTACTGTGACTGCTATGGCGCTGGCATTTGAGTGCGGCCTCTTTGAAAATCGCGATGAAGGGCTGACCTATCTGCGCTCCATCGCAAATGCCAATCCTGAATACGACGTGTTCGTTGGCTTTGAGCCGAATGCGGATGGGCGCGATGCGGCTGCCGTTGCCAACCCCGCCACGGATCTGCAATCTATCGACAAGAGTGGACGATTCGTTCCCCGCTTTGACCGGGACGGAACCGCCGCGAATGCTTTAGTGCTGCACGCAAACTTGGAGATCACCAACACCGAGTACTACCGTACCGCCAAGCAACAGTTCTTCGCCAACAACTCTCGAAAGCCCGTGGTCACCGAACCACATGAGCACAACGGCGCACTCGATACAGAGATCGTTGTGCCAATTGTGATAGACGGCCGCTTCATGGGCATTGCAGGTATCGCGCGACCGCTAGTCCTTGGTGGCGAACGCGCCAAGGAGACGGCGAACAAATCTGGTCTGACTGTCCTGATACTGACTGATGAAGACAACTTTATCGCTGCCGCTTGTGGCGATCCAACTATCAGTGAACAAGATCGCGGAAACTATGCCGCGGCCGTTGGGAAGAATCTCGATAAGACGCCGTGGGCAACCAACCTTCGTCCGCTCCTCGCCCAAACGGGGGCGGCGTTCATTGGTCGCGCAGTTAATCCGTTCACGGATGCAGAAGATATTCATGCGCTTGCCCCAATCAAGACCGGAGGATGGCGCGTGGTGGTTGAAGTGCCGCGCGCGTGGCTGATCAAGTCCGTCTGGGACGGTCTGTGGGTGAACCTGTTGGTAGGAGCAATCGGAATCGCCATCATGGCCACGCTGATCATGCGCACCGCATGGAAGGTGGTTTCGCAAGTCCGCGGAGTCACTGTGGGTATCAGTAGCACCGCCGTGGAAATGGCAAGTTCCAGCCGCCAACAAGAGGATGTCTCACAAACCTTTGGCTCAAGCAGCGTAGAAATTGCCGCAGCGGTTCGACAGATCACTGCGACCGGCACCGAGCTCCTTCGCAAGATGGAGCAACTCGCGGAAGCCGCCAGCGAATCCGCGCAGAACGCCACGGCAGGACGTGCCGGCGTGCAGGCTATGGGAAGCACCATGGACGGCCTGGCTGCAGCGACCACCAATGTGGCCGAGCGTCTGTCCGCTATCAGCGAGAAGGCCACCAGCATCAATACGATTGTTGACACCATTACCAAGGTGGCCGATCAGACCAACTTGCTGAGCGTCAATGCCGCCATCGAAGCGGAAAAAGCTGGCGAGAGTGGACGTGGCTTCTTGGTGGTCGCGCGCGAGATTCGCCGACTGGCGGATCAAACGGCCTCCGCTACGTTGGACATTGAGAACATGGTTCGACAGATGCAGGCCGCCGTATCCGGTGGTGTAATGGAGATGGACCGATTTAGTGAGCAAGTTCGCCGCGGTGTCAGCAACGTCGGCGATGTTGGACAGCGACTCACACAGGTGATCGATCAGGTGGGAAGTGTTGAGAGCCGATTTGCCGAAGTCACCGAGGGCATGCATAGCCAGGTGCAGGGTGCAGATCAGATCCGCCAGGCCATGGACGCACTGGCACAGAATGCCACACGAGCAAAGGAGGCCACCAGCGAATTCTCGCAGGCGGCCTCCATTCTCCGTGAGTCGATCATGTCGCTCAGAAGTATTGTTGGTGGTGAAGTCGGGGCGTGACCACCCTCGCCGTCGTCATCATTACGTACACGGGCCCCATGCGGCAAGGATCACCGCCATGTCGGCACCATCGGTGACGCCGTCGCCGTTGTAGTCAAACGCGGACGCTTGACCCCAACTTCCAAGCATTAAGCCCAGGTCCGCAGCATCCACGACACCGTTGTTGTTGGCATCGCCAGTGCATTCAGGTGGCGCTCCGGGTGCACTACCCATCGCAATGATGCTGGTGGGTAACAGGCCTGGAATCGAGTAACTGGCAGTGCAGCCCACATCCACCGATTCGCCCGGAAGAATCACTTCGTTGTAGGCAGCATTGGTCACTACGTAGTGGTTGCCAACTTGGCTCTGCAGCACTCCGCTCCAGACGCTTCCGACTGTTGCAGTCCAGTCAAACTCTAACTTCCAGCCACGGATGGCGTAGTTGGAAGCATTGGTGATGCGGAAGCCGCCCTGCCCTCCGCCGGTCCACTGATTGGTGAACGCAAAGGTCACTGCGGCCGGAATGATCGGCGGTGCGCCGGTATCACCGTAGTCAACACCACCGAAATCAAGATCACTGGTGGAGAAGAACACCTCATTGTTGGGATCAATGCGCTGCCATGTGACATACAGAACATGGCGGCCTACTCGCGCAGGAAGATCGAGCGTCATGTAGTAACTCATCCCAGCGCCCGATGTTCCGCAATGACAATCCGTGCTGTTTTGTCCGCACGATCCTGCCAACGTTGCGGTCTCGCCGCCAGCTACCGGCACCAGATCTGCCCAACGCAGTGGCTGCCGCGGGTCATATCCATCACGGGTGATGTACGCCTTGAAGAAACTCGGGTCGTGCGGCGTAGTGGTGAAGAATCGGCACACGCGCGGACCGGCAACGGCGGGAGTAGCGAACCAATCCGTACGTGCTAGGTTGAGACCTGCATACTTATCTCGACCTGCTCCGGGGAGTTGCCCATCCGGAATGGTGGCTGGATAGTCATAGCCAGGAATGTTGCGAGTGACCTCGTTCCAGTCATAGAACGCCTGCGTTCCAGCAACCGCAATGGCGGCGCTTGCGGCAGCGGTTTGTGGCGTTTCGGGATTGTCGAGGAAGATCTTGTAGGTTCGACTAATTGGATCGGCCATGGAGCCATGACCAAACGCGGTGAGTGATGTCGAGACGGTCACGAGCAGAGTTGATAGGCAGGTAATTAACTTTTTCATCTTGGTACCTTTCTCTTGAGATCTAAGAAATACGGTCGCGGGGTGAGGTGAGTTCGTCATTCACGGTGTTGTGCAGTCAGCGCAAACGCATGGCAGACTCAGGGCAATTTCATGCCTTGGAAGATGGTGTCCAGGAGTGAAGCTCCGGGAAGCGCGGTGTCCTCGCTGAGCTCCCAGAACATCACGCCTCCCAGGGCTTTCTGGTTCGCAAAATTCATCTTGACTTGCGTCGATTCCGGGTCGTCATAAGTGATGAATCGCTGCGCAGAGGGTGAGTAGAGGTACGGAACCTGCGCCTCGGCGTTCCAATAGCGCGTGTAACCGGCGGCACCCACGAAGGAACCGTTGGCGAAACTCAAGACGCCGCTACTGAGCAGCGCGTTGTATGGGAACTCCGTCTCGCCGAGTCCGGGTGAAACCGCCTCGGTTCCAGGCTGACCAAGCCCGTTGCCGTTTGGTCCGGGCTGCACGGAGTTCCATCCACGACCGTAGAACGGCATGCCCAGCACAAGCTTGGAAGGCGCAACACCGGGGTTGCCATTACTTCCGTTGAGGTAGATGTCCATGGTGCCAGTCACTGACCACTTTGCTGCCGATGGATTTGGATCAATGTTCACCATTGGTGAATTGAGACCGGTGTACGAATCCCAGCCACCGTGGTAGTCGTAGGTCATGACGTTGATCCAGTCGCAAATCGCTGCGATTGCTGGAGGATTGATATCGGCAATCTTGGTATCACCGGCAGGGGCTGCAATGGTGAGGTAATAGGTGCGGCCGTCGATAGCGGACTGGCGATTCAGTTCATCGCGCAGCGCCTGCAGAAGGAGCAAGTAGTTGCCGCCGTCAGTGGCGGGGTCGCCGATACCGCTCTGCGACAAGCCACCACCGCCTGGGTACTCCCAGTCGATATCAATGCCGTCGAATCCGTACTTGGCAACCACATACACGGCAGACTTTGCAAAGTCCGCACGCTTCTGTGCACTGCGCGCGATTGAGAAGAAGGGTGACGAGAGCGTCCAGCCACCGATCGACGCCATGGTGCGCAATTTGCTGTGCGTTTGCTTCAAATCGCGCAGTTGTGCAAAGTTACTACCCTCGCGGAATGCTGGCGACATGGTGAGCGCTTCGGCAGCGGTATTGGCCTTCACATCGGCCCACTCATCAAAGAGACCAACGCCAGCGCTCAGCGTGGTGCCGGCCGGTTGCTGCAGATAGTTGGCGTAATCGCTGTAACGCCATCCGCGGTACGAAGAAACAATGACATTCCATGCACTTGGCATGGTGCGATCGAGCGGAATCAGGAATGCATAGTTAATGACATTGATCCGATCGGCGCGCACCGAAGTCACCGGGAAATTCTTCTGATAGATGCCCCAATTTGGGTAGTAACCGACAATCTTTCGCTGCTCAACGGTGGGCATTTTGTCATAGCCCGTGCTGTCGGTTGGGCATGCGCCCCATGCAGAAAGCATGGCTGCAATGTCGGCTCCATCAACGGTGCCGTCGCCAGTGAGGTCGCGCACTGTTCCTGGGCCCCAGCTGCTTAAGAGCAACGCAAGATCGCTACCGTTGACTTTGCCATCACGGTCGGCATCGGCAGCGCATGTGCCCGTGGCACCACCACCGGTGCCGCCACCAGTTCCGCCGCCGGTTCCGCCACCGGTACCTCCACCTGTTCCGCCACCGCCGGTACCTCCGCCGCCACTCGCTGTGGTGCTGAAGGTCAGACCAGTCGGCAGCACGCCGGAAGGGGACTGATTGAATACGCAGCCCACCTCAATGGAGGCGCCGGGCGCCACTGTTCCGTTCCATGCGGAATTGACCACCGTGTAGTGATTACCCACCTTGCTTTGAATGGTGCCGTTCCACAGACTGGTGACGTCGGCGGTCCAATCAAACTCCAGAACCCAGTTCTGCATCGCCTGACCAGTGGTATTGGTGGCAATGAAATTGCCCTGCCCCCCAGTGGTCCATTGGCCCGTAAACGTGAAAGTAGCGTCCGCAAAGCACGGCGCAGAAATGGCGACAGCACAGGCAATCATGCCAAAGATGTTCTTCATGACGAAGGATTCCTTTATGTACAAGAGGCGTAGAATTACTGCGCGCATCAGCGTGCGCAAAGTCTTGACTGGTCCAAACCAACGATGGGGCGTGCCTTGACCAAGTTCGGGCGTAACGCCCGCTCGACCGTCTTCCACACCACCTACCCTACGCACCCTGTTTGGAAAGGGTCAGCGAAGAAATTGAATTTTTAAATGTTTCTCCCCAAGCAGTTACGCCGGGACCAACCCACTGGAGGGCGATGGAGCGGGAGGTGCTGTTGGCGATGTGGCGGGAGTTACAGGTCCGGGCGCAGTTTCTGAATTATTCGGCTTGCCGTTCTTGGAACCCTTGGTGCCCTTCGTGTCCTTTGCGCCGCTCGTGTCCTTTGATGCGCCGGGATCAAGGGCATCGTTCAGCAATGCTGAAAGCCGCACGCCGCCAACTTCAAGGCACGTATTCAGCGTGGGCAACCACTGCTTGTAATAGACATCATCAATGCCGGCCTTCCCGGTGGGCGCGGTGCTGTACAGCTGCCTGGTAATGCCGAACGATTCGTTTGCCCATACCGCTGGATCAGCGGATATTGTCCACTTCTTGCGTTCGGGCACAGTGATCGACTCGCGTAGATCGGCGGACATGACTGCCCAGCCACCCTTGGTGTCTTTCAGGCGGCGCTGGATCAAATCTGAATCCCACACCTTGTGCATGTTGGATTTGCGACCGAATGCTTGAATGGTCAACTTGTTACCGCCCAAGTCTTCCTTGTAGGAAACATGAAACGGCTGATGGATGTCACCCACAAAGTGAAAGAGCAGGCGCACCGCAAGAAGCCGCTGCTCCTTGGTGCTCGCGGGATTCTTCAGAATGTCGCGGTATTTGTTGATGGACGAAACAATCTGCAATCCATCGGCGCCATCACGATTCATATCAAGGCTCTTCGCTCCGCGCGGCACATTGATGTAGTGGAGCGGCTTGAGCCAGTCATACTCAGCATTGCTGCGCATCTTGTCAGCCCACACTGCGGCATCGGCAACGGTTTCATCGCCAAGGATCTCGCGTAGTTTCTTGGCGGCTTCTTCACTGAGTCCAGCGGTGGCAATGGTGGCGATGATTTTGTGACCGTCATCGCCCCAGCCAAAGCAGGGCGAAATGGCGGTGAGGCTCAAGAACATCGCGACGGTGAAGCGCTTCATTGCTCAAGGGTACGTCAGACCAACACTGTTATGCGAATTTCTACCCCTGGCCTTGGAGATGGAGATGGTGGCAACGGTGACTGTCGCGACTATGGTGACTGTGGCGGCGGCGGCGGTGGTGGCGGTGGTGGCGATCCATCGGTCTCTCTGCGCCGTTTCCCATCACCGCGCGGCGGCGGTTCATCACCAGCGGCGCGCTCGCGTGCATAGCGCAACTCCACCTCTGCGATGGAGATGGTGGTGTCCTTGATCGCCGCAAGCAGTTCTGCGAAACCCGCGCGCCCGGCGGTGAGCTTGGGCTCCGCGGACAGCGCGTACACGGTCACCATGTACGACTTTTCGCCCGGACCCTTGGAGCAAGGCGGCGCATATTCCGCGCGACGATTCACGGTATTGATGCCCCACGTGCCAATATCACGCTGACTCTCCGCGATCGCCTTCGTTGCAGGACTCAGCCCCCAAAGCACCATGTACGCATGTTCATCCACACCTTCCTTGCCGCCAGGCGGAACGTGGTGCATTGCGATCGCCACGCTCTTGGTGGCCGCCGGCAGACCAGTCCATTCGATCGGCGGCGAAATGCTGTCGCCATCGCAGGTGTATTTCTTACCCAACATGCCATCGGCACCGATGCCCGCCGAGTGCACCTCGAATCCATCCTTTGACGGAGCCGCGGTGCGGCGCACTTCATTGGGTGGCGGACCACCGCGACCTTGCCCGCCGCGGCGATCACCGCCGCCTTGACCGCCACCTGGGCCACCTCCACCTGGCCCACCTCCACCTTGCCCGCCACCTTGCCCCCTACCCGCGCGCGCTTGTCGCGCATATGACTCTTCCTTCGTCTTGCCATCGGGATCAACAAAGGTCAACTTCACGTTGCCCGATTCATCAATCGAATAGTCGATTCGTGATGTTCGCCCCGACACCTGATAGGAGAGGGACCACGCCTTCGGACCTGTCTGCTTGAAGCCGGTAATGCTGGCGCCACGTAACGGCTGCAGCGATGGACGAAACGGTGCCGCGTGCGCTTGCGGCGAGATCTCGTCACCATCGACCGTGACGTTGCCGCGTATACCCCCGTTGATATACGGATACGTCTTGCTGGCGTGATAGTGATATGACTTTGTGCCGCCGCCAATTCCTTGGCCTGCCGTAACGGTGCATTCGTGACCATTGAATTCATCGAGCACACCAGTAGCGCCAAGTGGGCAAGCACCAGCGGCGCCTGACTTCGCCTTTGGGTTGTATAGACCGTAGATCGCAAACCCATCAAGCGCGAATGCGATGGGGTTACTTGGACCAACGATCGTCTGCAGCGAAAGCGGAGCCGCGTGATAGTGGTAGTCATCCGCACGACCGCAATGCCCACCAAACTCGTCAAGCTCACCGATCGCGAAGGAATCTTCACCACGATTATTCAGGGCGTTAAAGATCGGAATGCCGTTTGCCGCAAGCGCAATGGCACCGCGGCGAAGTGAAGTCTTTCCGGAGATCGGTCGCTCTGCGAGTGTCGGCTTTAATGGAATCTTCCACGCATTGTCCCCGGTGTACGCCTGTGGAATAGGCACCTGCTGCTGCCACGCGCGGATACCCACCATCATGGTGAACTCCAGCGGCGCGTGCGGCATACCGTCCGATTCAACGTACAACCACTGTGAATCCGTACGGGTACGTACCGCGGGCGCAAATGGGACGAACGGTGCAACCTGCCACGGGGTCGGCGCGGCAGCTGCACCTGCCGGCGGCGCGGCAACTGTCACTGCTACTGGCGCTGACGGGCTTTGAAGTTGACTCAGCGACGAGACTCGCACGGGCGCAGATGTTGAGAGCGGCAGCTCTAAGAGCGCGGGCGGAGCACCTGGCTCCGGCGGATGCGCGAGCGCAATCGACACGCACACAAATACCGGTCCCAACAGTACCGCAACAGGCCATCGATCTGCGTTCATCACGTGACTTTCCGAAATATGTTGAGGTACAAGCAAACTGAAATATGCGCCGCCATGATCAGAGCCAACTATTGCCGCACAACGCCGGAACGGGACACACCATTTCAGAAAGGCGCCGTTCGGACGCTCAATGCAACGGTTTCTCAAGCACCTCAAACACCAAGTCCGCGCGCCGCGGAGTTCCCGCCCGCGGGTCGTGGTACGGGAACGGCTCGCGCTTGCCCGTCACTACATAACCACGCCGCGCATACCACGCGATCAGCGTTTCGCGCTGGGCGATGACCGTCATGCGCGCGCGGGTGAGGCGAAGTTCTTCGCGGATGACCCGCTCCGCCTCGGCCAAGAGTTGGCGTCCGATGCCACTCGCCTGCAACGTCGGACGCACTGCAAACATACCGATGTATCCCGCATCGCCAGCATCGTCAATACGAACGCACGCCACCACGCTGCCATCTTGTTCAGCGACGCGCACACGCGAGCGCGGCCCGCGCACGACCTTCAAAACTTCGTGTTCGTCGGTGCGCTGGCCATCAAGTAAATCGGCTTCTGTAGTCCAGCCCGCGCGACTGACCTCACCGCGGTACGCGCTTTCAATCAGCGCAACGAGCGCAGGGACATCATCATTGGTCGCTGTGCGAAATGTGATCTCTGCGTTCATGTGCGCAAGTATAGGAATCACTTCACTACTTCACCGCTCATCTTGGTGTCCGGCACGTCCGCCGCCATCACTGACTCGGAGCGCCCTTGTACCAAGTCGTCAATCATCAGTACAAAGCCGGATTGCATGGCTGTTTTCATCGAGACACGCGTGGCAATCACTACTTCCGCTGCCGCGGTGCAACTGGCGGTTGACTGCCAGACCAGATCACCAGTGGACGTGTCCCACAGCTGCAGCGACACATCGACCGTCGTCCAAAATGTTCGGCCGAGCGTCAGACCAAGAAAGTCGAGTCGCGGCCCAAAGTTACTCACGGAACCTGCCAACGTTGGCACCAGAATGTGCCGTACCCCAATGGCCTTTCCAATTTTGGACAAGCGGTCGAAGTCCATCACTCCACCATCGCGATACGAAACTGCCAGCAAATGCCAGTCGTTGGCGAGGCCTGCTTTATTGATCCGCGAAGCAGTCACGCCGGCATCAAGTACGGTCTCACCGTGTTTGCTTGACAGCAGCGCTGCATGAAGCGCCATGCCCGTCAAAGCCGAATAGCCCGGCGCGGATGGCGCCTCCGCAGGAAGAACTGCGCAGATAGGCGGTACCGAAAGCAGCAGACCCTTTGGATCCGGATCCAATCGATACGCCACCGAGTGTGACTGTGCAACCATCTTGAATCCATCGGAACTACAAGCCGCCAGTAAGAGGAGCGGCAAGAGCAGTGCGTAGCGATGTGGCGTGCGTCCCATATTGGCTCCAACATAGCGCGAAATCCGTCTGTCTGGACCATTCATACATAGAGACCGCGCTTTCCACGCACCCGCGCGGGTTTGACACAGCCGCCGCACTGCTCGACAATGCCCTCTTCCTCAGGAATCCACCTATGAACCTACGTACCACTGGCATCGTCGTCCTTGTCGTTCTCCTGGTCGCGCTGTTGGCTTCCACCATTCACTATGCGGGCAAGGCCACCGACGCAGAGACCAAGCTCAAGGCAGCAGAGTCAAGCGCGCAGGCATCGGCTGCCGCCGCCGATGCCAACGCCTCCAAGTTGGTTGAGCAGTCCGCAAGTAGCCGCGCCGAAATTGAGACGCATCGCTCCAAGCATGAGCGGCTTTCAAAGGAGAATGCTGAGCTCCAGCGACAGGCTGCCGAGGGCGCCAAGGCTGCAGAGTCACATCGCAAGACCCTGGCAGAACTTTCGTCAACACGCGAGACTACGGAACAACTGAAGGCCGAGCGCGACGAACTCAAGCGACAGGCCGCGCAAGCCCGCGCCGAAGCTGATGCAGAACGCGCCGCCCGAGCCAGCGCACTTGCCGCTTCGGACGCACGACCAGCGCCGATGATGGCTCCAGGAAACAGCGAGTCAAACGCGCCCGTTGGTCCGTCCATCTATTGGATGGAGAAGCCGTGGTACCCAAATCTTGAACTGACGAACACCATGTGGCTGTACCGCAATCCGGCCAAAACCGATGCCCAGCAGCAACTTGAGTACCGCGAAGCGGAAGCCGAACTCCGGCGCCGTGGTGCGCTGAAGTAAATCACTTCGGTACTGACTTGAACGTCCTTGGCAGGTAGCCTGTCGCCGTGAACAGCACAGAACGACGCGTATTTCTTGTGCACGCAACTGCCTTGGCGGCATGTGGTGTATCGCTGGCCTCTCCATTTGCTGCGGGGGCTTCGGCACCATCAACACCGCCGGATGCGACGCCGCCTGTCCCCGCGCCACCAGTTGCAGTACTGCCGCTGATGTCTTCTGAAATCACCGCCAACACCTTGGCGGAAGCAGAAAAACTTGCTGGCATCACCTTCACCGAGAAGGAGCGTGTGCAGATCTTGCGCACAGTGAATTCGCTGCGCGAGCAGTTCCATGCTCGCGCAACACTGGGACACCTACCAAACGAACTTGCGCCCGCCGAAGTGTTTCGAGCGGAGATGCCCGGAATGCCTTCCGTGGCAGTCACTAGTGAAGGTGATCCGTTTGAAATGCCGCAATTCAAATTGGCCGCGCGCACGCCGAGCGACGAAGAACTGAATTACGAATCGATTCCAATGCTCGCTGCCATGTTGCGCGCGCAACTTGTCACCAGTGAACGCTTGACAAAACTTGCGCTTGATCGATTTGATCGCCTCAATCCAACACTCTTCTGCGCCATTACTGTGGTGCGGGAACAAGCGCTCGCGCGCGCTCGTGCTATGGATGCGGAACTGCGCGCTGGCACCGTGCGTGGACCACTTCACGGCATCCCCTATGCCGCCAAGGATCTCCTTGATACTGCTGGCGTTCGCACCACTTGGGGTGCCGAGCCGTGGAAAGAGCGCGTTCCCACCACGAATGCATGGGTCATCGACGCACTCGACCGCGCCGGGGCTGTGCTCACCGCAAAGACTGCTGTTGGTGCACTTGCTTACGGAGACATATGGTTCGGCGGCACCTGCCGCAACCCATGGAATCCGGAGCAAGGCTCAAGCGGATCCAGCGCAGGCAGCGCGTCAAGCGTGGCTGCCGGAATCGTTCCGTTTGCCATCGGTACGGAAACACTCGGCTCCATTGTGAGTCCGTGCACCCGGTGTGGCGTCAGTGGATTGCGACCAACCTTTGGCCGTGTGCCACGCACGGGATGCATGGCACTGACGTGGTCGATGGACAAAATCGGCACCATTGCACGCCATGTATCTGACTGCGGGATCGTGCTGGGGGCCATCAATGGATTTGATCCGCACGATGCCTCCAGTGTTTCGCAACCGTATCACTGGTCGATGCGCCAAGATGCGCGCGGTCTGCGTGTGGCCTATGTTCCTGAGTGGTTTGCAGGTGATGCAGCGGATGGCTATCGACCCGTTCTTGATGCGCTTCGCGAAGCGGGCGCCGTACTTGTTGAAGTGAAACCACCGGAAGTGGATTCCGGCGCCCTCATGCTGCCGGTCGTCGCCGAGGGCGCAGCGGCCTTTGAAGAATTGACACGCGGAAACACCGATGACGCGCTCACATGGCAGGCTGATGAGGCGTGGCCAAATTCGTTCCGCCAAGCGTGGTTCATTCCAGCCATTGAACTGCTGCAAGCATCACGCCTGCGCCGACGCGCCATGGAAGCGA
>CAMDUB010000010.1 GCA_945878575.1 Phycisphaera mikurensis NBRC 102666 | reverse complement strand
GCCACTGAGCACAGCGGCACCGGCGGGGATCATCAGCGCGCGGAGCGCTGAGCGACGATTGGCGAACTTCTCTAGAACCGATGGATCGGAACTAACAACCTGGTTTCGATTATTCATATTTTTAACTTCACTAACTATTGCTGTTTGCTATCAAGGAACGACATCGATGCGAACCATCATGGCGTGATCTTCATGGATGGTGTTATGACAATGCATGACATAACGACCAGTCCAGTCACGGAACCGGACGTACAGTCTCATCTCATCTCCGGGATACAACGTGAACACGTCTTTCCTGCAGTGAAGAATGCCACTGTCAACGGGCTTGCCGTTGTACTCAAGGATTCGGTTCTCTTCCATGTGGATGTGCACGGGGTGCGCCCATCCGCCAGAAGAACTGATGTTCCAAATCTCGGCAGTACCTCGCTTGAAAGTGATATCCGCTCGATCGTTGTCAAAGATCCTGCCGTTCACCGTCCACATGCCGTTCTTGCGGTCGAACGCGATATTGCGAGTGCGCACCACTGGGGTATTCATCTCCGGCAACGGCCGGAAGTGCGAAGGAACCCGACTGTGGTCGACAACATTCCTCTCAGGACTAATGATGAACTTAATCAGTTGATTGCTGTCGGCGTACGACAACAGAACACCCTCTGGCTTCTTACCGTCGATTTGCATCTCACGGTTGACAAAGTAAAGCTCGTTGACGCCCTCAGGTACTTGACTAAAGTCAACAACAATGTCCGCACGTTCCGAAACGCCCAAATTAACGTGGTCAGTCTCGATTGGCTGCGGCAACATATTGCCATCGTTCGCGATGTGCTGGAACGTCATGCCATTGGACATCCAGAAGCTGTAGAACCGGGACGGTCCACCATCAAGCAGACGGAACCGGTACTTGCGACGCTCGACCTCGAAGTAGGGCTGGATGCGACCGTTCACTAGGTATTTGTCACCAAGATGCCCGTCCATGTTCATCACGTCCATCACTAGAACGCCGTTCGCGTCGTATCGGCGGTCGGTGAAAATCAATGGGATGTCGTAGCACCCGCGCCAGCGCGAGCCGTCCGGCACACCGCTCGGCAAGCGGAACGCCTCGTGGTTCGGATCATTCTCGTCGCCGCTATCAAGGTGGTCGAACATCAGGAAGAAGCCGGCCAACCCGCGGTAGGTGTTCTGAGCCGTGTAATCCATCCGATGATCGTGGTACCAAAGCGTGCCCTTGGCCTCACGCCAGTCGCCGCCGGCATAGATATGTGGCCAGTGATGATCCCGGAATGAACCAGGGCTGAACCAGTACCCCGGGTAGCCATCAGACTCCGAGGCGTGATGACCATTGTGAACATGGGTAATGATGTCGGGACTACCAACACCAGTGAGTTCCAGCGGCAGGTTGTTCCGAATACGGCATAACACTGGCTCGCCGTAGTGATTGATAAACGTGACACCCGGCACGGACCCCTCGTACGCCATGACGCGACTCTCCGCAAGCTGCGGATGCGGACGCGACAAGATCTCGGTCACGCTCATGTCATAAAACTTGACGGGTGCGAACTCGTCGTAACGCTGATGATTGGCCGGAATCACTGGTGGATCCAGAGTCTCCCAGGCTGCCAGCGGCACTGCATGTCGCGCAAACGCGAGAGGCCACACCCACGGCGTGGTGGCCGGGCTTCCGAAGTCGACTTGTACTGGGACCGGGACTTGGGCGCTGGCCTGCTTGGAGAGGACGGAAAGACTTCCGGCCGCTGCTGCAGTGCCACCAAGGAACCGACGCCTGGAAACGACGGGCGAATCATTTTTTTTGCGCAACATACGGAACACCGTGAGAGAGGAAAGGAAATTGATGGACGAATAACGACGACCCAACCATAGGCGGTGAATCTACAAGGTCAAGCGAAAATGTTTGTTGTCTTTCAGTTCATCAAATGGCTCGCTTTGAAAGGCTTATAAATCGCCCGGAGGTAATTCGTTTGAGCTACTTACTGCGTTGGCGCAATCCCGATAATCCTTGTTTTGATTAGCGGATCTTTGTTGAGCGTTACAAGTGCGTTATCGAGGACGAACGACAATGGCGTTGGTCATTGCACTTCTGCACAGAACAGACCTTGCCCACCGTCACGATTTTCGCCAACTCAATCACGCAGCAATCAATAGGGAATATCGACGCTGATTTCATTCAGCATCGATATCCCCTATTGGTCACGATCCAAAGTTATCGATCTGCCTTCAACGGCCGCACGCACCCCAGCCCATCAGGACGAGCCCAAGATCCATTCCATCGACGGCGCCGTCGCGGTTCACATCTCCTGCAAGGCCGCTGCCGACTTGACCCCACTGCATCAATAGGATGCCGAGGTCAGTACCGTCGATAAAGCCGTCCACCACGATGTCACCCACGCACCGGCACGTATCAGGGATGCCATCGTGGTCCATGTCGAGGGATGGATCCGCTGCAATCGCGCATGAGTCAATCCGCCCATCGCCGTCGCAATCCGGAGGCGCACTGACGACTGTGAAGGCCGCATCGAAGGGCTGAAGTTGCATCTGGCAGTCAGCGATTCGACCTCCGGCACCTATCGCCGTCAGCGTGGGACCATTCGGTTGCGGCAGTTCTGGATGATCAAATGGCGCGCTTTCGTCACGGACACGTTCATCCGTCAGCGTCTTCATGAACGCGACGACGGCGTCAATGTCCGGCTCCGAAAGGTCTAGCGCGCGCATCTCGGGGCTGAGGTTAACAAGGTTTGCCTCGTGGAAGTCGCCACCGCGATTGTAGAACTCCATCACCTGCCGCAGCGTGGATTGACCACCATTATGAAAGTACGGTCCAGTCAATTCGACATTGCGTAGCGATGGTGTCTTGAATGCCCCATCGACTATGGCGTGGACATCCGCTGGAACATGTGGCACCTCTGTTGGCGCATCAGGAATCGGAAAGCCTTGTTGTATCCGTCGCGTGAAGGACAGTGGAACTCCACCAGCCTGCAAGCCGCCAACCCCAAGATCCTCCGCGGTTGGTCGAACCCCGATGTTGTAGAAGCCAAGATCATAGGCTCCCGAGGCGTGCACCTCAGTCGTGGCACGGACGATGCCGTTCACCCTGACTTCATAAAAACCCTCTGGGAATCCCATGATGCGGACGAACATCGCTGTACCGCAAAGGCCGTTCGACAACACTCGACGGCGCACGGTCGTCGAGAAGAGGGCCTCAGGGTTCTTAGCTGAAACGACCCCCATGCGAGCGACATCAGTCGGACAGCCCAGTGGTGCCAAGTCCGGGAGCGTCACACTTGACATTAGGATCGATTCGGCACCCTCAACGCCCTCTGGCGGCACAGTGTGGAACAGTTCAATGTTCGCGTTATCAAGGGGGAAATCCAATGTCCGCGCGGTAGGAGCCTCCTCAAGGGGGTGATCCGCGAAGACCACTTGCGTAGCCTGCGCCCCAGCCGCTGATGGCATCAGCTCAACAACTTTGGCATCGGGATCTTGGGCGAGGTATGTCCAAGTTGCGCTCGAAAATGCGGAACTCGCATGGCAGTTGATGCAGCCAGCAGCAGGAACGCCAGTCCCCGTCCCTTCGTTAACAAATATGTCTAAACCACGTCGCTCTTGCGGCGTAAGCAGACCTGCCGCATCGCCACCCACGGGACCGCCAGCAGCCGCCCAACGGTCATAACGCGAGTCATCAGAGACAAGCGTTGCCTCATACATCTGAATAGCTAGGCCAAAGAACAGGCTGAAGTTCGCCTCCACCTGCGGAATGCCATCGGGGGTCGGAAGGGTCGTACGCCACTCGGGTAAGAATGCCGCGTCGATCAGTTCACGGTAGGTGTTGGACAGCCCCACACCATCATGCATTGCCAACGCACCAAGAACCGAGTCAGAATTCGACACGCGCTGTGATGCCAGAGCGCGTCGGTCCAGCAACCGGTGCGCGAGCGTCGACATCGCCTTGCCCGAACAACTCATCTCCACCGAACTGAGTACGGGGCCGACCGCCTGCGAGGCGAGCGATCCCATCTCGAGTAGCACCGACACCGGTTCAAGAACGTTCGTTCCGTTGATCTGGCGCCATACCCGCGCGGTCGGATCAATTGGTCCGCGCCCATTCACACCATTGAACTGCGCATTAGCTCGACCGTCCCAAAAATTGCGCACATTGAGCACAGCATTAATGACTGATGGCGAATTGCGACCAGTGACCTGACGCACGTTCCCTTGGGCATCGTGGAACACCGGGTCGGTCGTATCGTCGCAGAGCTCAACAAGGGTGCCCGATACAAGCTCGCGGTACGCACGCTTGAGTACGCCCTGCGAACCAACGATGTCGTCGATATCACGAAGCCGTGGGCTGAATCGCGAGCGTGGATCCTCAAACAACACGGTGGGGAAAAAGTCAACCCCCTTGGTCTGCCCAGGCAGGATGCCCGCATCAAATGTTCCGTTGGCACCCGGATTCACTGCGTTTGTACGTCGGGGGTCGACGCCCGCAGCGCCGTGGCACGAAGCACAGGCAGTCTGACCGTCACTACCAAGGTTTGTATCCCAGAAGAGTGACTTTCCAAGCGCAATCGCTGCCGATCGGCTGCGGACATACTGCAGGATCGTTGGAGGCTCAGGAACCGCCAGACCGCGCAAACTCGGTGGATAGTCGAAATCTTGCGCAACCGTGGTTCTCGCTGCGAGAGCGAGAACCACGGCACTGATAGCGCCCGGAAGAACGAATTGCTTGAACAACATGAGCTAAATCCAATCTATAAGGGTAACGAACAACAGAAGAACTGTAGGCAGGTAAACAATGATCAACAAACGGATCTGCGACGATGCGCTCCTGACAGCAGACCAGAGATCGCAAGAAGCGCGATTGCTCCTGGCGCGGGGACAATCTGCAAGGAGAATGTCTTCTGGTCAGCCGTGCCGTTGCCTCGACCGATAGTCGCGCCCATCCTCCAGTCCAGATTGAGTTCGCTCATGTGTAGCTGTGCCACCATGATGCCCAATGTTCCTGCAGCAGCGTCCGGCGTTGAACTGGCTACCCGGTTTGTCAGCGATGCAATGCTGACGGCCTCTGCTGCGGATCCCGCCAAGTAGAACCCTGCAGTCGCTGGCACCGAGTGCGTGTTCGGATTGACGAATTCACTATTGGTGAAAGAACCTGAGCGGACACTGAAACTGTTGGCGGTTTTAGACAGGCCGGCGAGGGTTGTGTAGGTCACGTTCCAAGTCGGATCACCGATGGTCGCGCTGTTCGCGAGCCAATCGCCACCATCGAGTATCGAACTGATCGTCAGGAAGCTGTCGGAGGAAGTCCAGTTCTGGAACTCCTCGGCGGCGAAGACGCTTTGGGTACCAGTTCCCTGAAGGAATCCACCCGTGGAAGTGGTTTGGATGTAGCCAGCGTTCGGCGAACTTGCGTTTGAGCCGTAAACGTTGAAGAGCCGGTCGGTCGCGCTACTGGTGACGGCGAAGACGTTGACTAGGTAGCCACCGTTAGTGGCCGAACGCACGTTGGCGGTCCATCCCAGGAAGTCAGCACTTGCCGATCCGGCGATCAGTCCAATGGCGAGGGGTGCAGCGAGCCGCGAAACAAAAGAAGAGGTAAACATATGAATCAACTCCTTTGACGGGTGGCAGGAACACTCGGCTCCTTGGCACACGTCAACACACAGCCGAACCCGTCGGCGAGCGGCCCATATCCCCGCGCAGGAACGAATGCTGCGCGTCTTATCCTCCGTTACTCAAGGCTTCTGTGAAGAACTCCAACTTCTCCACAGAAACTCGGGCAACACCTTAGTAAACGGAATCTGCCCCCCCAACCCATCACGGGATGTCCTCAAAATACAGCGCTTGTGTCCTGTAACCTCGTGCTTTGTGGCCCGCACGGGCAATTCAAGGTGATTATTGACTCACAGCGGCACCAAGACACCAGCGATCGCGCCAGTCATCCAACAGGCCAACGCTCCGGCAACCATGGCGCGCGGAGCGATCTGCGCAAAGTCAGCGCGCCGACTGGGAGCCATGGCGCTCAGGCCACCAATCTGAATGGCGATCGATGGAAGATTGGCGAACCCGCACAGCGCGTAGGTGGCAATGGTCTCCGCGCGCGGCGAGATGGTGTGTGCCTTCACTTGATTGGCAAGGTCAACATAGGCAACAAACTCAGTGGCGATCACTTGCTGGCCCATGAGCGAACCAACCGTACGCGCCTCCGCACCAGCGCCCATCAGCCACGCGAGCGGCTGCAGCACCACCCCCAAGATGTTCTGGAATGAAAGCACGGGAATGCCCAGCGATTGCCGCCATTGCGCTATCGGCAGCCAGTCGACATTGACTTCGCTCAGAGCAGCCAGCGGCCAGTTGAGCAGTGCAATCAGCGCGACAAAGGCCACCAGCATGGCCGCAACATTGAGTGCTAACTTCAAGCCATCGGTCGCGCCTTCTGCTGCAGCATCCATGACATTGGCGGTGGTGCGCGGCAGGGTATGCAGATCCGCAATGGACTCCTTGCGCGGGATTTCTGTCTCTGGCAGCATCAGCTTGGCCATCACAATGCCCGCAAATGCAGACATGACGCTGGCCGTCATGAAGTGCGTGGCAACAACGACGCGCGCGCCTTCATCTTGTCCGCCAATCAGCACGATGTAGGCGGCCATCACGCTTCCGGCGATAGTTGCGAACCCGCCCACCATGACGCACATGATCTGTGATCGCGTCATACCGGCGATGAACGGCTTCACGGTGAGCGGCGCTTCAGTCTGCCCGAGGAATATATTCGCGGCGGCCGAAAGTGCCTCTGAGCCAGTGATGCCGAGCGCACGCTGAATGATTGACGCCAACACTGCAACGACGCGCTGCATCACTCCCAAGTGATAGAGGACCGCCATCAGCGATGCAAAGAAGATGATCACCGGCAACACTTGCACTACGAAGATGAATCCCCACGCGCCCGAAGCATCAGCTGCGTTTCCAAAAATGAAACGAGTTCCTTCATCTGCGAAGGAGATCACCCGCGTCACTGCTCTTGCAAAGAGCGTGAACAGCGCAGCGATCGGTGGAAAGCGAAGCAAGAGAAATGCGATCACAAACTGAAGCGTTACGCCCACAATAATGGTGCGGCGATTAATGGCGCGGCGATTGGTGGAACACAGCCAGCCGATGAAAAGAATGGCGACGACACCAAGAATTCCAATGTATTGCTGCATGTGTGCTCCGGCGGACCTGTGCGCCCGCCACGGCGGGTGCGGGTGCAGCATACGGATAGCACACCCACAGCCGCCCTATCCTGCCACTGTGACTCCTACTCCGCGCACCGTCAATTTTGCAGATGCCGCCGAAGCGATTCTGGCTTTGGTGCGCGCCCGCGGCCAGCGAACGGTGATCGGTGTAACCGGCGCGGTGGCTGCTGGAAAGTCAACCCTTGCACGCACCCTCTCGGAGTGCGTGGTCAGTACCGACAACTATCTGCCCGACTACCACGCGACGGCGGAACATCTGCGTGACCTTCCAGAGTCTTCTGATCTGGAAAGACTGGCACGAGACCTTGCGGCACTGCGAAGTGGCTGCGGCACCAATATTCCGCTGTGGACGTTCGCGGAACATCGGCGCATTGGCGAGCAACGCGTGGAAACTGCAGATGTGGTGGTGGTTGAAGGGCTGCATGCACTCCATGCGCTTCCGCGCCAGCATATTGATATTGCTGTTTTTGTTGACGCTCCACAACCAACCCGGTGGCAGCGCGCAGTAGCGCGGGAGCAGGCCGGCGATCGGCCGTGGCCGATTGAATATCTAGAGAAGTTTTTTCATACGGTGGCAGAGCCAACGTTTGCGCTGCATGCGGATGGCTATCGGCGCGCTGCGCACTTCGTGGTGATCAATGATTCACTGAATACCCCGGGAAGCTGAGCGGCAATCTGCTAGCGTCTGCTGGACACGCGCTCGCGGAGTCAGTGAATCACGCGTTTGCCGTTTCATAACAACAACTACCTCATGCGCCTGCGCGACAAGGATTTCCAGATGATGAACTGCCTCACATTCCGTTTCATTGCTTCGCTAATCAGCGCGACACTCATTCAATCACACGCGCTTGGCCAAGCTTCTGCGCCGCAATCAGGCGCGGCCCCAGTCGCACTGTCGGCGGCTCTTCCGGGACCAGCGTCGGTACTCAGCAAGGCAGTGCGAACTTCCGCGAACATGGAGCCCGCCGTTCCGCATGCAGAACAGGACAAGTCTGTAGCCGCACGCTTGGCTGCATGGCAAAGTACTACTGGCAAGAAGCCGAACATCGTGTGGATGATCGTTGATGACATGGGCTACGGAGATCCAGGTTGTTTCGGCGGTGGTGCCGCCATTGGCGCAGCCACGCCCAACATTGATGCGCTCGCGCAGAGCGGTCTGAAACTCACCGCGTGCTATTCACAGCCAACGTGCACGCCGACACGCTCCGCCATCCTGACCGGACGACTTCCGGTTCGTACCGGACTCACGCGCCCGATTCTTGCTGGCGACAAGCTCACCAAAAATCCGTGGGCAGACGAATTGTCCTTGCCCGCGATTCTTGGAACTGTTGGCTACAAGACAGTGCTCTCCGGCAAGTGGCATGTTGGTGAAACGGAAGGCATGCGTCCGCAGGATGTTGGATTCGATGAGTTCTACGGCTTCTATCCAGCGCAGAAAGAACTTTCACAGGGCGTAGATAAGCGACGTTATCCAGATCTGGTGCTGAACCCCGAGCGCTTGGCAATGCTGCACAAGACCGGCGCAAGCGAAGGACTGATGCACGGGTTCAAGGGCGGCGCCACTACTGAAGTGATGCACATTGATTGCATTGAGAATGTTGCCGAAGGCGATCGCATGCTCAAGGATTTCACCGTTGCCAAGATTGCTGAACTTGCCAAGAGCGGCCAGCCGTTCTTTCTTGAACATGCATTCGCGAAGGTGCACGCAGATAACTTTCCGTCCAAGGCCTTTGAGGGTAAGAGCGCAAGTAAGTACGCCTACAAGGATGCGGTGGTTGAAGTGGACGCGTACGTCGGCGAGATTGTGGCGGCACTTGATAAGGCGGGAGTCCTGGAGAACACCTTTATCTTCCTGACATCTGATAATGGTCCGCAACTCGACTCCTGGCCAGATACTGGCTACACCCCATTCCGTGGCGGCAAAGCAACCACGTGGGAAGGCGGCGTGCGTGTGCCTGGCATTGCATCATGGAAGGGCATGATCACGCCCGGTCGCCAGAGTGATGACCTGTTCGACTTGATGGACTTGTTCAATACATCGCTTGCACTTGCTGGTGCAACCGACCGCATCCCAACCGATCGGTACATCGACGGCATTGATCAGACTTCATTTCTACTTGCCGACGCTGGCCTTTCGCACCGAGAAAAGGTGTACATGTGGAGCGAGGGGACACTCATGGCCATGCGCATGTACGAGTACAAAATGCATTTGCGCGTCACTGAAGCGGAATCGCAATGGCTTGCCATTGACATGTCTACCGAACGCCAGGTTGGAATCTCGCCATGGCTCTTCAATCTGTACATCGACCCCAAAGAGGAGTGCGCTGTGGGGCATCGAATGAACGCTTGGCTGGCATCAATGGGCGCCGAAATGAAGGCGCACGGTGCTACGTTCAGAAAGTATCCGCCCAAGGACATCGGACTTGGCAAGTGATCCGAACGATCGTGCCCGGAAGGCTGCGCGGCGAGCGAGCACCACTCCGGTGGTGGATCAGCAAGCTGCGCGCCGCCTGCTGATTGCCGGCTGCGGCCTGGACCAAGCGCCCGCCAAAGCAACTCGCGCGTCAGTGCTGCGAGTCATTCGGCAACTGGGATTTGTGCAGGTGGACAGCATTAGTTCAGTGGAACGGGCTCATCACCTGATTATGCACGCCAGGCTAGATGGCTATGTCCCGGCATTGCTCGCGCATCACACTGAGGTTTCGCGCACCGCCTTTGAGCATTGGACGCACGATGCCAGCATCATTCGCCACGAATGGCTGCCATGGTGGGCACATCGATTTGCAGGCAGCAAGGAACGCATGCTTCGCGATGAATGGATGCGCGAACGACTTGGCAAAAATTGGCGCGCCACACTTGCTGCCGTGAAGAAAGCCATCACCGAACGCGGCGCGCTGGCAACGCGCGACTTTCCGCGCCCCCCACGCGCGGGCGAAGGATGGTGGGACTGGTCACCACACAAATCTGCGCTGGAATTATTGTGGCGCGCCGGTGAATTGGCGATCCACTCACGGAAGGGTTTTGAAAAAGTGTATGACCTGAGTGAGCGCGTCTACGGAACGCCATCACTTATATCCACGCGCGCCGACATGGTGGCGTGGGCGTGCAACGAAGCACTGATACGGCTCGGTGCAGCCACCGCACGCGAAGTTTCCCAGTTCATGAATGCCGTGACCGTTGCTGAAGCAAATGCGTGGTGCAAAGAGCAGGCCGAGGCGGGCACGGTGGTGCCGGTACTACTTGAACGCGAAACCCGTCGCGACGTTCCGGGGTTCGCGCGGCGCCATTGGCAGACCGCCGCGGCACGCGTCGACTTAGATACGACGCCGCGACTTCTCACGCCGTTCGATCCGTTGGTACGAGACCGAGCCCGGCTGAAAGCGTTGTTCAACTTTGACTATCGCTTTGAAGCGTTTGTACCGAAGGCGAAGCGCGTGCATGGCTACTACACCATGCCGGTACTGGTGGGTGATGCACTCATCGCCCGCGTGGACCTGGCCAGCGATCGCGCTGCGGGCGTCCTGCGCGTTGACCGAGTCTGGATCGAACCCGGCGTGCCGAACCGGCGCGGCAGCGAGCAGACGAAATCCGCTTGCGTCCGCCTTGCCAGTCAATTGGGTCTGGCGGTGAAGTAGTTGCCGCGTGCTGTGCATCCGCTGCACTTGCCTCGACTATCATCCCGCCCCATGTCAACAGCAACCATTAAGACCGCCAAGGGCGATATGACCGTCGAATTCTTCGACACCGACGCCCCACTCACCGTCGCAAACTTCTGCAAGCTCGCCAAGAGCGGCTTCTATGACGGGCTCACCTTCCACCGTGTGCTCCCCAACTTCGTCATTCAAGGCGGCTGCCCCAAGGGCACCGGCACCGGCGGTCCTGGTTGGACCATCAAGTGCGAAACCTCCGGTGGCAACCAGCGCCACGATCGCGGCGTGCTTTCCATGGCTCACGCGGGCAAGGACACCGGCGGATCGCAGTTCTTCGTGTGTCACAGCCGTGAAGGCACCGCGCACCTTGACCGTGCGCACACCTGCTTCGGCAAGGTGACCAAGGGAGTTGAAGTAGTGGACAAGATCAAGGCCGGTGACAAGATCGTTTCGATCGAAGTGCAGGACTAAGTTCGCGCGCACCACGCGCGACATCTGAAAAAAGACAACGCGGGGATCGGCGGCGTGCCGATCCCCGCGTTATTTCATTTGTCACTGAGCTGGCTCTCAGTTCTTCATTGCTGGCTTGGCCTGCAAAGCGGGCGCTGGATCCGTGTGGTGGTGCACCAACTTCCACTCACCCTTCTCGAGCCGGAAGACATTCGTGGCTCGGAATCGTAGATTGACGGGCTTGCCGTCGATGACCTGATTGCTTCCCACTTCCATGCAGGTAGTGAAGCCCATGTCCGCACCGACCGTAACGGTCAGATCCTCGCAGACGAGCGTGCCGCCCATCTTCATGGCTGCTTCCTTCTTGAACTGCGCCTCAACAGCCTTCCATCCAACGATCCGTTCTGCCGAGGGTCCAAAGTCACTGACATCCGGCTTCTGCGACCAGACATTGTCAATCATGTCGGCATTACCAGCGAGCACCATATTGATGGCCAAATACAGCTCGCTGTTGGCAGCGCGCAAAGCTTGCTCAGGGGTGGTCTTCTCGTCAGTCTTGTCGCCAGAGGTGGCGAGCTTGTGGACCATGCGAGCGGCGCAACCGGTGAACAGGGTTGCAGCGAGGATTGAACAAGCGAACAGAGTGATCGAGCGGATAGGTAATTTCATAGCGGGTGATGCTACGACAATCAGTGAGGGCTGCATACAACAGCGCCCTAGCCAGTAGCCAGGGCGCTGTGAAAGTTCATGCAACGGTCATTGGAGCCAACTGCTCCGCTGACATCAGACTGGGCAGTTGCCCCAAGCGGCGAGCATGATGCCTAGATCGGCGCCGTTGACAACGCCGTCGTTGTTCAGGTCACCAATGCACGGGGTGCCGGAGCAGATGCCCCACGCTGCAAGTTCGATGCCCAAGTCAGCGCCGTTGACCACGCCGTCGTTATTGAGGTCGGCGATGCATGCTGGTGCTGCAGGATTGCCAACGGTGCCATCACTATTGATGCGCGCCGCAAAGATGTCACTGGGTCCGCCAGCGTTCGCCTGCCATGCCAAGATGCTGCCAGTGGCGCATGGACTTGCGGAGAAGCGATACTTCTGCGTGGCGTCCGATGCGAAGCTTGACTTCCATGCAACGGTGCCGTCCGTGTTCATGCGGGCAGCGATGCCGTTGCCGACCATCGCGGACGCATAGTTCACGTAGGCAACGCCCACGCCGGTACCGAGCTTCATCGCTGCACCAGGACTACGGTCGTAGACCACGCCTGCGGATGCCGGCGAGTAGTCCTCAACCATCACGCCGTTGGCGGCGTCCCATTGCGCCACTCCCGCTGAGTCAAAGCACTGCGCGCCGATGCCGTACCAGACGATGCCGGCGATCGCAGACGACGCGGCCTTGTAGTAGGCATACACGCGGTTGTCAGCGCCAAGGACGATCACTGGGTTGGTGCGATTGACCGTGGCGGTGGTACCACCGAAACTGGCCGTGGTGGAGGTAGCCACCAATACGCCGTCAACGCCGAACGTCATGGCGCCGGTGCTGCCATCAACATGCTGCATGCGGCAGTTGAGCGAGCCGGTCGTGTACCACGCCAGGTAACCACCGCCCACGCCGTCGGAGATGAAGTCGGGGAAGTTACCGGTTTGGATATTGAACTGGCTGGCTGCTGCAAATCCCGCGGCGCTGCCCCACGCATAGGTGCCGTCGGCGTTGAACTTGCGAACACGCAGAATCTTGTTACTAAAGTTGGTGGTGTAGCGCACGGTTGAGAGCAGTACGGCGCCGTCCGTGGATGGCTGCATGCCGGCAGTCATCTGCTTGGCACCGACTTCGTTGACGTAAATGGTGGAGACCACCGCACCGGTCGTTGGATTGACGCGGGTGACCGAGCTATCAAAGCCCACTCCGTGAGCAGCCCAGACAAAGCCATCGGAAGCGACCACGCATCGACCGTTGCCGAGGTTGCCATAGTTGGTGTCGGCGGCGGTGTAGAGCGGAGTCGCCCAGCGGATTGCGCCGCTTGCGTTGACTGAGGTCATCCGAAACTGCGCCAAGCCCGACACGGGATCAAGCGAGTTGTAGCAAACGTAGACATTGCCGGACGAATCGCTCGACATGCCGTAGTCAGTGGTGGAAGTGAGGGCAGCTGGACGATCCTCAGCCTGTGTTGTCCAGACGATTTGACCAGTCGAATCAACGCGCATCACGTAAACGTCGTAGCCAACGCCTGAGAAGTACGAGATGTACTGGTCGCCGTTCGGCGCGGTTGCCATCTTGGTCTGCACGTCATCATTAGCGGTGGTAACAAGAGCGTCCGGGGTGGCGGGATCCGAGGAGTATTGAGCGGACGCGAGTGGCGTGAGGGCCAAGAAGGCCATCGCGAAAACGATAGATGTGGGGCTAGAGCGCATGGTGGACCAATCATGCCTCCGTGAGCAGGCATGAGCAAGCACCGAAGTTCCATTGTTGTAAATATTTTCACTTGCAAGCCGGTCAATCCAATTGCAGACTGCACAGATGACGGCCATGAAACCGAGGTAAGAGATTCTTGAAATCCGCAGCAAAAATCAACCCAAATGCCAAAAAAGCAAGCCCTGAGGCCACGCTCACTGGCGTTGCTTCGGACCGTCCAGAAGTAGGCATCGCCGCTGAGTTAGCCTCCTCCCTTCGGCGGATGTTCGCTGAGATACCGGATGCGCCGCGGAGGCCGTCGGCGCTGGCCACGCACCTGGGCGTCAGCCGAGTACTGATCAGCAGGACCCTGGGTGCCATTGCGCTCCCCAATCCGTTGGACATGCTGCAGCGCGTGCCAGGGCCTGAGACCCTGCGCGGCATCGTTGAGGCAGCGGTGACCAAGGGTGCGCCGCAAACGACGGCGGATGCGGCGATAGATGCGATCGAACAGTTCAGCCGGATCATCCGCGATTCATTCGGCACGCGCGCTGCGCTCAACGCGGCGATTTGTGCCAATCAGCCGGACATGCAGCGGCGCCTCGAACTTGATAGCCGCTACCGCGTCTTCAAAGGGATGCGTGAGCTGCGCGGCGTGGAGGCCGCCACGTGGCTCTCCACCACGTTCGTGACGCGTAGTCATGACAACCCCGACATGCTGTCGGCCACCGTACTGCAAGGATTCATTGCACTGCGACGCCTGCGAAACGATATTCCGGTGAACTTTGCATTTGACGCCATCGGCGCGGTGGCGAATGCGCACACCGACGCAGTGGATGTCCCTTCAAGCACGCTGTCGCTTGAGGATCTCTATACCAACAAGCCCGCGGTTCTTGATGTAGACAACGTCGGTGGAAAAATGATGTATCGCCTGCGGCAGTCCGGGCTCGGCAAGCATGCACTCACGGACATGTTGGCCATGGTGCGTGTGCCGGAATGGCGATCGCGATTTGCGCGACCGGAGCGGCCGCTGGTGGGACCGTTCGCACAGCCCACTGCGCCGGTGAAATTGCTGGTCTTTGATCTGCTGGCGCCAGCAGGTACTTTCACCGAAGAATCGCCCCTGCTGAGTGTCTATGCCCCAAGCATGCGCGGCGCGGCGAACCCAAATGATGCATGGCGCGACATCGATCGAGCCTCGGTTCCTGAGACGGTGGAGATTTACAAGCCGGGCGAAGAGTCGTTCGAAATGCCTGAAATACCGAACTATCGCCGCATGCTGACGCGCGTCGCCGGGGAGATGCGGCAAGATCTGGACGCACTGCAACTGTATCGGGTGCGGATGGCGTATCCGGTCTTTGGATTCCAATTCGTCATTTCGCTGCATCTCCCGGCAGGTCCTGCGACGATAGAGTGAGCGTGGCGAACCCGCTGACGAATCGATGCTGCGACTGAACGAACTGGCCCTTCCGCTTGAGCACCCTGCCGACGCACTCCGTCCGGCGATTCTGGCGCGCCTTGGTATCCCGTCAGCAGATCTGCTGCGATTTGAAATTTACAAACGGGGCATTGACGCGCGCAAGCCGTACGCCATTCTGTTTGTCTATACGGTGGATGTTGAAGTGCGTGACCCAGACGCCGTACTGGCGCGTGCCAAGCGCAACGCAAAGCTGGGTATCACGCCTGATACGGATTACAAGTTTGTTGCGCGCGCCACCGCAACTTCTGCAAAGTCGCCTCGACCAATCGTGATTGGCATGGGGCCAACAGGACTGTTCGCGGGACTGATTCTGGCGCAGTCCGGCTTTCGCCCGTTGATCTTGGAACGCGGTAAGGCCGTGCGCGAACGTACCAAGGACACGTTCAAGATGTGGCGGCAAGGCATCTTGGATACGGAATCAAACACGCAGTTTGGTGAAGGCGGCGCCGGCACATTCTCCGATGGCAAGCTGTATAGCCAAGTGAAAGATCCAAAGCACTACGGACGCAAGGTGCTGCGGGAGTTTGTTACGTCGGGCGCGCCCGAGGAAATCCTCTTTGTCAGCAGACCGCACATCGGCACATTTCGGCTTGTGGCAATGGTGGAGCGGATGCGCGCCAAGATCATTGAACTGGGCGGTGAAATTCGTTTCGAAAGCCGCGTCGACGACATTGAATTCGAACACATTGCAGCCGCGAATGGTGGTGCTCGATCACAGCGCGTATGCGGCGTGGTGCTCGCCAATGGCGAGCGCATCGCAACCAATCATCTGGTGTTGTCTATTGGACACAGCGCGCGCGATACATTTGCGATGCTGCATCGCCACCACGTGCACATTGAGGCCAAGCCGTTCTCCATCGGATTCCGCATTGAACATCCGCAGTCACTCATCAATAAGTGCAGGTATGGGAGCAACGCCGACAACCCGCTCTTGGGCGCTGCTGATTACAAGATGGTGCATCACGCGCGTAACGGTCGGTCCGTCTACACATTCTGCATGTGCCCAGGCGGTACGGTGGTGGCGGCAACATCAGAAGAAGGCCGCGTGGTCACCAACGGTATGAGTCAGTATTCGCGCAGCGAGCGCAATGCAAACGCGGGCATCGTGGTGGGTATCACTCCGGAAGAGGACTACCCGGGCGATCCGCTTGCCGGCCTTGCATTCCAGCGCTTCTGGGAATCACGAGCGTATGAACTTGGCGGCCGCAACTATGAAGCGCCTGGTCAACTCGTCGGTGACTTCTTGGCAAAGCGCCCATCCACTGTGCTGGGCACGGTGACTCCTTCATACACGCCCGGGGTACATCTCTGCGACCTTGCCACGGCACTGCCCGACTACGCAATTACTGCGATTCGCGAGGCGATTCCTGCATTTGCCAAGCAAATCAAGGGCTTTGACCTGCACGACGCCGTACTCACCGCCGTGGAGTCGCGCACCTCATCGCCCATTCGGATCACGCGCGATGCTGATGACTTCCAAAGCCTCAACACACTGGGATTATTTCCAGCGGGTGAAGGCGCGGGCTACGCGGGGGGGATTCTTTCCGCGGGTATCGATGGCATCAAAGTGGCTGAGGCAGTGGCGCTCAGCATGACCACTGCTTCGTGACAGTCGCATGACAACTTGGCGCCGGATACAGTTGGGCGTATATGAACCGCTCCACATGCACTCTCGTCGTGTTTGCGTTGTTGCCGATCCTTGCGCTTGCTGGCTGCAAGACTCCGGAGTGGGTGGTACCTACTGAAACAGAACGAACCGCGCTGGAGACTTCCATCAAAGCGGAGCTATCGGCGTTGGCAACGGTGCAACTCACTGAAGAGTCCATCTATCCAGTACTTGATAGCTTCCTAGCCAAGCACCCTGACGCGTACGGGACCACGTTTGCACTTGACCCTGCCTATGCCGGGAAACAATTGGCTCCGTACGCGTACCGCCGCAAGGGGACCATTGCGCATCGGACACTTGCTGTTGATGGCTACGACTATCCAATGCTGGCGTGGTTCGCCCTGCCGCGGAAATCTGGCAAAGCGATGTGGTCCGAGCCGTACTTTGATGCTGGCGGCGGCGATGTAGAAATGATGACTTTCTCGGTGCCAGTGACCAAGGATGGACGGTTCATGGGCATCCTCACGGCGGACTTTGAGCTGAAGGAAAAAGGCGTTGCGCCAACCGGCAGCAGTGATGTGCTCGGCGCGCCAATCGCCGCAGCGGACGCTGCCGGTTCGTGGACGCTCGTTGATGATGAGAATGTGACGTTCGATGTTGTCTTGGCGGCCGACGGAGGCGCAGTGAGCAACTGGTCGAAGGGTCCGCACGGAGCGCGCGGCGAATCCGGGCACTGGGTGATGGCTGATGGGTGCATCGTCATTGATTACGTCGATGGATGGCGTGATGTGATCTTGCGCAAGCCCACCGGTGAACTGGCGAAGCGCTCTTGGGGACCTGGCGTTGCGCGAGATGCGGCACCCAGCAACTTTGGACAGGCGGTTCGCACCCCAGCGAGTTACGCCTCGTGGATCGGGGTGTACGAGCTGCCGGTAGCGCAATCGACCACTGGCGAGAAGTTTGCCATTGCCATTCAATCGAGCCATGTCGCGTGGAAATCCATCGATGAAGTGAAAGTGGGTTGCTGGTGGATTGCTGATGGATTCCTGCGGATTCATTGGGCGAACGGATGGTGCGACGAACTCCATACCCTGGGCGCTGATTATGAAGTGCGCTCGTGGAAGCCTGGAACCCCCGCTGATGCCAATGGAAGGCCAACCGGAGCGCCAACCAACACGGGTCGAGCAAGTCGCGCGAAGTGAGCCCAACGCGTAGTGACTTGCACGCATTGCGGTATTCTTGCTGCGCGCCATGCTGATCTCCCACAAGTATCGATTTATATTTCTACGCACGGAGAAAACCGGTAGTACATCGGTGTTGCATGCCTTGCGCGAATTGTGCGGTATCAGCGTGGCGGAATTGACGGCTGGCGCGCCAGAGCGTGACGATGTTGTGCGCGGCCACCGCGGCACCTTGCGTCGATACTTTCCAAACGTGTTTGGTTTGTGGTTCCATGCCAATGCGCGCCAAGTTCGTTCCGTGCTCGGTGACGAGAAGTTCCGCGACTACTTCAAGTTCTCCATCGAACGCAATCCGTGGGACCGACAGATTTCGCTGTACTCGCATCGACACAAGAAGCGCGGCGTGAAGGATCTCAGCAATTTCGACCGCGATATGTGCTCCCCGCTGTGGCGCGCCATGCATCACTCGCGCCTGGATAATTGGGGCATTTACTCCATTGATGGCAAGCCGTGCTTTGACTACATGATCAAATACGAGGCGCTTTCTCAGGGATTTGAAGAAGTCCTCAATCGAATTGGTGCCCAAGGCAAGGTGCAGTTGGCGCACCGCAACTCCAGCGACCGCAAGGATGGCGGGGACTACCGCGCCCTGTATTCGCCGCAGAGCCAAGCGCTGGTTGCCAAGTGGCATGCCCGCGAAATTGAAGCGTTTGGATACACATTCTGACTGTAGTAGCGCACCGCACCGCACCATTGAGAACCAGGACCCCAACACCATGACCGAAGAAGTAGAAGTGCGCGATGGCAAGGGAACCTTTGTTCTGAAGACGTGCTTCCTCAAGAAGGCGTGATGGATTTCGCAGGCGTCAAGCAGGTCGGTGCGGCGGCACACGCCACACTGCCGCGCATGGGGGTGCGCGGTGTCACCGTGGAGTATCCCGGCGTGCGCGCCCTTGATGAGGTCACCGTGGATTTCATGGCGGGCGAAATCCATGCAGTTGTTGGAGAAAATGGCGCGGGCAAGAGCACGCTGATGAAGGTGCTCTCCGGAGCGCTGGCGCCGAATGCAGGCGAAGTACTCCGTAACGGCGAGCCAACCATACTCCGCGGTCCACGCGCCGCAATTCGCGCGGGCATCTCCATGGTGCATCAAGAACTCAATCTGGTTGCAACACTGAGCGTTGCGGAGAATGTGTTGCTGGGACGCGAACCAACATTTCTTGCAGGAATTGCTGTGGATCGGCCGCAACAACGCGAGCGCGCCCGAGCGCTGCTGGCGATGCTCGGCGCAGAAATGGACCTGGACCGCGCCGTGAGTGAACTCTCCATCGCCGACTGCCAGTATGTGGAGATTGCCAAGTGTCTTGCTAGTGAAGCGCAAGTCTTGATTCTTGATGAGCCAACCGCTGTCCTTGGCGAACACGAGGCGAGCAAGCTCCTGCAACTGTTGCGTCGCTTGCGTGACGAGGGTCGTGCGGTGCTATTCATCTCTCATCATCTTGATGAAGTAGTGGATGTGGCGGACCGCGTGAGCGTTCTTCGCGATGGGCGACTGGTGGCACGATTCCAGCGCAATGCTGTAGGAGTGTTGCAATCGGAAGATGGCACCGTGGCCACCGAAGATGCGATGGCACAGGCAATGGTTGGTCGCGAGCTTGGGTCGATCTATCCACCCAAGGGAGGCGCGAAACCGGGCGAAACTCCAGCCATTGAGCTGATTGAGTTTGGTGCAGCAGATCGATCGCGCGACGTATCAGTGCGTGTGTTCCCTGGTGAAATCGTCGGCATCGCTGGCCTGGTGGGCAGCGGGCGCACCGAAACGGCGGAAGCGATCGTTGGCCTGCGCCGCCCGGTCGGAAAGATCCGCGTGGCTGGTGCTGAGCGCACATTCAAAGATCCGCGTGCCGCCATGCGTCACGGCGTGACCTACGTCAGCGAAGACCGCAAGGGTCGTGGGCTCCATGTCTCGCTCTCAAGTATTGCCAATATGACGCTGCCATCGCTGGATGCGTTTTCACAATTCGGCGGCGCGCGCATTGATGCGGTCGCGGAGCGTTCCGTGACGGCGCGATGGATCAATGAACTTGCCATCCGCTGCGCACGTCCGGGTCTGCCCATCTCCTCGCTTTCCGGTGGAAACCAACAGAAGTTTGCGCTGGCGCGTTGGTTGGAAACTCGCCCCAACGTACTGATCATTGATGAGCCAACCCGCGGCGTCGACATCGGCGCCAAGGCGGAGATTTACCGAATCATTGCGGCGCTCGCACAAGAGGGATTGGCGTGCATTGTCATCAGTTCCGAACTACCGGAGCTGATTGGACTGGCGCATCGCGTCCTGGTGATGCGCAATGGAAGTGTGGCTGGTGAGGTCACTCGAGAGCAACTGGCAGAGGCCGGCTGTGAGGAGCGCATCGTTCGAATTGCTTCAGGATTGCGCGCGGAAAGACAGGAAACTCATGAGTAAATCACACACCGGAATGGCCGTGCGCATGCAACGCTTTCTTGAACACTGGGGAGTGCTGGTGGCGTTTGTGCTGCTCTTTGCAGTGAGCGCATTCAAACAAGGCGGCGACTTCCTCAGCATTGAGAACTTTCGCAACCTGCTCAATCAGAATGCTGCGGTTGGCATCCTTGCGGTTGGCATGACGCTGGTCATTGTTTCCGCGGGAATTGATCTCTCAGTTGGCAGCATGGTGGTGCTGGCTGCTGCTGTTGGCACTACTGCCATGAACGCGCTTATCGAAGCGGGTTGGAGCGAACCAAGCGCAGTTGTTTCCGGAGCATTGGTCACGATCCTTGCCGGCACTGCCGCTGGCGCACTGAACGGCGCACTGATTGTCTTCGGCCGGATCGCGCCGTTCATCGCCACGCTTGGTGGACTTGCTGCATTCCGTTCCATTGCGCTGGCCATCGCGGAGGCTGGAGAAATTCGATCGCAAAGCCCCACCATGTTCAGCGCACTTGGGCGCGGTGGCATTCCGCTTCCATTTGCAGAGAACAGCGCAGGCAAGGCGCTGACCATTTCCTGGAGTACGGTGATCTTCTTCGCGGTGGCGATTGCCGCGCAATGGTTTCTTTCTCGCGCTCGCTTTGGGCGCCAACTTGTTGCAGTGGGCGCCAACGAAACCGCGGCGCGGTATGCCGGCGTCCCGGTTGCGTGGATCCGCTTTCGGGTTTACGCATTGATGGGAGCGCTTGCCGGCGTTGCTGGGTTGGTGCAAAGTTCGCGCATGAACTCCGTATCAACAGCGCAGTTAGGCCTCGGTAGCGAACTCGATGCCATTGCCGCTGTGGTGATCGGCGGAACTAGCCTGCGCGGCGGATTTGGGCGCATTTGGGGCACCGTTGCGGGCGTGCTGATCCTCGGAATGATCACCAACATCCTGACTATCTCCGGCGTAAGCCCCTATTGGCAGGGTGCAGTCAAGGGCGCAGTGATCGTGCTCGCAGTGTTGGTGCAACGCGGCTCGCGTGCGTAAGCGGAAGGCGGTACCTTTGCGCGCACAATGAATCCTTCAAGCATTCTGAAAATCTCCAGCGCAGTCATCCTGTCCGCATCAGCACTGTTTGCCATTGCAGCCACTGAGCCAATCGTTGCGCAACCCGCCACGAAAGCCGTACCAGCCGCTGCAGCGGTGACTGCAACAGTGAAAATCGGCGTATCCATTCCTGCCGCCGATCACGGCTGGACCGCTGGCGTCGTGTGGTGGGCCAAGGAATGCGCCAAACTGCACCCGGAAATTGAGTGGACCATCGCCACCGCAGAAACTCCTGAGAAGCAAGTCTCTGACATCGAAACACTGATGGCCAAGAAGGTGGATGCGCTGGTGATCTTGGCAACCGAGTCTGCGCCGATTACCCCCGTGGCCGAAGAAGCACACAATCGCGGCATTCTGGTGGTGAACGTTGACCGCGGCTTCTTGAAGCCCGTTGCCGACATCTTCATCGAAGGCGACAACAAGGCGTTTGGCAGAAAGAGTGCTGAGTTCATGGTGAGCAAGCTTGGTGGCAAAGGCAAGGCCACTGGCAACATCATTGTGCTTGAGGGAATCCCTTGCACGGTGAACACCGATCGCGTGACTGCGGCATTGGAAGTCTTCAAGGCTGAGCCGGGCATCAAGATTGTTGGCCAACAGGCTGCTAACTGGAATCGGCAGAAAGCACTGGAAGTCACCGAAACCCTGCTGCAGAAGGCCGGGAAGGTGACCGCCATCTGGGCCTCCGACGATGACATGGCGCTCGGCGCCGAGCAAGCGCTCATCGAGAAGGGCGTCGACGGTGTCTGGATCCTGGGCGGCGCTGGAATGAAGGACATCATCAAGCGCGTCATGAACAAGGACCCGATGTTCCCGGGCAATATCACCTATCCGCCGTCGATGATCGCTACGGGAATGGAACTGGCCGCCGGAGTGTTGATTGGCGGCAAGCGCGAAGAAAAGATGCGCTACATGCCCCAGCACTTGATGATTGACGTTGACTTGGTGACCCCGGAGAACGCGGCGAAGTACTACTTCCCAACCAGCGTGTACTGAGCATTACTCCAATCGCTTGGGCGGTAAAACGCCCGATACAGGTAAACTACGCGCCGCAGACACGCGGTCGGATGTCTCCGGCCGCGTGTCTCATATCACCATGAATCAGCACCTCCCTACCAATCGCGCCGAAACCGCATTCGAGGACTTCAAACTTCCGCTCCTGCGCGATGCCGCGATGGTTGAAGCCAACCGGTGCCTCTTCTGTAGCGACGCGCCATGTATCAACGCCTGCCCAACGCACATCGACATTCCGCAATTCATCCGCAAGATTTCCACGGATAATGTGCACGGATCTGCCAAGACCATCTTTGAGTCCAACATCCTGGGCATGAGTTGCGCGCGGGTTTGTCCGGTAGAGGTGTTGTGCGTTGGCGCCTGTGTCTACAACGAACTCGAGCAACCTCCGATCGCCATCGGCAAGTTGCAGCGCTACGCGACTGACATTGCATTTGCTGAAGGATGGAAATTCTTCGAAGCCGGCAAGGACACTGGCAAGCGCGTGGCATTGATTGGCGCGGGTCCAGCCTGCTTGGCCGCCGCGCACGAATTGCGCCGCCTTGGGCACGCCTGCACCATCTTTGAACGTAAGGAAACTATCGGTGGACTCAATGCCAGCGGCGTTGCCCCGTACAAGATGAAGGCTGAGCGCGCACTGGTAGAGGCCGACTGGGTGCTCTCCATCGGCGGCATTGAAGTGCGTACCGGCGTCACTGTCGGTGAACAGGTTTCGCTTGCCTCGCTTGAACAAGATTTCGACGCCGTATTTGTTGGCGCCGGACTCGGTGCTGACAGCGCCTTGGGAATTCCTGGTGAAGACCTCGCTGGCGTGCATGGAGCGGTGTCGTGGATTGAGGCTATGAAACTTGGGACGATCGATCTTTCCAAGGTGCGCCACGCAGTGGTGATTGGTGGCGGAAACACAGCGGTTGACGCATCACGAGAGTTGCGTGGCCTGGGGGTTCACTCAGTCACCATGCTGTACCGAGGCGTGCAAGACAACATGAGTGGATACGCCCACGAATGGTCTGCTGCATTCAGTAAGGGCGCGACCGCGCAGTGGCAAGCCGTCGCAACGGCATGCACCGGCACCGGTCATGTGCAGCATGTTCAGTGCGTGCGCGTTGATACCAACAAGAATCCTGTCGCTGGAACAGAGTTCACGCTTCCAGCCGACTTGGTTCTCATGGCCATCGGCCAAGCAAAGCTGGGGCGCATGCTTGAGGCGATGCCTGGCATCCGTGTGGATCGCGGCCGAATCATGGTGGATGCCAACGGCTACACCGGACGACCAGGTTGGTACGCCGGTGGCGACTGCACGAACGGTGGTAAAGAAGTGGTGAATGCCGCGGCGGAAGGAAAGATTGCAGCACATGCCATCGATGCCGCCGTCATGGGAGACATGGGACGCATGAACGACAACAGAACTGCAGCCAGCAAGAACGACCGCACTGGAGGTGCATCACATGCCTGACCTCAGCACGAATACCGGCGGAATTCAATCACCAAATCCATTCTGGCTTGCAAGCGCACCGCCAGCGAACAGTGGCCGACAGATTCAACGCGCGTTCGAAGCCGGTTGGGGCGGCGCGGTGTGGAAGACCCTTGGCGTACCGATTCAGAATGTTTCCAGCCGCTTCGCTGGACACACCATCCGCGGCGTGCAGGCGGCGGGCTTCAGCAATATTGAACTCATTACCGATCGCCCCTTGGAAACAAACTTACGGGAAATTACTGAGACCAAGAAGCTCTTTCCAAAGAACCCGATCATTGTCTCCCTCATGGTGGAAACCGAGGTGGAATGGCGGGAAATCATCAAGAAATCCATTGATGCGGGCGCGGACGGACTGGAACTGAATTTCGGTTGCCCGCACGGAATGTGCGAACGCGGCATGGGTAGCGCGGTGGGCCAAGAGCCTGCCATCAATGAACGCATCACTGGTTGGGCCGTCAAGTACAGCACCGTGCCGGTACTGGTCAAACTGACTCCGAATGTTGGCAACATCGTGCCGCATGGTTTGGCAGCCCGACGCGGCGGCGCGCACGGCGTGTCGCTGATCAACACCATTAAGAGCATCGTTGGTGTTGATATTGATCGATTCATCCCGTTGCCCCGGGTTGGCAACATGAGCACCAACGGTGGCTACTGTGGCGCGGCAGTCAAGCCAATCGCTCTGCATATGGTGGCAGCCCTTGCCCGCGAGAAGCAGTTTGGACTGCCGATCAGCGGCATCGGCGGAATCAGTAACTGGCGTGATGCGGTTGAATTCATCTTGCTTGGATCCAGCACGGTGCAGGTTGCCACTGAAGTGATGTTGCGCGGCTACAACATTGTGGAAGACATGACCGATGGGTTGCAGGAGTACATGCGCACGCATGGTTTCGATCGGATTGATCAAATGGTTGGCAAAGCCATTCCTGCGTACACGGAGTGGGGCGACTTGGACATGAACTACGAGACGGTGGCAAAGATCGACGCCGACAAGTGCATCGGTTGCCAACTGTGCGTCGCCGCATGTCACGACGGCGCGCACCAGTGCATCCACCCGCAACAAGACACGCGCGTTCCCCACGTTGACGAGGCAGAATGCGTTGGCTGCAATCTCTGCCAAATCGTCTGCCCAGTGCCAGAGTGCATCACCATGGCGCCCGTGGATAACGGACACTCCCCCGCAAGTTGGAACGAATTTTCCCACGAAGGCAAGCCGCTTCGACCGAAAAAAGGCGCTCACTGAGCACCAGAGATAAGGGACACCACATGACTACCAAGAGCAAGATCGTCCGCTGCGGCCTCATCCAATGTAGCAACCCGCTGAACGATGAGAAGCGCCCCGTCAAAGAAATTCAGAAGGCGATGGTGGACAAACACCTTGCCATGATCGAAGACGCTGGCAAGAAGGGCGTACAGATTCTGTGCCTCCAAGAGATCTTCAACGGCCCTTACTTCTGCCCCAGCCAAGATCCGCGCTGGTACGAGGCTGCCGAAGAAGTCCCCGGTCCCACCACCAACCTGATTGCCGCTGCTGCCAAGAAGCATGCCATGGTGGTGATCGTTCCGGTGTATGAACGCGAGATGAGCGGCGTCTTCTACAACACCGCTGCCGTCTACGACGCTGATGGCACTTACCTTGGCAAGTACCGCAAGCAACACATTCCGCAAGTGAACCCGGGCTTCTTCGAGAAGTTCTTCTTCAAGCCAGGAAACGGCGGCTACCCAGTCTTCAAGACGCGCTACGCCACCATCGGCGTGTACATCTGCTACGACCGTCACTTCCCAGAGGGCGCGCGATGCTTGGGCCTGAACGGCGCGGAGATCGTCTTCAACCCGTCAGCCACCGTAGCAGGACTCTCGCAATATCTATGGAAGATTGAGCAGCCCGCACATGCGGTGGCGAACGGCTACTACATGGGCTGCATCAATCGCGTGGGTACGGAGGCGCCGTGGAACATTGGAAAGTTCTACGGAACTAGCTACTTTGTGAACCCGCGCGGCGAGACCGTCGCGCAGGCCAGCGAGGACAACGATGAACTGCTGGTGGCAGACCTTGATCTTGGCGTGATCGATCAAGTGCGTAGCGTCTGGCAGTTCTATCGCGACCGACGCCCCGAGGCATATCCAGAAATCACTCGTCAATGAGGTCTTTATGAGCGACACCACTTTGATTCGTGGCGGAACGGTCGTTACCGCTGACCGGCAATGGCGCGCGGATGTTCTGATTGCTGGCCAGAAGGTGGCCGCGGTTGCCGAGAGTCTGCAGGCTCCGGTTGGAGCGCGCGTGATTGAAGCGGGCGGCGCGTTTGTCATGCCGGGGGGTATCGACCCGCACACGCATATGGAGTTGCCGTTCATGGGGACGGTCTCCAAAGATGATTTCTTCACGGGAACCGCCGCAGCAGCAGCCGGCGGAACCACCATGATCATTGACTTTGTGATTCCGGGTCCGGAGCAAAGCCTCCTGGAGGCATTGGACATCTGGAATGGACGCGCCGCGAAAGCAGCTGCCGATTATTCATTCCACATGGCGATCACTGGATGGAGTGATCGCACGCATACAGAAATGGCCGAGGTCACACGCCGCGGTATCAATAGCTTCAAGCACTTCATGGCGTACAAGGGCGCCATCATGGTGGATGACTCGGTACTGGTAAAGAGTTTCATCCGCGTGCGCGACCTGGGCGGAATCTGCCTGGTGCACGCTGAAAACGGTGAACTGGTTGCACACTTCCAAAACGAGATATTTGCGCGCGGTATCACTGGCCCAGAAGGCCATCCACTGTCGCGCCCCGCGGAAGTTGAAGGCGAAGCGAGCAATCGCGCACTGCGCATTGCTGAAGTCATTGGGGTACCGCTGTACGTGGTGCACACCAGTTGCAGCGATGCACTGGATCCGATCGCTCGCGCGCGCGGCGAGGGCCAATGCGCCTTCGGCGAGGCGCTCATTCAGCACTTGATCATCAGCGAAGAGGTCTATCGAAACGAAGACTGGGATCAAGCTGCGCACTACGTCATGAGCCCGCCGTTCCGACCGCGCGAACACCAAGCCGCGCTGTGGCACGGCATCCAATCCGGTGCCATTCAAGTCATCGGTACGGACCACTGCGTCTTTGACACTGCACAGAAGCGAGCAGGACGTGGCGACTTCCGCAAGATCCCCAACGGTACCGGCGGCATTGAAGACCGCATGAGCGTCCTGTGGCACCACGGCGTCGGCAGCGGGCGCATCACCCCAAGTGAGTTTGTCGCTCTGACCAGTAGCAACGCCGCGCGCATTTATAACTGCTACCCACGCAAGGGAACCATCGCCGTTGGTAGCGACGCCGACATCGTTGTGTGGGACCCCGCAGCAACGCGCATCATCTCCGCACGCACGCACCACCAGAACGGCGACTTCAACGTCTTTGAAGGAATGACAGTCACTGGCAATGCCGCGGTCACCCTTTCCCGCGGTGCGGTTCTGTGGCAAGACGGGAAGCTCCACGCAACAGCAGGTTGGGGCAAGTATGTACCCCGCCCTGCCTTCGCTGATTTCACGCAATCACTCGCCGTGCGCAACAAGCTTGCACAGCCAACCGCCGTCAAGCGGGCCTGAGACATCAATCATGACAGCAACACCATTCGCTCCCGCAATCAAGCCGTTCTCCGCCAGCAGTGACGATTTCGTCACCTATACCACCGCACGGCACTGGATCGGCGGCCACTGGCGGGACCCGATCTCAAACACCGCCGTGCAAGATGTGATCAACCCGCGCTTTGGCAAAGTCATTGCCCAAGTAAAGATGGGCGCAGCGGATGATGTTGATGCCGCTGTGCAGGCAGGTGCGGCGGCAGCGCGCGACTGGGGACAGTGGCCGATTCGTGACCGCGCGCATGTCTTGTACCGACTGCGCGAATTGATGCTGAAGAATCTGGACGAACTGGCCTGGCTTCTCTCGCACGAGAACGGCAAAGTGTTCGGCGAAGCGAAAGCGGAAGTAGAAAAAGGTATCGAATGCGTGGAGTACGGCTGCTCGCTGCCGAACCTGGCTGCAGGTAACCAGCTTGAAGTGAGCCGTGGCGTGGCATGTGAACTTGCCTATGTTCCGCTCGGGGTGGTGGCTGGCGTTACCCCGTTTAACTTCCCGATGATGGTTCCATTGTGGATGCTGCCGCAAGCATTGGTCGGCGGCAATTCCTTCGTGCTCAAGCCGAGCGAGCGTGTGCCGCTCTCGACGCTTCGACTGGCGGAATTGCTCGCGCAGGCGGGACTCCCTGCGGGCGTCTTCAACATGGTGCAAGGCGGGCGTGAAGTCGTGGAAGCACTTTGTGATCACCCGGACATCAAGGCGCTGGGTTTCGTGGGCAGTACCAAGGTTGCCAAGGCCGTTTACGGACGCGCGAGTGCCAACGGAATGCGCGCACTCTGCCTCGGTGGTGCCAAGAATCACCTGATTGTGGTGCCCGACGCGGACCTGCAAGTCACGGCGGAAAATATCGTCGCATCTTTCACGGGATGCGCTGGCCAGCGCTGCATGGCAGCCAGTGTGCTGCTTGCCGTCGGCGATGTTGATCACATCCTTGCAGCAGTGCGCGACCGCGCTGCCAAGATCACCGTCGGTAAAGATCTTGGACCCGTTACGACGGCGGCCGCACGTGAGCGCATCAACCGATACATCGACCAAGCTGAGAAGGCTGGCGCCAAGGTCACCCTTGATGGCCGAACGTCTGGCGCGGGCGCAAATGATGCCGGCGGCTATTGGGTTGGTCCAACGATTATCGAAGGAGTCACTCCAGAAATGGCCGCCGCACGCGAGGAGATCTTTGGCCCAGTGCTCAGCGTGATCCGCGTGCCTAACCTAGATAAGGCGATCGAGATAGAAAATGCCAGTCCCTACGGCAATGCCAGCAGTATCTACACCTCCAGTGGTGACTTGGCGCGGCGCGTGATCGACCGCGTGGAGGCTGGCATGTGCGGCGTGAACATCGGTGTGCCCGTGCCGCGCGAGCCGTTTGGATTTGGCGGCTGGAATGACTCTTGCTTTGGCCACGGCAATATCACCGGCTGGGATGGATACCGCTTCTGGACGCGGCAACGAAAGCTCACCAGCAAGTGGGCACTGCAACGCGATCAGAATTGGATGAGCTGAGAAAGCTGCAAACACCATGAACACCACCACGCACACCGACGCATCCAATGCTCCCCATGCTCCCCACGTATCCGCTGGGCACATGAGTTCGCGCGAAATCATCGACACGTGCAAGAAGTACAGCCTGTTCTCTTGGAGCGCGACTGGCAAAGTGGATCCACTGCCGATTGCACGCGCCGAGGGCATCTACCTGTACGGACCCGAAGGGCAACGATGGATCGACTTCAACAGCCAGTTGATGAGCGTGAACATCGGACACGGTCATCCCAAGGTGATCAAAGCGATTCAAGATCAAGCCGCCACACTGGCGTATGCCTACCCGGGCATGGCAACCGAGATTCGCGCGAAACTCTCACTGCGCTTGGCGGAGTTACTTCCCGGTGATCTGAACACATTCTTCTACACCCTCGGTGGTGCGGAAGCGAACGAGAACGCTATCAAAGCCGTGCGCATGTTCACGGGGCGCAACAAGATCCTGGTGCGCTATCGCAGTTACCACGGTGCGACCAACGGCGCCATAAGCCTCACCGGCGACCCACGGCGCTGGCCGACGGAGCCGGGCATGCCCGGCGTGGTGCGCGTCATGGATCCGAGGCCTTATGAATTCAGCTTCGGAACCACCGACGAAGAAATCGTCACCAACAACCTGAAATATCTGGAAGAAGTGATCCAATACGAGGGTCCGAAGAACATTGCGGCGATGTTCATTGAGACCGTCACCGGCACCAACGGCATCCTGCCGCCACCAAAGGGCTACCTCAAGGGACTGAAGACACTGCTGGAGAAGTACGGCATCCTGCTTGTCTGCGACGAAGTGATGAGCGGCTGGGGACGCACCGGCAAACTCTTTGCGTTTGAGCACGGCGACATTGTTCCGGACATTTGCACGATGGCAAAGGGGCTGACGAGTAGCTATCTGCCGCTCGGTGTCATGGCCGTAAGCGACCGTATCGCCGCGCATTTCCAAGAGAACGTGTTCTGGGGCGGTCTGACTTACAACGCACATCCACTGTGCCTGGCATGCGCACTCGCTGCGATCAATGTGATCGTTGAAGAGGGCATGGTTGAACATTCGGCCCACATGGGTACGGTGATGCGCGGCCACATGGAGCGCCTTGCCAAGAAGCACCGCTGCATCAAAGAGCATCGCAACATCGGACTCTTTGGAACTATTGAACTGCAGAAGAATGCTGCCGGTGAACGGTTGGTCCCGTACGCCGGTAGTCACCCAGTGATGGGCAAACTTGGAACCTTCTATCGCGACAACGGCCTCTTCACTGTGCTGCAGTGGAACTTGGTGATGTGCAATCCGCCGCTATGCATCACTGAACAGCAGATGGCTGAATCGTTTGACATCATCGATCGCGGACTGGATCTCGTCGACGAGGTGTTCGAAGGATGATTGACGGATCGTTCGTCATCGCAGGTGCGGTCACTGGGTGCGTCGTCGGACTCACTGGTGTCGGCGGCGGCGCGCTGATGACTCCCATTCTCATCTTGTTTTTTGGCATTGCACCCGCAACTGCCGTAGCGACCGACCTGTGGTTTGCGCCGCTCACCAAATTGGCTGCAGTAGCAATCCATCAACGCGGCGGCAATGTCGACTGGCAAGTGGTGCGCCGACTGTGGATGGGCAGCATTCCAGTCGCGATCGCTGTCGTGGTGCTGATGGCGATCGGCATGCGGCTGGAACGCATTGAGTGGCTCACCAAGGCGATCGGCGTAGTGGTAGCCGTGACCGCGGTCGGTCTGATGTTGGCGCCGTGGCTGCAGGCCATCGCTCGTAATCGGCGCATTGCGGCACCCGCGCGCTTCAAAGAGCGGCAAGGCGGACTCACTATCTTCGCAGGCAGTGTGCTCGGATTATTGGTGGCGCTCACCTCGGTGGGCGCGGGGGCGCTGGGAACCGTGATGCTGGTGGCCATCTATCCACTGCGAATGACGCCGCACCGATTGGTTGCCACCGACATTGCACACGCCATTCCACTTGCGATGGTTGCCGGTACCGGCTACTTGTTTGCAGGTTTAGTGGATGGCGCCATGCTTCTCAGCCTGCTGCTGGGATCGGTTCCCGCAGTGATCGCGGGCAGTATCGCAGCAGGTTGGTGCTCACCGAAATGGTTGCGTTTGGTATTGGCGATGGTATTACTTGCGGTGGCAGCCAAGACGCTCACCGCTTAAGACCGCACACGTTTCACCTCATCGCGCCGGTACGCCAAAGCCAGGGCGAATACGCATCCCAATCACATACACCGTGGCAGCGATCGCCACGCCGGTGAACCACGCATAGGGATAGATGTCGGTGAAGATGCCTGGCTCGCCGCCGAGCACATGCACGGAATGAAGGAATCCCGGCACATTCGGCGCGATGCCCGCCAGCAACGCAACGATTGCCACCCAGTTGGTTCCGGCGTATCGACCCGTGGTGCGATAGAGATCCGGGACATCAAGTTCTTTGCGGCGCAGAATCCAATAGTCGGCAATCATGATTCCAGCGATCGGCCCCAGCAGCGCTGAGTATCCAACCAGCCAATCAAAGATATACGTGTCAGCACTTGCCAGCAGCTTCCACGGCATGATGACAATGCCAACGACGCCAGTGATCACTCCACCCATCTTGAATGAGATATGCCGGGGTGCCAAGTTGGCAATGTCATTGGCAGGACTGATGACATTCGCCGCAATGTTGGTACTGATGGTCGCTACTGCCACGCCAAACAGGCTGAGTACCGCCACGACAATGCGTGTCCCCTCACTCGCCAAGAGCGGCGCATCAAGACCAGCGGGCGCCTTGGAACTGGTGATCTGCGCAAGCACCACTACCGGATCCCACAGCGTCTTCGGATCGCTACCTTTCAGAATGGTTTCTGCAGCGCTGGTGATGATCACCGCCATCATGCTGAAGGCGATCATGGTGGTGGGAAGTCCCAATACTTGACCGAGCATTTGCTCACGCTGCCCGCGGCCAAAGCGCGTGAAATCAGGGATATTCAGGCTCAGCGTTGCCCAGAAACCGATCATCCCGGTGAGTGACGGCACAAAGACTTTCCAAAAGTCAGCGTTGGTGGCAAATGATGATGGGCGGTCAAACATCGGCCCCAAGCCGCCGGCGCGGCTCACCATCCAGATGAGAAGCCACACGCCCATCAGCAAGATGAGCGGCGCGGACCAATTCTCAAAGACGCGCACCGCGTTCATACCGACCAAGACAATCAAGATGTTGATCGACCAGAAAATCATGAAGGTAATTGCGGATGGGATTCCTAATCCCAAGATCATGGCGCCGCCGCCAACTTGGTCGAACGCAGGCCAGGCTGCTACTAAAAAGGTGCGCACGGCCTCGCCGCCGATGTACGTCTGAATGCCAAACCAACCGCATGCCACCACTGCGCGCAGGAGCGCGGGTACGTTTGCGCCGACTGTTCCAAAGCTGCTCCGCGCGAGCACCGGGAATGGAATGCCGTACTTCGTTCCCGGATGTGCATTCAGGAGGATCGGAATCAGCACGATCAGATTGCCCAATCCGATGGTCAACAGTGCTTGCCACCAGTTCATGCCCACGGCGATCAGGCCGCCAGCCAACAGATACGTCGGAATGCAGTGCGCCATGGCAATCCACAACGCGGCAAAGTTGTATGTGGTCCAGGTGCGACGACCGGTTGGTGTCGGGGCGAGGTCACCATTGAACAACGGGCTGTGCGCGATGTCCGGCGGGAGCTCGGCAAGGGCTTCGCGGGTCAGAAGTGGGTCGTGAATGGTCAGTGCCTCCTACTGTCACTCGGCGATGCCGTGAGTTAGCCATGAAACGCCGCGGGAAAGGTGGCGATTGCGACAAGGGCGCCAGCAGAAGTATATCGTCACTTTTTAGTAATAAAGTGACTTACATCGGCCCCGCTCGCCAGTAGACGCACAACAACCTAGCCCTGATTAATCAGAGCAGGGATCGAAATCCTTTTTGGTTGTGTACGCCACGAACAGAGCGAAACTACCTCATTTATTCGAATGAAAGTCGAATCTGACTCACTCAAATCCACGAATGGGCAACTGAAGCCTCACTTTGAACTCCGACATGGCTCGATCGAACTACATGACGACTGCTCAGCGGTACAGTTATGGTGCAGTAATCCGTACAACTTTCGCGCTCCCAAAGTGACCTGATGGCTGAACAATCATCACCCATCGATATTCGTACCCCAGGCCTCCGAGAGGCCCTGGTGAACGTCAACCACCTGTGTGCATTTGAGATTCTGCGGCGCTTTGGGCGCCCTGCCACCATCGCGGAAGTGGCGTTGAGCGCACAACGGTCGCAGAAGGAAATTCAGTCGGCCATGGATGCCCTCGAGGCCGTTGGGCTCACGTCGATGCTTCGAGCTGGGCGCGGAAGGCGGCTGCCCACATGGGTGGTGACCCGCCAAGCCATCGTTGCCACCTATGAAATTGGCGATGCCGCCGACGAAGCGGCGCTCGCATCCATGGCGCCCCTCTTTTGTGAAGAGCGACGCCGAGAGATCCTCCGATTCATCAAGCCTCGCTCAGCCAAGACCGAGACTGATTTCTATTGGAACAGTCTCCACGCGGGAAACTTCAACAAAGATGATGTTCGTGAGTTGTACGGACTGCTCCAGCAACTGGAAGCATTCTTGTACCGATGTAACCAGCGGCAGAACATCACCAATCCAGAAGAGCCCCAGGCATGTAACTACCACGTGACGGTGGATGTCGAAAGTTTGCTACCGGGTGTACTACCGCTACCAACCTTGCAAATCCTGGGACGCCATGCCGGTAAGGATTTACCGAAAAGCGTCGTTACAGCAGTAGCGTCAGACCTATCTGAGCGCGAAATCGAAATTGCGCAATTGCTGGTGAAGGGATCCACCAAACGTGAGGTAGCGAGCCAATGCGGCATCTCACAACATACGGTTGCTGAATTGACGCGCCGTGTGTATCGAAAACTTGGAATCAATCGGCGTGCTCAGTTGGCGATGGCGCTCGGACAAACCGGGGCTGCGTAGTGAACGTGGCCGCATCGGGCGCGCACGTGCAGTTTCAGCGGCTACGCGCTGACGCTTCCATGCATTCCGCAAACAGCGCCAGGTCATCGCCGTAACCCATGCGCAGACGGGGCATGCGATAGAGCAGCGGTTCGCCGATTGACGGATCCGCATCGGCACGCACCGCACACTGGTACCCCGCTATCCGCGCCGCTTGCATGACCGCGCCATCATGCAATCCAAAGGGATAGGCAAGCGCCTGTACCGGGTGATGCATTTCCGCCTCGATCTTGCGGCGGCTTTCCTGCATTTCACGTTGCAACTGTTCGGGCAATGCCTCTGTCAAGCGTGCATGGGAAACCGTGTGCGACTGCACTTCATGTCCGGCCGCTTCCAATTCGCGCAGTTCTGGCCACGAAACATATCCAGACCCGTTCGGCGCTGGCCCCACTGCGGCCGTGTAGACGAAGAAGGTGGCACGCAATCCGCGCGGTATCAATTCATCACGAGCCACCGCACATTGCGAAGCCCACCCGTCATCAAAGGAAATGATGACAGGCTTGCCTACCGGAGCCACACCACGTGATGAACACTCAATCAATTCACGAAAGCTGATGGAGCGGTATCCGTGCTGCACCAGCCAGTCCATTTGCGCCCGAAAGTCTTCAGGCAACACTACCCATGGCGCCCAATCTGGGCGCGAAGGGCCCCAGTTACCCACATGGTGGTACATCAAGATGGGAACCAGCATCGTGGCGGCACTGTCAGTAGCGGCGCGCGGGGCACCAAGAAACGTGAGTGCTACGGCGCAGGCACAGGTGATGGCGGCAACGGCACGATTCATGATTTACGAGACCTGCGCGCATCCGCAGAAGTGGGCGAGATTCATAGGCATACGTTGCACTGAGTGAGTTTACGAACTCCAAACGCCGGCCGCTATGGTCTACCAACACCCAGTATTCAATCTAGTCTGCCATCCGCATGTTCTTTGGCGCACCGGAATCCATCACCATCCAAAGCGAGTTAGCTGCCATGCGTGCAGAGCTTGCGTCGATTCGCGCAGCGCAGCAAGATTCATGGGTCACTCAAGAACGCGCCACGCAGATTCGCGCCGTCGTGCAGGATGTTCTTGCAGACAGCGCAACCAGAGAGTCGTTCCGCACCGACGGTGCGCAGTGTGGCTACGACCACGGCGCATTCATCCGCAGCAGTGATGGTTGCTGGACATTCAAAATCGGCATCATGGACCAAACTCGGTTCGTGTTCAATTCTGCAAGTAATCAAGTGGGCGACGACAACAAGTGGGGAATGGAAACCCACCGCATCAACATCACATTCTCCGGAACCCTAGTGGACCCTTCGATCAGTTGGATGCTGCTCGGTGCTTACAACTCACAAGCTGACCGATTCATTACCGTGCCCAATGAACTCCGCCCCCTCTACGCGTGGGTCAGGAAAGACTTTGGAAACGGGCTCACTGGTACGGTTGGACTACAGAATGTTCCGTGGGACATTGAAAGTGAATTTTTCGGCAGCAGCCGAATCACGGCGGGCGAATATTCCATCTTCAATTATCGCTTCGGCGCAGGAAAAGAAACCGGCATTTCTGCCAAGTACCAGTGCGACTGGTGGCGCGCCACCGCCGGGACGTTTAGCCAACTGAATGAGAGCACTGAGAGTTGGGATTCCACCAGCAATCTTTCCTACGCCGTAGCGATGCGCGCAGAAGCAAAGCTAGGTGCAGAATGGTCACAACTTGAATGGCAATCAAGTCTGCCAAATTCCACTCCGGGCGCCGTGTTTGGATTTGGAACGGTGTGGTCAAGTGGCCGCGCACAAAATCCAGAATCGCCACCCACTCCGTCCGCACAAGGATTCACCACGGATGTTCGGGCAACGCTTTCAGGGACCACACTCATCGCACAGTTTGCGTTGCTGCGCGATCCCGCCGGACTGCCACAACTTGCCTGGGCCTCCGGCGTCAACATGCAGGGCAGCACTTTCCTCACTGACAACTTCCAGGTGTTCGGCGAAGGCTCATGGATGGACGGCGCTGATGTGCCATGGATCGCACAGTGCGGCATGAACTTCTACTTCAGCGATCGCGAAGTGAAACTCACCACACGAGTCATCGTCCCCTTTGGTTCTGGTGAAATCAATGGCACCCGAAAGCTCGCAGGCGGTCTTGGACTGGCGGATTCCGGAAACAATGCCAGTTTGATAGTCCAACTGCAAGTGATGTTCTGATGCAACTCCAATCGCCGCGGCGTGCCACCATGATGGCTCGCCGTTGATCCGCGCTACCCTGCCCTGATCGAACATCCATGAACAATCAGCGCATCATCACCAAGGCACTTGAGGATGCGCGAAGTGGATGCATCGAACAAGCGATCGCGTCGCTGCGGCTCTTCATCCGGATCAATCGTAGGCAGCAAGATGTGATTAGCCTCCTTGGCATGTTGCTCGTGCAGAACGGGCAGGCCGAGCAGGCGGTTCATCACCTCGCGCAGGCTGCAGCGAGCGAACCAAATTCGGCAGCAGCACACAACAACCTCGCCAACGCGTTGCACTCATTGCAGCGAAACACGGAGGCCGCCAAGCACTTTGAACGAGCGTTGGCGATTGATCCAAACCATCGTCAAGCCCTGTTAGGGCTCACCGGGGTGCGCATCGCGCTGAATGACGCAGAAGGCGCCATTGCTATCGCTGATCGTGGGTTGATGCTCAATCCACATTGGCCCCAGATGCAAATGAATCGATCAGCGGCTCTTGCAAGCGCCGATCGCATCGACGAAGCGATTGCCAGCATGATGCGCGTGCTAAAGGAGCGGCCCAATGACCAAGCACTACGCGGGACCATGCTTTACGCGCTGAACTCCACTTCGCAACCCGCCGCAGATATCTTCGCCGAGCACCGCAAGTATGCGCTCGGCGTAGCGGCGCCCACGGCGGCGGTGATTACTGACGAGGATCCAGATCGACCACTCCGAATCGGCGTGCTCTCTGGTGATTTGAGGACGCATTCCGTGGGCTATTTCGCGGAAGCATTCATGCGAAACATGCCGGCTGGGTGGACCTTGGTTGCCTTCTCCACCACCGCTGATCGTGGTAACGATGCCATGACCATGCGATTCCGCGCGATGTGCAATGCATGGATCGACGCAAGTCCGCTGAATGATGCGGCACTCGACGCCGCCATTCGCGAGCACCGAATCGACGTACTTGTGGAACTCAGTGGTCATACATCCGGCGGTCGACTGACAGCGCTCGACCGCAAGCCAGCACCGGTGATCGTCTCTGCAATTGGATATCCAAACACTACCGGGCATCCCTGCATTGACTGGCGAATTGTCGATTCCGTCACGGATCCCGCAGGGGCGGAAGCACTTTGCACCGAGCGGCTCGCGCGGATTGATCCGTGCTTCCTCTGCTACACGCCGCCCGCCAACGCGCCGATTCCGGAAATGCCGCCCGCCGAGCAGCCCGTTACATTTGGGTCGTTCAACCTCACCTCCAAGATCCGCGACGAAACGATCGCTGTGTGGGCGCGTGTGCTCGCTGCAGTTCCATGTTCACGGCTACTTCTCAAATCGAAATCGATTGCAGACCCAACGACGCTTGGACGCCTGCAGGCGCGGATGCAGGCCGGCGGCATCGACCCGTCGCGCATTGATTCGATCGCCTATACGAAGACCGTCGACGAACACCTCCGGCTCTACGCGCGCGTCCATGTGGCACTCGACACCATGCCCTACAACGGCACCACCACCACCTGCGAAGCACTGTGGATGGGCGTTCCGGTGGTGTGCGTAGAGGGCGACCGCCACGCGGCCCGCGTCGGCGCCAGTCTGCTGCGAGCGACCGGTTGCGAACACCTGCTTGGAAGCACAGCAGATGAGTTCGTAGACATTGCAGTGAAACTTGCGCATGACCGCGCGCAACTCACTGCATTGCGATCCGAATCACGCGCCCGCCTGCTCGCCTCGCCGCTCATGGATTCCCGCAGGTATGCGGAGCGATTCCACAGTGCGCTCCGCGAGTGCTACCGCGCCCAACATGCGCGCACTTTCCCCAGCCGGTAGCCGCTCCAGCAATCCAAGCTTCTTGTAGGTATCCACGCGAGATGCCGCGTCGATGCCGGCGTACACCGCGGTTGCATCGATGATCGGACGCCCGATGATTTCTTCAAGGTGCCTTTGCTTATAGGTGGGCTGGATCGCCGCGGTGCTCTTCGTGCCGTACTGATTGAGATTGGAAGCAAAGATGCCAGCAGCGCTGACTGGAAGGAAGTCCTCGTAGCGCAATCCCTCGCATTGCACGAAACCCTGCCGAATCAGTTCAGTCATGTCGGTTGCTGTCACCGCGCCCACCTTGGCGGCAGCGATTCCTGCTGTAGTGGGCGCAAAGCGCGCAAACACAAGGTCAGCGGCGATCAGTTCTGGAAGCGTCTTCGGGAACTTCGCAAATGGCGCTGCATAGAGCGCTTCGTACGCGGCGAAATCCCGCTGCGGCAACTTTGGATCACGCTCGCGCACCGCATCCGCCTGCGCGAGGCACTGGTCGTACATTTCCCGACCCTTTGCGGTGCATGCGTAGAAGCGCTCTTCAATCTCGCCAAAGCGTGCAGTGTGCGTTGCCGCCACCGTGCTGCCGTCCTCTTCGGTAAATACCACTGGCTCAGTCAGCGCCCGGTATGCATCTTGGCGGAGCAGGATCGGCGTGTCTTGAGAAGGACCTTCGGTGTAATCCTTGAAGCCAGCGTGACTCAGCTTGTGCAACTGGAAAGTTTCGCCACGGAAAGTAGTCACCAGCCCATTCACAAGCGCGGCAATGTCCGCGGCGGTGACGGTTCCAGGTTGATAGGAATCAATCTCCGCGTGGCTCAAGTGACTGAAGTGCAGGCATAGCCAATCACGATCAGCAACTGCGGCAACCCGCGTGAGCGCGGTGGTGGCACGGGTACGGAATGCGGCCTCGTCCAGCTCACCAACGCAATGCTTCATGGAAGCGGTGTAGAGATCCATGAGAAGCGTGTTGGGCGTCAGGTGATTCAGGTGGTGGTCTTGGAAACACGCAATGTCTGCAGCGATCTTGAAACCAGCGTCGCACAGTTCCTTGTACAGCCCAATGTCCCGCGCAGCACCGGTCCACTTGAAGATCCGCTCGACACCCTCGCGAACGAGTGCTTCTCCGTCATCGGTAGAAAGCCCGCCCTGTTGCTCGCAGCGTTCAACCAATTCCTTGGCTCGCTCAGAGAACACCGTGCGCTGCGCGAGAAGCGCATCAAGGCGCGCGCGCATGGTGTCGTCGAAGCAGTCGGTCATCAACAGCGATGTGAACACCCGATGCTCAGGGCGCATCACTGAGCGAAACGCTGTGGCGATGATCGGCTGGCTCTTTGGCCCCAGCGCCGTCATGCCATAGAAGTTGTGCGGCTCCATGCCGAACACACCGAAATAGCGTGACACCCATCGATACTCATCAGGGCGACCGATGCGGATGGCACCGTGCCGTTCGCCGCTGGTCCGCTCAAGTTGCTGCGCGGTGATATGGAAGCCGCGGTGCAATTTGCAAAGCACTTCACACACTGCTTCATTGGTGGCACGATTCACCAACAGCGCGCGGTCATAGAGCGGCACCTCAATGCCGAACATCCGGGAGAGCTCCGCGAACAAGCGATTCTGAAGGAGGATTCGATCAACAAAGTGGGGCGACATGTTGATGACTTTAGCCCCGCCACTCCCACCTATTTCTCTAAGTAGTCAAGATCGCGATGAAATGTCTCATCGAGCGCAAGCGCGGCGACTATTCCCATGGCCACACAACAGATTCCCAGAGTGAGGGTGGCCTGCACAACCCCCATCCCCGGCTTCATTGCCAACCAAATGGAGGTGATCGGAACCGCCATGGCTCGGACAAAGTTGGGCGCACTGGTAGCCGCGGTTGCCCGCAGGTTGGTCCCAAATTGTTCACTGGCAGTAGTTACAAAGATCGCCCAGTACCCAGTGGAGGCGCCCACTAAGCACATCATCCAATAGAAGGCCTGCTCGCTGCGCGGCGCGACTGCAAAGAACAGAGCGATGGACGCTGCGAGGAATGCCAAGAACAAGAGGATGGTTCGTGTGCGACTCTGTAGCCACTGCGAAATGACGCCGCTGGCGACATCGCCGACCACCACTCCAACATATGCCCAGAAAATCACCTTGGCCGGCATGATCGGTTCCACGATGCCCATTGCCTTACCAATCTCAGGCCCAAAGATGAACATCACGCCGCCCACAAACCAGATGGGCATCGCGCAGAGAACCACTGCCGCAAATCGCATAAAGCGACGCGGTGGCCAGAGCAATTGCAGTGGATTTCCGCGCGGCACATCCTGTGTTTCCGTGCTGCGAAACAGCCCGCTCTCTACAACGCCTACCCGCAGCGCGAGCAACGCAAGGCCCATGATTCCGCCAATCAGGTAACACCACTTCCACTCGATGTACGTTCCGACAATACCCGCAGCCACCGCGCCGGAGAGCCCCACCGCCGCAACGATGGTGGTGCCAATACCGCGCTTGGCAGTGGGCAGCAATTCGGCAACCAACGTGATCCCCGCGCCAAGTTCACCGGCCAGTCCGAACCCTGCCACGAACCGGAGCACTTCGTACTGCCACACATCCGTTACGAATGCGTTCAGAATGTTGGCCGTCGAGTAAAGCAGAATTGACCCAAACAACACCTTGATGCGGCCGAGGCGGTCACCAAGCATTCCAAATGCAATGCCACCAAGAAGCATTCCCACCAATTGAATGTCTAGCAAGCGCTTGCCCACCAGGGTCAGCTGTTCCGGGTCGGTGATCCCCAGTGCCTTGAGGCTGGGGATTCGAACGATGGAGAACAGCACCAGATCAAACAGGTCAACGAAGTAGCCAAGAGCGGCCACCAACACAGCCAGCACGGTGGCGCGCGGCAACTTGGATCCCGGGTCAATAATGGGGGAAATTTCTGACGCCCTCAGAGCTGTTGTGGGCGATTGAGACGGGCGGTCAGGCATGGCGCCAAGTCTAATTGTGCGCCACGCGCTGCCGGGGTCGAACTCAGAAAAAACCAATTCATTCCGGGTACCCTCCCCGCGAGCCCCGGTTCGCAAGAAACCGCGTGCTCTCTTACCAGCAACCGCTCACTCATCACCAACTTCGAGCATCACTATGAAACACCGCAACGCTCTCACTGCTATTGCCTTGGCTCTCACATCTACCCTTGCGAGCACGGTCTGGGCGCAGCTCTACGACAAACCATCTGCGGCAGAAACCGCACAGGCTGCAGAGGCCGATGCTGACGACACCACCGTCACTGCCAAGGACAAGCAGATGTTCGGCCTTTCGTGGTTTGGCTCGGACCCAGAGAATCCCCGCCCGTTGTTGCAGGCGCCAGCAGAAGTGCGCAGCGAGAACGGCGTATGCAAAGCAACGGTGCACATTCGTAAGCAAGAAGTGCAAGCCGGCGACCAAACACTCAATACCTCCTGCTTCAACGGTCGCTACACCGGACCAACGCTGCGCTTCCGTGCTGGCGACACGCTGGAGCTGAATGTCATCAATGATGGCGAATACAACACCAACATCCACTTTCACGGGATGCAGGTGTCACCCGACGATTACGGCGACAGTGTGTTCACCATCATTCCGATGGGACATGAGTACACCTACCGCATCAAGATTCCGGAGTACCAACAGCCGGGCATTTACTGGTACCACGCGCATTCCCACCAGACCAGCCAGCGCCAAGTCATGCAAGGCGTCACCGGAACCATCATTGTGGAAGGGGCGCTCGACCGGTACCCAGCGCTCAAAGATGTCAAGGAGCACATCGTTGTGCTGCACGACTATCAGAAGGGCCTCAGTGGCGAAGTGGTCCTGGGAATTCAGATTTCCTGGCCAACCTACCGCTTGGTGAACGACCAGAAATTCCCTGATATTGAGATCAAGCCAGGCGAAGTGCAGTTCCTGCGCATTGCCAATGAGTCAACCAACATTTACTACAACCTTGACTTCGGAGGTAAAAAATTCTGGGTGGTTGGTGTGGATGGCAACCCCACCGTGCAGATGACCGAGGCGACGCGTTGGCCACTGGCCGCCGGTGCCCGAGTAGAAATCATGGTGCGTTTCGACGAGCCAGGACGCTACAAGTTGCACACCTCAGAGATTCGTACCGGACCGAACGGTGACGGGTACTCCGCTGAGAATCTCCTGACCATGGTGTGCATGGGCGATCCGGTTGCAAATCCAATTGCCCTGCCCCAGACGCCCATTGGTCCATGCCCACTTGATGACCTGAGCAAAGTGACGCCGGACGTGACTCGCACCATCGTCTTCAGTGAGACTCCTAACGACTTCCGTATCAACAATCGCTATTTCGACGGAACGCGTATCGATCAGTTAGTCCGTTACGGCGACAATGAGAAGTGGATCGTTCGCAACTCCTCTGATGAACTGCATGTCTTCCACATTCATCAACTTGACTTCCAGATCCTGAAGATCAACGGGGTTCCGCAGCCTTTCAACATGCACAGAGATACCTTCTCCATGCCGGTCCGCGGCGAAGTGGAGATCATGATTCCATTCACGCGGCCGTGCGTTGTTGGTGACTTCGTGTTCCACTGCCACATCCTCTGCCATGAAGACGGTGGAATGATGCAGAAGATCCGCGTCTACGACCCAAGCAAGCCGATGCCTCCGGTTCGTCCTGGCGATGGCTACGGGCCGGAGCCTGAAGATGCGCATTTACCGCTGAAAGCTGCTGATGCCAACGCCGTTGGTGGCCCCTTTGAGTTGCGCGATGCGCAGGGCGCAGAGTTCACCGACGACCAACTTTCAGACGGACTGGCACTCCTGTGCTTCGGTTACACCGACTGCACCGGTGCTTGCCCTCGCAACATGGCCACCTATGCGGAGGTTGCTGACATTCTCAAGACTGAGGCCAATCCCCCGGAATTGCGTTACGTCTTTGTCAGCGTTGATCCCTCACGCGATGAGGGCGCCAAGCTGAAGGAGTACGCATCCAAGGCACCAGTTCCATTGATTGCGCTCACTGGTGATCCAGAGACCATCGTGCGTACCTCGCGCACATTCGGCGCCGCGTATGAGCCACAACCAAAGCGTGCTGATGGTTCGTACACGGTTCGACACTCCACCGACACGTGCCTGGTTGGCCCTGGCGGCCGAATCTTCAAGCGCTTTGAACTTGGAGCTGATCCAAAGGTCATCGCCGCAGCCGTCAACGAGTTTGCCATGCGCGTGCCGCGTAAGGCCGTTGCGAACGCCAGCACCAGCACTGAAGGAGGTTCCAAGTGAACATCCGAATCTCCCACCAACTCCGAGCACTAGGCGCAGCACTCCTTGCCATCGCCACATTCGCGGTGCCGAGTAACTGCTTTGCGCAGGGCGGCGGCGCCACCCCGGATCCACGCCCATTCGCACTGTTCCGCGACATGTTCGACACCTTCGGCGAGTGGCACGGGCCGATCGTCAACATGGCGTACCAGCCGCAGGTTCAGTACACCTACTCCGATACCCCTGGAAACAAGAACAATTTCAACGGTTCCATCGCTTGGGGTAGCTACATCTGGGTGACCCCGGAAATCAACGTCAACATCAATCTCAGCCTTGAGCAAATTGATGCGCCGAAGAATGAAGACCAATGGTTCTTCAACGGCGAAGGCATCAATGCCGGTGACATCTGGGTGCAATGGAGCGATCAGCGAACCGGCATCTTGGCGGGACGATTCACCGCGCCGTTTGGAATTGCGCCATTGTTGCTACCGGGTTTGTTCGACCTGAACTCGGTGGGTGCGTACAACTTCGGTGGGCTCATGGGAACCATGGGCACACTCTCCACGGGTGACGAAGGTGGCGGTATTCACTCGTTCAGCGTTGCGGGATTTGGTATCGACACAACGTTCATGTCGCAGAGTTACATCGTCTCCACTCCAAGCCCCACGGGTCCTGGAACGGGCGGCGGCGTCGACAGTTTCTGCCTGGCATACGACGGTGTCAATATTCCGCTCATCTTCCCAACCTTGCAGGTTGCTGTGTCGTACATCGACTTCGGGACAGGCATCGGAGCGGATGCCAATCAGAAGGGACTCGCCGCTGGGTTCAACTGGCAATACATCATCAATGGTGACGTCAGAGAAACGCTTGATGCTGGCTATGTCAGTGTCGGGCCGCTGTTTGAGTACGTAAAGTTCTGGAATGTCGACGGCGTTCAGGATGCTTCGAGCGACTTCTACACACTCGGAATCATCGGAAACGCTGGCAACTGGCAGTCGGATGTTGCGCTGACTTGGAACAACACTTCAGCGACATCGGGCACACCCTCGTACGACAACTTCTTGGCGTCCGCGAGCCTTGGTTACAACTTCTTCGGGCCACAGTCGCTCGTCGAGTTTGGCTACGCGTACCAGGTGCAGGATGGGAAAATCGACAACCAAGTGGGTGTCCAAGTGAGTTTCCCAATCAATGCGCTCGAGTACTTCCCCCTCTGGAACTGACCAATACAGTGGGTTGCACACGCGCCCCCAACCGCTTGATGCGCAATCGGTGGCTTCCCGGACTCGGGAGCCACCGATTGCTCGTTTTGGCTCTGTCCCCCGAAAGTCGATGAAAGCAACTATCGTTGGTATTGTTCATGCACATCCTGAATCGCACCCCTGAAAGGAACTTCGATCTCATGGCTTCATTCATTCGCGTTGCTCCAACCCTTCTTGCCTGCGTGTTCGCCGGCACGAGTGTGGCATTTGCGTCGCAAGCTGGGACTGGTCAAGTTGCCCCGAAGAACCCAGCTGGCGCTGGCGAGCCGGGCGGCCCGGTTGGTCCTGGCGACGCTGGTAAGCCTGGCAAGCCCGTTGGTCCTGGTGGGGTTGGCCCCGCTGGTCCTGGTGATGCTGGTAAGCCTGGAAAGCCCGTTGGTCCTGGTGGGGTTGGTCCCGCTGGTCCTGGTGATGCTGGTAAGCCTGGAAAGCCGGTTGGTCCTGGTGGGGTTGGTCCCGCTGGTCCTGGTGGCGCCGGTGAACCCGGTGGCCCACGTGGCCCCGGCGGTGCAGGCAAGCCCGGTCGACCAGCAGGTGCAGGCGGGGCTGGAAGGCCAGGCGGTGCAGGCAGGTAATCAAGCTGCGCGCGCGAGTGCGTACGACGTTTGACATGACAACAAACCAGTTGCTGCACTTCATCACAATCGCGGCAATTCCATGAAATCCGTCACAGGCGGGGTGCGTTTCACTGCCGCACATGGTTTGAGGCCGTCACAAACGCAATCCCTGCCGACGAATCCCTGTCCCCTCCGACACACTTCAGGCAAATCCCAGTTACCGAAAGGAACATACTGATATGAACACAAAGACATTCACATGTATCGCACCCGCATTCCTCGCACTTTCACTCGCAGCCACTGCGGTGGCAATTGAGCCCCCAGCGGGCGGCGACCAGCCCCCACCACCGCCCAAGGGACCAGGTGGACCAGGCGGTCCCGGACAAGGTCCCGGTGGCGAAGGTGGTGAAGGTCGCAAGCGTCCAGACTTTAAGACGCTCGACAAGAATGGCGACGGCTTCATCACTGAGGATGAAGTTCCGGCCAAGGCGTGGGAACGCATGAAGGGCGCTGACAAAAACGGCGACGGCAAGATCTCCGATGAGGAACTGCGTCAGGGTGCCAAGGGCCGAGGTCGCGGCGAAGGTGGCCGCGGACCGGGCGGGCAAGGCGGACCAGGCGGTCCTCCTCCGGGCGGCAAGGGCGGCGATGCTCCTCCAGCTCCTCCAGCTCCACCAGCACCTCCCGCTCCTCCAAAGGCCTGAGCACGCTGACTGAAAGAGTCTCAATCACCTCAATATCAAACGCCGCCGCGAGTCACTCGCGGCGGCGTTTGCATTCACCGAAGCGCAAGTCATTCCACTATCGTCCGTGCTTTCCAGTCCACTTTCTACAGGAATCACCCATGAAATTCACCACGATCATTCCAACTGCTCTGGCATCACTTCTCGCCGCAAGCGCACTCACTGGTTGCAGCAAGACCGTTGACTACACCGGATATATCCCAAAAACCGTGGCACTGAAATCGGATGGCGATCAGCGCAAGGATTTCCGATTGAAGGACCTCGACACGACCCGCTTTGGCAAGGTAGTCATCGACCCGGTGGTCACGCCCGATGGCAATGCCTACGGCGACCTGACTGCTGATCAATTGCAAAACCTGCGAACGCTGCTGCAGGAAGCGTTGGCAAAGTCATTCGGAACTGGTGTCGGAACTGGCGACCGTACGCTGGTGATTCGCGCGGCAATTACTGGCGTGAAGCCCAACCAGCCGCTACGCAACATCGCCCCGCAAACGCAGATTCTCAAGGGCGGCTACGGCTATGCCGGCGCCGAGCTCTATGCGATGGATGGTGCAAACGGACCAGTAGTCGCCGCACTCATGCAGACGCATGACACCGACCGCTTCGGCACCGAGAAACTCTCCGCGCTGGGTACCGCCGAGAAAGCCTGCACGGAATGGGCTGAGGCGTTCCACGAACTCATTATCAAGAAGTAATCGTCAGTGATGACGTTCGCGCAAGCATGACCACATGATCGCGGGTCCTTCATCAATTCCATCGCTCCCCGAGCAGGTTGCGCGCTACCTTGATGGCGCCGATCTGCTCGGGCGAGCGGGACAAGCCTTTCAACTTTCAACGGTTGATGAGGCAGGTTGGCCGCACAGCGCGCACTTATCGATCGGTGAAGTGCTGGCCACCGATGCGCACCATTTGAACATCTGCCTGTGGGCGCACTCCGGTACATGCCGCAATATGGTGCGTGATGGACGCGCCACCCTTTCGTTGGTGCTCGACGGGGGCGCCTTTCAGATCCAACTACTCGCCACGCCAGTCGCAGCCCCGCAACAATGCTCGGCCGCAACCGCCATGACGCCGGGCGACCACGCAGATGAGCCGCAACTGGCGTTTTTTCGAGCCACTGTGGAATCTACGAGAGAACATCGGGCAAAATATGCCGAGGTAACTACGGGAGTCTCCTATCGTCTGCACTCACCCAACGAGGTGCTGGCGCGGTGGGCCGCGCAGATCTCTTGGCTTCGGCATATCACCTGAACGGCGCGACGTATGCAACGAATCATCATCGGTATCACCGGCGCCTCGGGCGCGATCTACGGCATCCGTGCCCTGGAACTCCTGCGAGCTGTAGGAGTGGAGACACACTTGGTGCTTTCGCCATCAGCGGGGCGGACCATCACTGAGGAAACTGACTTCACCATCGAGCAGGTCAAGAGTCTTGCCACCGTGGTGCATGGCTTCAAAGACATTGGTGCATCGATCGCAAGTGGATCGTTTCAAGTGGACGGCATGCTGGTTGCACCGTGCTCAGTCAAGACCCTCGCCGGAATTGCGCACTGCTTCGATGATGAACTCATTGTGCGAGCCGCGGATGTGCAGCTGAAGGAACGACGCCGTGTGGTACTGATGTTCCGCGAGACGCCATTGCATGCAGGGCATATTGCCATCATGGAACGCGCGACCCTCAATGGAGCCATCGTCATGCCGCCGGTGCCGGCGTTCTATCACCGACCCAAGTCAATTGATGACATCGTGAATCAATCAGTCGGCAGAGCGCTCGACCTGTTTGGAATTGATGTCAAAGTGGTACGCCGCTGGACCGGGCAAGGAACCAGCGACGAATGAGCGCTGCGTAAGTTGCATCCTGCGTTTACCAATGCCCACGCGCAGGCATCACGGTGCAGTCCAACACTAAGTCGGTCGGCTCAGTAATCCCCGGTGGCTGACTGAACGAGAAGAACAGCGTTCGTGCAGGATCCCGCCGCGCTAACCAGGGTTCGGTGCATTCAATCAGAATGGTCTGTGCGGGCGGAAGTACGTACTGCCCGTAGGTCCGGTCCAAGACACAACTTGCTGGGAAGAAAACGACCCCGGCGCATGCTTTGCCTTCGGTACGCGGGGCAACCGATTTCTGAAATGCGAGAATGGACTCATTGGCAATCCGCGTGCATTTCCAAGTGATTTCCGACTGATACGCCCGCCCCGCTAGGCCAAAGGCACCAATTCCAGCCAGTGCCGCCGCGGCGACGACGGCCACCGTTCGGCAGAGCATGCGCTCATCAGCCGCAACCGGATTCCAGAGCGCTACCACAGCAGCGGCAAACAGAATTGCCGTGCCCACATTGGCGCCCATGCAATACAACTCGGAAACACTCCCCATCGGAATTGTGGCGGCGGTGCTAGCGAATGCCACCAGGGCAAGGAGTACCGCAGTCAGCAAGATTGACGGTCCGTGCACACGCCGATGAAACAATGCGAAACCAATCGCTGTCATCAACACGCCGGCCACAAGTCCAATCGCCAATAGCGGCAACACGCGCAAGACAATCGGCGCATCGGTGTCGGTGAGCACATGAAAGGGACCATTACCAAGGCATCCAGCAATCGTCATTGCTGAATTCACCAGAACATTCAATCCGAGTTCAGCCTGATAGCGCGCCCCAGGATCAGCCTTTGCCGCACTGCCAAGCGCACCCGTCGCAACGCGAGCCGCCATGTGCGCCACTGGCAGCACAACGGTTGGCAACAGTATCAGCGATGTGCGCCACATGGAACTTCGTTCGCGCAGGGCGCACCACACGACGGCCACGATGGTGGCGGTTCCGATAGCGGCGCTCCAACCGTACATGGTTTCCTTGACATTCACGCCAATCGCAAAGACCACTCCCAACCAGATGAGCGCGGACCAGGCGTTGCGCCCCATGCGTGCCGCAGCAAATGCTCGCCACGCGAACAGCATTCCCCATGCACCGAGTGCAGCGCTCCACGCTTGCGATGCCGCATCCATCTGCCATGCGGCGGTGGTGGTGGGCGGTGAAAGTCCAATCCAAAGCAGTGCGATCGGCGCCACCGCCCGGTTTCCAGGCGCCACGCGATCTGCCAAGCCCACTACTGCCCACGCCAACACCACCAACGCGAGCGCCTGCACCGGCATAACCCACCCGCATGCCAGTGTTGTGGCATCACAGGAAGCGCTCACAATAATCTCTAGCGGTCGAAAGCTCGCTGAGTGCGCCCACGCATCGCACACCCGATCCCACACTGGCAGTGCGCACGACGGCTCGCGCAGAAACTTGATGTCATCGTTGGTTGCAACGATCCCGGCCCACACTGGCCACAGAATGATGAATGCACCCACGAGCAATGCGGCAACCCATAGAACAACAACGGCGCGCGCATTCCGCACTGGCAACTTTTCCACTACTGCTGCCATCAGCCGTTCCGTTTAGCAAACGCGCCCATGAAGTCTGCCAACACTTCGCAGCCCTTCGCCGGGAACGCGTTGTAAACGCAGGCACGGATGCCGCCCCACTCGCGATGTCCGCGCAGCCCGCACAGTCCTTCGCTCTCTGCTTCCGCTACGAATCGGTCCACATGCGCGTCGCTGGGCAGTTGGAAACTAATGGACATGTCGCTGCGACAATCCGCGCGCATGGAAGGACGGTAGAAGCCGCCACTGCCATCGATCGCCTTGTAAATGTGTGCCGCTTTGGCCGCATTGCGCGGGCCAAATGCCGCCGGTCCACCAAATTCATGGGTCCATTGTGCCATGAGACCAATCACCCGGACGCCAAACGTCGGGGGCGTGTTCGGGCGTGACTCAGTCTTGGCAAAGTTTGCATAGCTGAGCATCGGTGGCAGCGAAGTATCAGCGCGCTCCAAGAATGACTTCTTTACAAGCACCATAGTGATGCCACTGGCGCCCAGATTCTTCTGGCCACTTGCAAAGAGCAATGCATGCGCATTGAGGTCAAACGGTCGCGAGAAGATGTCGCTGGTTGCGTCACACACCAGCGGCGCAGCCACGTGCGGCGGACGCCCAAACTGCGTGCCTTCAACCGTGTTGTTCGAGCAATAGGCAAAGTACGCAGCACCGGTGCAGTCTGCAATTTCAGCATCGGATGGAACGTGGTCGAATCGGCACGTTGCGCCATCGAATACTTTCTTGGTCGGACGAACACACGCTGTTTCCTTTTCACCCTTGTGCGACCAAAGCCCCGTGTCCGCAAAGGCAACCCACGGTTGTTCCGCGCCAGCTTTCGCTGTGGGCACAAAGTTCATGGCGATCAATGAGAAGTGTTGCATCGATCCCCCCGGGAGGAACAACACTTCCCAGTCGGCACCAACGCCGGCGCATGCGCGAACACTTGCAAATGCATCCGCCAAGATTCGGTCGTAGGCCGGACCGCGGTGGCTCAACTCCAGAAGGCCCATGCCGCTGCCGTCAAAGTCGGTGATCTCGTCACGGAGTTGCGCCAAGACGGTCTCTGGCATGCACGCCGGACCGGCAGAGAAGTTGTAGACACGGCCAAGGCCGGGAGTAGTGGGCGGTTCTGGATGACGCATGGCGGTGGCTGCTGTGGTCATAGGATTCATGTGAGATCGTACGGCGAGCGCTGCCGGCGCCGACAGGGGGGATTCACTGGTAAAAAGAGAAAAGCCCCAGAGCACTCGGACGTGCTGGGGCATCGGGGCAAGGCTTGCCACCAAATAAACGGCGGCGAACGCCTCTACAGACAGAAACGTAAATCAGTCCCCGCACCCATCATGGAATCTCAGGAATGGTGAAATAAACTCGCGCCAGAGTGTCGGGGTTCAATTATTAAGGAACAATGTGCCAAACCATGACGGAATTGGACGACTGCGTGATGGTTGGCGTCTCTGAATCTCGTGTTTAAGTATGTAGTGCATCCCCACACCATTCCAATCCCCGGTTCTGCCCAATCCATGAGAATGATGTTTCTCGCGGCCGAGGCTTCGATCATGGTGGGTGGTGAATCGCTGGTTCGACGGGAACTACTTCGCATCAATGATGGGGACCGCCGCTTTGAATTGCGGCCGTACGGCACCCCTGGAAGCGTGTGCCTTGACCTTGCACCCGGACTCATGCATGCCACGCTTTCCGGCCACGATCGTGCCACCCTTGAGGTGGAGTGGATCGTCACGGAAGGCGGCGCCATTGCGCTTGATGCCTGGGCCATATGTGGTCGCCAGTCTTCGCAGGTGTCGATTCTTGACGCTTTTGGACAGCTGGTGATCCCGGACCTGACCGCACGCGATCCAGTCATGCACCCGATGGTCTTCACCACTGGCCGATTCTTGCTTCGTGCCGAGACCTTTAATGGTCCGCTGGTCTTGCGCGTTGGGCAGTCAACAAGCTGCGTACCGATGCGCGCTGCGGTGTGACTCACTATGACTAAGTATGACGTTACCTCGGGGTGAAACCTGGGTGCGGTCTCCACCGGCTCACGCCGCGGGTGCCGATGACTGACTCACCCCACGAGAGTCATTGAGAGTCATTCACTCGCTCACCCCGCGGTCATGCATCTCACCAATCAGTCCATCTGCGCCAGGGCTACCTGGAGCTGCGCAGCGAAGAGCTGGACAGTCTGCGGCCGTTGCACAGGATCTGCATTCAGTGCGGAATTGATGACTTCTTCGATCGCACCGCTCAGCTCTGGGACCACTTCAGAAAGCAGCATGCGTCGTTCAAACAGCACAGCCTTCAAGAGTGCCATGGCTCCGCGGTCCTCAACCTCATAGGGCAGACGACCAGTCAGAAGCAGGAACAACACCAGCGCTGATTGATAGACATCCGTGGCAGGCCCAATCCGGCTGGCCTTGCCGTCTGCTTGCTCCGGGCTCATGTAAGCGACAGTGCCCACAATGTTGCCGGTTTCTGTGTGGAAGCCGGTACGGTTGCCATCTTCACGCGTCAAGCGCGCAACCCCAAAGTCCACCAAATGAACTTGGCCGGTAGTGTTCACCAAGATGTTGTGCGGCTTGATGTCACGGTGAATCACGCCAGCGGCGTGTGCATGTTCTAACGCGTCCAATACTTGCAAGACTGCGGCAACGCGCTCCTGCGCAGAGAGTGCGTGACTTGTGCACCACTCATCGATGCGCTGGCCTTCAATGAAGTCCATCGCCAAGTAAATCTGTCCGTCCTGGGTCTGGCCCGTTTCATGAAGACGAACGATGCCTGGGTGTGAAAGGCGTGACAAGACTCGGCTCTCTTGGCGGAACCGAAGCAGTGACTGACCATTGGATCCGGAATTCATGACCTTCAGAGCCACGCGAACGCCATTTTCAAGGCAGATTGCCTCAAAGACGCGGCTTGAACCGCCGGCGCCAATGCGCTTGGCGATCTTGAATCCAAGTACTTCCGGGAAATTCTCTGTCGCATCCGTGTGGCCGCGACCGTCGGGATCACGATCCACCGGCATGGCAAAGGGCACTTCGTCTGCGGCAAGCAGTGCCAACACTTCTTGGCGAGTGTCTGAGTCATCGGCGCACTCCAGTTGGAGATAGACACCGCGTTCGATGGTTGGCATGTCGATCGCTGTCTCAAAGAGTCGGCGAACGGTGCTCCAGCGGCTTGAGGGGGCGAGGCTCATAAAGCACCTCGATCCGTCTGTACATCAGTAGCGATGACCGATGTCAATTTGGTCGACTCGGAAGTCCGGCCGTACTGCCTTTCAAGGAACACTCTTGCGAAGCGCCAATCGCGCTCGGCGGTGGGCACACTGGTACTCAGCAACCGAGCCACGTGGTCCATCGACATACCGCCGAAGATTCGCAATTCGGCAACGCGAGCAGCACGTGCATCGACGAGGGCCAATGATTGCATGGCGTCTTCCAGCTCAATCACTCCCACTGCATTACCCGAGCCATCCTCGGGGTCGAAGAGTTCAACCGAGGCACCCCGCTTGCCAGCGCCGCGCTTCTTGCTCTTGCGCTGTCGAGCGTGGTCCACCAGAACGCTGCGGAGCACGGTGGCAGCCGTAGCAAAGAAGTGTTCTTCGCTTTCAAATTCTGTTGATTCACGATCGGCGAGTTTGAGGAATGCCTCATGCACAATCGCAGTGGACTGGAGAGTGTGTCCTGCCGGCTGAGCGCGCATGAACAACGTCGACAGCTCTTTGAGCCTGACGTAGATAGTCTCGAACAACTCAGAGAGACTTGGTCCATCCGAAGCGGACGGAAGCGGCATAGATGACATGGCAGGCACTCCAGAGAACAACAGCAATACCGTCCGATACACGCGTTCGGACGAAACCACTAAATCCCTGTTCCTACTCTCCTGTCAATCGGTGCCGCGCAACCAGCACTTGGTGATGATGCCCCGCTTCTGGAACAAGTCAAGGAAGTGCATGCCCCGATCCGCGAAAGAATCCGTGTGAAGGGACACCGACTGATCATTCCCGCTTGTGGATGCGCAATAACTTGCAAACAAAGGGCTTCTGTGCAAAAAAATCCCCGGCCCCAAGCGATGAAGCGCGGGGCCGGGACCGATCTTGCGCGATCCGCTCGTAAGAGTGGCTGCAGCAGAATCGGAGAAAAGGGGCAATATGAAGTCCGTTATCAGCAAACCCTTCGGACACCTTCATAGGCGCGAATGGGGCGCGTACCGAATCACTGGTACTGCTCCAAATTGGAAGAATTTCTTCACTTTGGCACATTCAGTGATGGGTGGAGCCTCCAACTTGCGTTGATAGAAGAGGAGCAACGATGCACCGCCGAAAGGTGCCCGCCATCGCGCTCTGCAAACCACTCCCTTCGTGCGCCCGGCAGGGTTGCGCGGAGAAACAAACGCCCCCTGGAGTTACACGCCTCCGGGGGGTTGTTCTTTTTAAGGGCAAATTCCACAAATGGCGATTGTGTTGGCCCCCGCCCGATCCGATGATCGGGTGACAGGCGTTCCATTGGGCAGGTACCCCAGTGCGCCGCGGCTCGTATGAAGGGAAAGAACCAAATGACGGATAACAAGAAACTCCAAGCAAATGACCTCGCCTCTGTGCAGGGCGGTGGAGCCAAGCCAGGTGCAAAGCCATCGGGCTTAGCCAAGGCAAGTAGCGGTCGAGTGAACCCCAAGGCGGTCAATTTGGGTGCGAAGAAGCGCTGACAGGTGCCACTGACACACTGAAGGCAAAGGTGGCGCACCGCTGTTTGGGGTGCGCCCCAATGCGTTTAGACCACTGAGGGGCACTCTGCCTCAAGCAGTTGTCGCCGCACCAATTCGCGGAACGGTCCCTCGGCGGACGCCAGGTCATCAAAGCGTCCGGCCTGAACCACCTCCCCGGCCGAGAGCACATAGATGCAATCGGCAGCGCGCACGGTGCTCAGGCGATGGGCAATCACAATGCGAGTGACCTTGCGCTCTTCCAAACTGCGCGAGACACATGCTTGTGAAACTTCGTCGAGCGCGCTGGTGGCCTCATCAAGCAAGAGGATGCGCGGCTGAGTGACCAGTGCGCGCGCAATCAACAGCTTCTGCAGTTGCCCGCCAGACAGCGTGTGCTCATTGACGAAGGTGCTCATCTGCATGGGCATTTCGCGGATGTCTTCCGCAAATCCAGCAGCCTCCGCTGCAGCCCACGCTTCCTCTTTGGAAAGAAGCGCGGCCCCCACAATATTCTCCAATACCGTTCCCGGAATGACGCGTGCGTGCTGCCCCACTACGCCGATTTGTCGACGCACCGAGACTAGATCCAACTTCGCCAGGTCCTTGCCGTCAAAGAGAATCTTGCCGGCAGTCGGTCGTCGTAAACCCAGTAGCAACTGTGCAAGCGTGGACTTTCCGCTTCCCGATGCACCGACGATGGCGATGAAATCACCAGCGGCAACTTCAATGGAAACGCCTCGGAGTACCTCGTCTGCGGAACCCGAATGGGCAAATCGAATGCCTTGAATTGATAAGCCGCCAGAGAGTGGCCCGGCGCTTTCTGCTCGGGGATCGGACTCGGAACGTTCTTCAAGAATCGGCAACAATCGACCCATCAAAGGCGCAATTTGAGAAATGTCGCCGATGGCGTAACCAAATGAAGTGATCGCAGCAAGTGCTGCGAGGAATGCGGCATTGAACGCAATGAATGCCGGAACTTGCACTTCTTTACCGCCAGCGATGGCACCGAAGCGCCACCATAAGAACGCGGCGGCAGCAAATGGCACAGCGACCGCAAGCACGCGCAATTGCGCACCCACAATGGCGGCGCCGTACATGGCACGGCGCTCGGGGCGGTAGCGATGCAACCACTGCAGCAAGGCGTACTCTTCAGTCCCGGTGGTACGGATTCGATCAATGCCGTCGAGCAATTGCAGCGAGAAACCACTGAGCTTTCCACTCCGTTCCGCGGCATCAGCGGCGAACCGCGCTTGACGACCTGCAACAACGGCGGTGACAGTAAAGACCACCAGGAACAGCAGTGCCGATACGGCGGCAGCCAGCGGATCAATGGCTGCCATGAGTAGCAAATACGTCAGCGAGAATACCCCGCTCACCACTGAGACCACCATCGTTCCGGTAACGCGACGTTGTACTTCCTCAATGACACTCAGCCGCTGTGCAAGATCTCCAACTGAATACTTCTGGAAGAACGAAAGTGGCAATTGCAGTGCGCGCAGAATGATCGAAGATGAACCACGCATCATGGCGCGGGTCTCGGTGCGGAGCAGAAGGAAGCGCGTCACCAGTTCGCAAGCGGCGACGGCAAATAGCACGGAAGCAAGCACCAGTCCAAGGTGTAGAAGTGAGACTGGATCGCTACCCGGAATGACCCGACTCACCAAGAGTCCAGTAGCGAATGGAATCAACAGATTTAGCACGCTGGCCGCAAGCGAAACCAGTGCAGCTAGCCAAAGATCATGCGCTGAGCCGCGCAGCAAAAAGGCAAACAAGGCGCGCAGCGTGACTGTTCCGACTGGCAATGGCGGCGCAAATACCACCGCGGTTCGATGCAGCAACGCGGCCTGCTTTGCGTCGACCTTGCAAAGTCGCGGAGCCTGGTCGGGCAGATACATAACCGCGCGATAGCCGCTCCAACGACCGGGTACCAGCGCTACCGGCGTTCCATCGAGCGCGGTCACCAGAAGCGGTCCGAAGTTGCCCTTCCACCACTCATCCGAGAGTCGCACGTGGCGACATCCAATACGCGCCGCCTGTGCAAACGACTCCGCTGACGCCAGCATGGAATCGTCCGGAATGCGGCGCGGGATACTTGCCAGCGGAACACCAGCCGCAACGGCAACGTGACGGCACGCACGGAGCAGCGGGTCGACATGGGGATCAATACTCAGGACTTCGTTGTGATCACTGAAGACCGATTCGAGCATGCGCGCGTAGCGATCGCGTAGTGCGGCTGATTGATGCGATCTGCCGCGGGCAGCGTCAGCCATGGCGGCGGCATCCGTGGCCGCAAGCCTGTTGGCATACTCAAGCAATCTTCGCAGTGGATCACTTTCGAATTCAGCGGTGAAGCGCGCATCAATCGGCAGCATGACCCGAGCAAATGCATCGGTGCCGTCGGCTATTGCCTCTTCAACGCCCGGACCACGGGTCGGCGCCGTGACTACTTTGGCGCGGCCATCGGGCACAGCAACAAGCGTGGTGTCCGCTCCCTGCAAATGCGTCAGCAGTGATGGAAGCACTCCACCAGGCGCCACGGTTCCAAGATAGACACGGCGCCCCGGCGTTCCATCAGGCGTTCGGCGAGCAACAAACACGCTCACCATGCCCGCGGCGACAGCGAGCGCGCGCGGTTCGGAGCCCAAATCCATGTGGTCGCGGCCGTCAACGTCCCGCTGCTTGCTTCCCAATTCAACAAAGATCGTTGCCGCACTGTGGAGCATTAGCCCTGCCCTCCACCACGAACAAAGGCAACATATGCACCGTTCAGCGCCATGAGTTCAGCATGCGAACCGCGCTCAACGATTGTTCCACGGTCAAGCACCACAATCTCGTCTGCATCGCGAATGGTGCTCAGTCGATGGGCAATGACCAAGCACGCGCAGCCGCGCCGACGAAGCGCGCGGTCGATCTGCGATTCGGTGGTTGCATCAAGGGACGATGTGGCCTCATCAAGAATCAAGATGGAGGGGCGACGCGAAAGTGCCCGAGCAATTTCTACGCGCTGCGCTTCGCCGCCCGAGAGGTTGATGCCACCTTCGGCAATCATCATGCCCAGACCACCACGCGCCTCAATCAATCCAGCTAAGCCGGCATCGTCGGTTGCTTCTCGCATCCATAAATCGGGAATGAGCGGGTCCCACATGGACAGATTGTCGCGCAGGCTGGCGGCAAAGAGAATTGGCGTTTGCCCGACCACTGCGATGGCTGTGGCACGCTCATGGCGCGGAATCGAAGCGAGTGGGCGACCATCAATGAGTACCTCACCAGACCATGGCAGATAGAGGCCAGATGCAAGCTTGGCGGCCGTGCTCTTGCCGGAACCAGTAGCGCCCACAATGGCAACCCGATGACCAGGTGCAATCCGCAAAGTGAAATCGCGGATCAGCGGTTCATCCGCTTCGCTGTAGCCAAACACAACATTGCGGAATTCCAAGGCGCCAGCGGCCGGCGCAGCCTCTTGGTGTGGCACGGATACTTCTGCACCGTGAGCTGGCTCGACTGGCTCGACTGGCTCGACTGGCAACGCCAATGGATCGCGCGGATGACGGAGGACATCGTCAATGCGCGCCATAGTGGCGTTCAGTGTTTGAATTTCCTGTCCAAGCGAAGCAAGTTCCAACACCGGTCCCATGGCAACAACCAAGATGGCCTGGAATGCCAGCAACGAACCAATAGTGATGTGTCCCTGCATGACCTGCCAGCCGCCAAAGGCCAGAACAATGGCAGAAACCAGGAGAGAAACTAAGAATTCTGGCGCTGCAGTGAGTTTCGTTGATAAGCCTTCGAGCGCCTGCGCGGATGTTGCGGTGCGCGCATTGGCGTCCGCGATGCGTGCAAAGAGATCATTCTCGCGCCCCGCGGATTTCACAGTTTCAATAGCAGTAAGGCCAGCAGAGAGTGTTCCAGCACCAAGACCGATGTCTTTTTCCAGCGTCCGCGTGCGATCGACCAGTGCGCGCCCCGATCGAATCACAATCAGAATGACGGCAGCAATGATGCCCGTTGCTATCAGGGCGAGGTGCTTATCAATGACAAACAGTGCAATGATGAACAGCGTCGACGTGAGCAGCCCGACGAGCGCAGGGGCAATCTTTGATGCAAATGCCTCTGCCAATAGTTCAACAGCATCCAGGCGCTGCACAATATCGCCGGTGTAACGATGCGAATAGAAATCAACTGGAAGCCGAAGTAAGTGATCAAAGAATCGAGCCGCACCGGTAACAGCCAGACGCTGTTCAAGCTTGGCGAGTAGCTGCTGTTGAACATACGCAAGCACTGCGCTCACCACCATGGCCGCAAGGGCCAGCAGGACCATGGGCAAGATCCAACCGTTCGCTCCTTCCAGAAGGACGCGGTCGACATACACAGCGCCGAGCGCGGGAAGCGTAAAGGCAGGAATCGCCAGCAAGACTCCGCACGCCGCGGTGGCCGCTACTACGCGCCAGGAACCACGCATCCGCTCCACTAATGCTTCGCGAACCCCGCGGGTCCGTCCGCCACGGCGGAAGTCCGCAGTTGGTGATAATTCCAGCACAACGCCAGTGAACTTCTCATCGAACTCCGCGGCGCTGACCCAACGATGGCCGATGGATGGATCCATGATCCGCCACCGACCGCGGCTCCATCCTTCGAGCACCACAAAGTGGTCAAACCCCCAATAAAGAATCCCGGGGAGTTGCAAATCTCGCAGTTCAGCGCTGTCAACACCGTAACCCTCGCACTTCAGTCCGTAGTTGCTCGCTGCAGCGGTGAGCTGCAACGCGCTGCTGCCATCACGGCTGACGCCGCACACGCGCCGCGCTTCCTCAATGGCAATGTGCCGTCCGTGAAATGCAAGAATGGACACCAAGCATGCAGCTCCACACTCCACCGCATCCATCTGCACGATGGTTGGTGCAGTCACGACCCGCAGTCCTGAGGGTCGAAACGCCACAGCGCGAGGAGTCTGAAGTACTGGAGATTTCGGCGCTGCGTCCGTCACTGCAGTGGTACCTCCGCCAGGCGAAGGGATGCTTCGAGTGGGTTCATCGACCACCGAAAGCCTGCTTGAGCCATGGAATGAGGAGAGAAATCGGCGCCACGTCTGCAGTCACAACATCAACGTCACAGAGCGTGCCGGGCGTGAGTTGCTTGGGGTAACCAATTCCACCTGTCCAACGCAATCCGGTTGGGGCAGCGGGGTCCAATGTGAGGTCAATGACCGCCGACACAGTTCCATCGTCGCGTTGCTCCATGTCTTGGGCGAATTCTGGACTATTGATAATGCGAAGGAAACTCTCCCGCGTTCCAACCACTGGATCAACGTCACGCACGACAGCACTGATCACTCCAAATCGTTCGCGATCCGCAATCGATGGTTCAACGTGCACGCGCATGTCCCTTTGAACACGCTTGCCTTCCGTAAGCGGAAAGAATGCGTAGCAGCGCAGGCGGCTATCGCCAGCATCAGAAATGATTGCTGCGGTATTGCCTTTGTGAACTACATCGCCCGGACTGACAGTGAGCTGTACCAACTTGCCTGCGCGCGGCGCAATGACATCTTGTTCGGCTGACATACGCGCTGCCAGTTGACCAATCAAGGCATCTGCATCGGAAATGACATTCTCGCGACGCTGCCGATCTTGCTGGCGACGAATGCTGGCTTCCGTACGATCGGCCTGAATGCGGAGGAATTCGCTCCGTGCTTCAGAAAGTGACCGTTCGATCTCCAGTGTTGCGTTGGCAATCGTCAGCAATTCAGACTCTGGTAGCAATCCTTGGCGTACTCGATCTCGCTTTGCGTCAACAGCCTGATTGAATTCAAAAGCGATGGCTGCGGCACGATCAATGCGGTGGTGACATTCACTTTCGCGGATATCCATTGATGCAGTGAACGCAGCAGTGGCCACATCTTCTGCCGCGGTCAGGTTGGCATCTTGCTCGCGTAATCGTGCCGCGGCATTTTCGGCGTCGATCCGCTGTGCTTCCAAAAGTGGATTCGCAACCACCGCCAGCACTTGCCCTTGCACAACACGGTCGCCGGGCTTCACTAAGAAATCACCGATGCGGCCATCGGCAGGCGCTTCCGCCGCCATGACCATTGAGCCTTCGATCAAGATTCCGGTACCGCGGACAGTCAACGAAATCGACCCGAAGAATCCCCAAACGGTAAACGTTGCAACCACCGCGCCGGCACCCGCGAGCAACAACCACAGGCGTGCCGACACTATCGGAGCTACACGGTTGATGCTCTCCGGACTCGATGCGGAGTCAACGGCGCGTTCGCGGAAAATGTGGTCTTCACCGTCCATGGAGTCGACCGTTGCATCCTAAGCCAATTACGGCAGGTTGTCTCACTTACGCGCTTGCCATCCGTAGCGCTCATAGCGGTGCGTGAAGGTGCCGTCTGGGCGGAGATCAAGGACCCCGTATCCCTCCGGAATGCCTTCAACTGACCCCTTCCACCATGATCCACAGACCGCGCCGTCGCAGATGTAGGAGATTCCGTCAATCATGCAGTGATCAAGGAGATGCACATGCCCGCTCAGGCACACCTTGACATTGCCGGCCTGTTTGAAGAGATCGTGAAGCAGCGTGGCGTCAGTGTGCATTTCGCCGTGATAAATAACGGTATCGGTGCCAACGTGCTCGCGCGAGCGCGGCGCGCCGTAGGTGAGTGCAGTCAGCGAAAGAATTGGAATGTGCGAAACCACCGCTATCGGCATAGATTTGGGCGTGGCAGCCAGCGTTTGCTGTAACCATTCGTACTGCGCATCATCAAGGTACGCCGTGTAGCCATCGCCCTTCGGTTGCACGCTGTCGAGGCAAATGAATCGCCATGGGCCATGATCAAACGTGTAGTAGTTACGAGCGACGCCAAAGAGGTCACACGCGAAGCGCTTGCCCCAGTCTGCCTCCGTACCGGTGGATTCGCTCTTCTTGCGATTCCAACCGAGGATGTCGTGATTTCCAGTGACGTGGTGCACGGGCACCCCGCATTCACGCTTCAGCGTGCCTTGGAATATGGCGCGCAACTGCTCCGCCCGGGCGCGCTTCGCTTCGAATACATCCATCACCGCGTCGCCGCCCGTGATGATCAAGTCTGGCTTCATGGACTGCGCGTGATTGAAGGCGCTGGCCATGCCTTCCTCGGCACCGAGCTCCGGCTGCACATGGATATCGGTGAGATGTGCGAGACGGATGGTGCCGGGCACCACGCTGCCCGAAGAGGCTGCCGCCCCTGCACTTGGTGCAGCGGTTGTGGACTGCACAATCGGTAGCGCATGTCCAGCAAACGCGGCACGCATCGCGATGAGTGCGCTGCCACCGATGATGGCATTGCGAAGAAAGTCACGGCGACCGGCTGTGACCGTGGGGACGGCACTGGTCACGGGCGCGTGCGTGGGTTCTGATGCGGCGGCTGATGGCTGTTCCATGTCCTTCGTATACAGGCGTCCGGCAGACTGGTTGAGGGCTCGCGGGCATTCGGTGGTTCGTACACTTGTGCGCGTGGAACACCTGCGAACACCAACCCCGGATGAAATCCGCACGATGACCACCCTCCGTGACGGCGAGGTGCGTCTTGGGCAACGGGTCGGCATCGTTGGGGCCGATGGGCAAATTCCGGCAGGAACACGGGTTGTGCTTGTCGGAATCCCGGAAGACATCGGTGTTCGTGCCAATCTCGGCCGCGGCGGCACGCGCCGTATGTGGCGGGCGTTTCTGCCGCGCTTCCTGAACATGCAGTCCAACACATTCTTGGATGGTGCCGCGGTGGCAGTCGCTGGATGCATTGATTTACGCGACCTGAACAAAGCCGCCAAGGGTATTGACGCCACGATTGGTGGGCCACGGGCCCGCGCCGATGCCCTGCTGACCCTGCGTGAAATGGTGAGCGAGATTGATCGCCGCGTGGCAAGTGTCATCGAGACGTTGCGCCGCTCAGGAGTGGTACCGATTGTGATTGGCGGTGGTCACAACAATGCATACGGCATTCTTGCAGGATGTGCACGCGCATCGGGACATTCAGTTGGCTGCGTCAATATTGATCTGCACGCCGACCTCCGACCATGCGAAGGCCGACATTCCGGAAACGCGTTCACCTACGCGCGCGCTGATGGTCACCTGGATCGATACGCGGTGGTTGGCATGAGTGAAGCGTGGGCGACCCAGTCAATCATCACCGCCATTGAAAGCGATGCACGCACTGCGGCATTCACCTTTGAATCCATGCTTCGTGGCGGAGTAACGCCGCTGCGCATGGCTGAACTAGCGGCGGCGCACCTGGCTGGTAGTAAAGCAACATTGGAACTGGACCTTGATGCAGTGGCGCAAGCTCCGGCAAGCGCAGCCGCAGCCAGCGGCTTCAGTGGCGCAGAGTTCCGCTCCATGGCAACCATGTTGGCCAACACTGTTCAACTTCAAGCGGCGCACATCGCTGAAGGTGCTCCAGGAAATGGAGCATGGCCGACCGAAATGCTGGCGAAACTGGTTGCCGAACTCACCCGCGATATCGCTACGGCGGTGCTCAGATCACCGCGGGCGTGAACGCAAACTTGCTTCCATCAAATAGTCCGCGATCACTGAGTTTGAGCGCCGGGATGACCAACAGCGCCATGAACCCAGCGGTCATGTACGGCGCGCGCAGGGGTGAACCCAAGAGCTTGGCAGTTCGACTGAGTTGCGCATAGGCCGCCCCCACTTCTTCCGCCGGACGGTCACTCATCAAGCCCGCAATCGGCAGCGCCAATGTTTGCGTTCCGGCGGCGCTTCCATCAGAAACGGCGAGACCTCCGCGCTCTGCAAAGACGGCGTTCACTGCATGAGCCACTGCTTCACGTGAGGCGCCCACAGCAACAACGTTGTGGCAATCATGTGCAACGCTTGAGGCGATGGCGCCGTGCGTCAGACCAAATCCACGGATGAATGCCATCGCTAGTGGGGCGGCGGAATAGCGATTCACCACTGCAATCAAAAGGATGTCCTGTGATGGATCTGGCTCAATCACTCCATTGGTGACGTGCATCGGTGCATCGATGGATCCGGTGACTAACTGTCCATCCTCCGCGAGTATCGCATGGGCAGTCACTGGGGCGTTACTTGCGTCACTTCCTGCGCCGCGCACCGGAGGCACCACACGAAAGTCACTCGCAACGAACGTACCGGTGCGGAACGCGTTCGGCGTCCGCGATGGTCGCGGTGCAATACACGAGCGCCCGCCGTCCGCTACCAATTCACCAGCAATCAACGTCCGAACAGGCTTGAAAGACACGAGATCTTCCACCAGCACCATGTCAGCCCGATCGCCTTCACGCAGCAGGCCGCACGGCAGTCCATAGTGGCGAACGGGATTCACTGTGGCGGCACGCAGAGCAACGAATGGATCGATTCCCTTCGCCACGGCGCGGGCCAGCAGGCGGTCAATGTGCCCAACCAGCAAATCGTCTGGGTGAGCGTCGTCTGTGCAGAACATGCACAGCTCGGGATGTTCGGCAAGCATCGGCCACAGTGCTTCAAAATTCCGAGCGGCGCTGCCATCTCGGATGAGAATCTTCACGCCAAGCGCAGCCTTGTCACGCGCTTCATCAAGAGTGAAGCACTCATGATCCGTCTCAATGCCGCGTGCAAAGTATGCGCGCGCTTGCTCCCCACGGAGACCAGGCGCATGCCCGTCAACGCGCTTGCCACGTGCCTGGGCGGCGGCGATCTTTGACATGACCTGCGGATCAGCACCGATCGCGCCCGGCCAGTTCATCATCTCGCTGAGGTAGTGAATGTTTGGATCATCCAAGAGGCGTGCGCATACATCGGCATCAATCGTTGCACCAGCGGTCTCAAAGGAAGTGGCTGGTACGCACGATGGGCAACCAAACCAACACGTGAATGGCGAACCGGCAATGTCCTCAATCATGAAGCGAATGCCTGGCTCACCCAAGACATTGGCAAACTCGTGTGGGTCACACACTGAGGCAACCGTGCCATGTCGCATGGCCACGCGCGCAAACTCCCATGGTGGCAGCATGCTGCTTTCAACGTGCACATGCGCATCAACGAATCCAGGTACGAGCACTCCAGGCTGCATGACGGCAGTACTTGGGGCGATGGCA
>CAMDUB010000009.1 GCA_945878575.1 Phycisphaera mikurensis NBRC 102666 | reverse complement strand
ATCGACAATCGCAAGGGTCGTCTTTGGAACAAGTCAATATGAATGTCAAACTCTTTTGGGAGTTTCACATATGCACGAGCCAGATCCCAACAACCCTGATCACGATTCCTCGCATTCCTCTCAGGGCGGGGAACCCAACCATCCCAGTGACCGGAAATCACCGTCTCCAGATGCTGCAAACGCTGATTCATCTCACTCAAGCCGTGCCGATGACACCGCTGCTGGCCCGGAGGCGGACCTCACGGAGAGCCTCAGATCGTGGCCGATGGGCGGCAATCGCCCGACGGTTCGGATGATCCGAACAGCCTCTGGAGAGCGTGCTGTTCAGGTTCGGTTAGATCTGGGAATTCTGCAATTGGCCCTCAACGGACGCCCGGACGGGCGCCGCCCGCACGGCGCGGACTCCCTTTTGGACTGGCACATCGCCCGACTGGAGGCACACCGTCAACGCGCGGGAAGCGATGAGGGGATGCACCTCAGTTCAAAGGAGTGCGATGCCTTGCGCCACGAGGGGGTCCAGGTCTATCACCGCTATGTGGCGCTCTTTGCCCTTGAGGAATACGAAGCCGTGGTGCGCGATACCAGGCGCAACCTGCGCATGTTTGATCTGTGTCGTGACTTTGGCGCCAGCCAGGGCGATCGCACGGTGCTGGAACAGTTTCGGCCATTTGTGGTGATGATGCGAGCGCGTGCCGAGGCAGCCATTGGTATTGCAGGCGGTGACGCGCGACAAGCGTTGTTGGCGGTGGAGCGAGCGCTTGCTGAATTACGTACACACTTTGATGACAACGGACCGATGGGCGGATTCGAACAGTCCAGCGAAGTCATCTTGCTGCGTGGGATGCGCGATGCATTGGTGCCGCGCTTGCCCGCAAGCCAACGCTCCGAATTGGAAGAACGATTGCGCCGCGCCGTCAACGCTGAGAACTTTGAGCTTGCGGCCATCCTGCGCGATGAGTTGCGTGCGCTGGACTATTAAGATTGATGGAAGTTGATGGAGTTTGATTGAGGTTGAGCGTGCCTGTCACCCGCGTAGCGCGTGGCTTGCACCCATTGAACGCTCACTCATGTCGCGCGGCAACTTCAAGCATGCTTGCTGCAAACGCCGGACCGCCCAGGGCTGGGTCAATGGCCTTGAGTCGAGCAACCTTTGGAGCAATTGCCTCGGTCGATCGACTCACTCGGTCAAGAATCTGCAGGCGACGCGTTTGGCATAACCACCACGCGGGCGACTGCTCTGGCACTGCCCGGGACACCTGTTCATAGAGTGCAAACGCCTCAGCGAGCGCAGCGTCTCCGCCGATTCCCCACAGTGATTCAGCGAGGGCAAGCGTGAGGTCGGCGCGATCGCCGCGCGCAGCAATGGCGCGTCGTGCGGCAGCCTGTGCGGAGTCATGCATCCGGGCCACAATGAATGCGCGCGCAAGAATCTCATCGCGTTCAGGGGTTGGAGCGGATAAGTGCATGGTGGCATCAGCCAATCGCGCGATGCGCGCAATCTGTTGTTCATCAACCGCCGCTGCGGCAACACTGCCCAGGTCAGCAGCGGACATTCTGCGTAAGACGCGCGCCGCGGCGTCGGCAGTACCGTTGGCATCCGCTGCAGTTGCTTCGGCTACGGTGCGGTCCATTTCAATGGACCGCGTGGCCAGTACCAGTGCACGAATACGTTCTTCAAGCAGACGTTGTCGAACCGCTTCAGGCAGCACAGTTCCTGGCAGTGGGCGCGCGCGGTCCAGTGCTTCAAGGGCTGCATCAGCGCGCACTTCGTCATTCAGTGCATCGGCGGCTGCAATGGCTAAGTCAGCGCGCAATGCGGGGTCGGTCACGCCGGAACGATCGGCACGATCGAGGCCGTCGAGTGCAAGTGCCGCGCGCCGCGCTGGCGATTCGCGCGACTCCACCGCAGTGTCACTGGATAGCACCAACGCGGACTGCTCAACTCGCCACGCCGCATGGTCTGGGTGATCTGGGAACCGCGCGACGGCGGTGGCAAGAACCCGTGCAAACAGCACGGAATCGCCAGTTCCGCGCGCTGCTGCAACCGCCGCATCAATCGCATGACGCGAGACCGGCTCCGAGGGATACGCCTGCGCAAACTCAAGGAGCGCCGTGGCGCCTTCGGACGGATGGCCCAAGAGAAGTTCTGCGCGACCGAGTTCCAGCATGGCCAGTGTGCGGACGCCCGCATCAAGAGCCGGGTCAGCAAGCGCAGCGCGAAGCAGCGCCGTGCCGGCCGCGCGACCATCACTACTGCTACTCGCCGCCAACGCGCGCGCTACACGCACCACGGGGTCATCCATGCTGCCCGCATGTTGCGCGATCCGCGCCAGCGCTGCCGCACGCACGGCGGTGCGGCGTGCGGGCGGAGTGGTCGCAACGGCGTCGAGCCATCCGCGCCACGCCGGTGCCGGGCCGGGCGCACCAGGCGTTGCGGTGCTGGTGGCATCCGCTGCCGCGGCACGGGCGAGACGAAAGTCGAGGTCACCCAGCAAGAGGCGCGAGTCATCGTCAAGTGCAGCGCCATATCGCGCGCGGAGCGCGTCGAGCGCGCGGCGACGGCCACTGGCGTTTGCCGCGGCGTTCTCTGCAAGTGCAGTGATGGCAAGAATGCGGAACACCGGTTCTACAGCGGGGTTGGCAGCAAGGGGTGCCAGCACGGCGTCCGCTTCGGCGTGGCGACCAATACGCGCTAAACCTAGGCCGCAGCAGGCATCGGCAAGGGTGCGCGCATTCCCGGAAAGTGCACCGCGCATGGCGGCAAGGCGCGTCGCGGCGCTCTCGATGATTGCTGCTGCATCCGTTTCTGGCAGTGCCCCTGACCAACCCGCAAGGACTGCAGCGCAGGCGCGGATCAGGGGAATTCGTTGCGCAAGTTCCACCGCGTCCAGTCGGGTGGCCAGTTCCGGAGTGACCGTACCCGCTGCGATCGCTGCGCGTGCCGAGCGTTCAGCGGCGCGCGTCCACGTCAGTGCGTTGCGCAGCAGTGCGGTGCAGCGTTCGCGCTGTTCGGGTGTTGGAATACCAACGATGGTTGCCACACCGCAGCCATCAATGGCGAGGCCAAGTGTGATGGCGTCTTCCGCGGCATCAGCAAGCCATGCAGCGCAGCGCGGATCGTCTGACTCAAGGAGTGGTCCACGCAAGCGTTCCAGGCGGGTCCATGCCGCGGTTGCCGCGACCGATGTGGTGTACGGGCGCCGTGCCTCGACGCGAGCGACTTCAGTTGCAGCGGCCAGCGCATCAATGCCGTCCGGCGCGGGCGCTTGTGCAACCAGTGCAGCTACGGTCATCACGATGGCGATCACGGCGCGTTCCCCACCACCGTGGCTCGTGGCTCAAACCCAACGTTTCGGAAACCTGCAGCGACGGCGGCGTCAAGTACTTCCACTGCAATCTCCCAAGGAGCATTATCAGCGGGTGCAATCACCACCGGAAATGCAGGCTGAAACATACCGTTTGGATGCGCACTGCCGCGCAATTCGGATGCCAACACAGCGCGCAATTCGCCTGGGGTGAACGTACGCCGCAACGGGGCGCCGGCAACAATGACTCCATCAACGCCCACTGATAGATGCAGCGCTTCGTCATTCATGGCGAAGGGATCGAGTGGCTTGATGAGTGGCGCGGCTACTTGGTTGCTTGCATCACTCGGTGCTGTCACTGCAATGCGGCGCGAGAGATCCATGGCGATCACGCGCTCGTCGGTTGCATAGTGGGTAGTGGCAATGAAGAACACTAACAATTGAAAGACCACATCAATCATCGGCGTCATGTTGGTACTGATGGCGGCACCGAGTGATGTGCTACGCAGGCGGCGCGGCGCACGCCATCCGCGTCGGGGTCTGCCGCCGATGCGTGCTTCGGGCAACGCCGCTGCTAGTGCGTTGAGCGCGTGGAGCGCATGAAGCGAATTGCTTGGCGCATCCGCATGCTGGAACTGTGAGCCCGCGTTACTCACTGGTAACTCCACCAAGTACCACCAGTCGAACCCGTGCTCGCGCACGATCAATGCCGCTGACCGTCAGCGCATCGGCCACCGCATTCATGGCTGGACGAACCCATGAATACGCCGTCGCGCGGTCGGCGCGAATATTGACTTCCACGCTGGGCTGTCCCTTCATGGCCTGCGCTATGGCGGCCACGAGCTGCTGCAATCCAGTGGAATCGGCCGTGAATTCACGCTTTCCAAGGCGGTAACCGGCAGCTCCGCCATCGGTCGCCGGAATCACGTTCACCACAATGCGCTCCGAGCCATCTTGCTGCTTGGCTGCGCCGGACGTGGGATGTGGCAAGGAAAGATCCACCATCTCCGCACTGGTGACCTGACTCACTAGCACGAAAAACACAATCAGTAGGAACGCCATATCGATCAGCGGCGTCATGTTCGCCTCAAACGATGCAGGTCCTCGGCGATGGATGCGACTGGCGCGCATCAGGCTTCGGCACCCTTTGCTTCGCCACGCAACGCTGCAACGGGCGATCCTGCGCCGCCTGGTCGGAAGCGCATGAGAATTTGCTCTACTTCGCGCGCGCCCTCGGAACCAGCAGCATCAATTCGATTGCGTACCACGGCGAACACGCTGAGTGCAGGAATGGCAATCAGCAGGCCCCAGAAAGTGGTCACCAATGCCGTACCGATTCCGCCCGCAAGCGCCACCGGGTCGGCGGTTCCACCCATCTGCGCAATGGTGAAGAAGGCGACGATCATTCCGTACACCGTGCCAAAGAGGCCAATCATTGGCGCAACTTGGCCAAAGACATTGAGTACTTCTATCTTTCGTAGGCGTCGCACCACCAATTCATCAGTCATCGATTCCGCCGCTTGCATCATCGCGTCATGACCAGCAGGGGCAGCCAGCAATGCTGCGTGGATCACACGGCCAAAGTCACCACCCTTGGTGCGCGACCACTCCAGCGCCTCAGCAAACTTGCCGCTACTCACCATCGAGCGCATGCTTTCAACGGCGGACGGAGGGAGCATGTCACTCACGCGGTTCGCGGTGAAGGCAATCCAGATGAGTGCCACACTGGCAACGCTCATGGCAATCAACACCCAAATCATGGAGCTACCGATCCAGTCCACACGCACGCCGCCATCGGGCAACTGGTCGAGCGAGATGAAGAAGGCGGTTGCGAACGATGGTCCAGCACATGCTGGCGCAGCGATGCATCCGGCGGCAAGACTGGCCACTATGGTGGTGGACATTCCGGTGGCATGGCCAAGGGTGCGGGTAGCAACGGCTGGGAGTGAGTAAGTAGTCATTTGCTGATGTTTCCTGCAGGCTGGTTGCGCGAACGCATCGGTGCAAGTCCGAGCGTGGCGCGGTCGAGAAGTAGGTATCCATTACTGCCGCCGTGGCGTTCGCCGAGTGCGCGCAGTGCGCCGTCGGCGGATGTTTCCACCAGTTCGACGCAGAGAAATGTGGCAAATCGAGAGCCATCCGTCGTAGTGGGATTGAGCCGATCGGCGGTGGAAAGCAGTGTGGCGTTGGCGCTGCGCGCTGCGGTGCGGAGCGGGGTGGGCGCACCACGTGCGATGACGCAGATGGCGTCCGGTTCAAGCGCACGCCACACGCTTTCAAGTGCCGCACCAAGGTCCGGCGTGCCTCCGGGCGCACTGCGTTCGGTAAACCAACGCAATGCAGCGGCAGTGTTTGCGCGCGTGGCTGCAGCTGGAGTTCCGGGTGCAAGTTCCACGCCGTTTCCGCGGGCGATAGCCACCGTGAACTGCTGCGTGGGCATGAGTGCGGCTAGGCGCTGGGCAAGTACCGCGCGCGCCGCTGGCAGTGCCGAAAGCAAACGTCCGCCGCCATCAATGAGGAATGCCACGCGCTGCTTGTCCATGGCGAAGCTCGCGGCGCGGAATCGTTCAGGAAGTGCGCCGCCGAAGCCGAGTTGGCCACCGAAACGGCCAGCAGCATTCGCGGTCACTGCGATTGGCGGAGCCAGTCGCTCCAAGCGATCAGCGGCCGCGCGTGCGCCGGAAGCGCTGTCGAATACGCCGCGCGCTGCGGGGCCTTGGTAGACGATCGCGCCTCCCGGAATGGGTAGCTCAGGCGGTGATGGTGCAATGCCGATCGGTGGTGGCGGAGTCCATTCGGCAACCAAGATGGGCGGGGCCTCACGGCGCATGGCGCGCGCGGCGGTGACTCCCATCGCCACCAATGCAAACGCGATGAGTGCATGCACCATGGTTGATGCAGTGATCGCCACGATCGGACTGCGGGGGGAAACGCCGGCTTCTGCGGTGGTTTCGGCGCCGGTGTCCACCCTCGCGTCCACACTCGTGTCAACCGCGGTGTCCATGCGGCGATCCACGCTGTGCGCGGATTTCTGACCCGAGCCATCGAATTTCTCCGCGTCGCGATTCATGCCGATGTTGACTTGCGCTTCGGACCGCCGCGCTTGGAGCGCCGGAAGATGGCACGGTCGAGACTCATGGCACCAGGACCCACCAGGAATGCGCCGAGCGCAAGCACGAAGAGCCCCATTTGTGCAAGCACCAGGTTCTGTTGTTCCGCACCCAGTGCGAATGCCCCCTGCGACTTGATGATCGGCAGGCTGGTCATCACAAACAGTGCTGCCAAGATCAGGGACATCAGCAGCCCCCAGACGCGGCTGAACAATCCAAGAAGTACGCACGCTCCGCCGACCAGTTGGATTCCGGCCACCGCCCACGCAATCTCGTTTGGAAACGGGATACGCGCGCGGTCAACGAGCAGTGCCAACGTGTACAGGCCGCGTTGCGTGAGCGGAGCAAGCGGGCTCGCGAGCGCGTTGGGGCGTTCGGTGATGACCGGTGCGGGCGCGGTTGGTTTCGATGGAGTGGTTGGGGTCGTTTGTGAGGCGCTGCTGGCAGGTGCAGTCATCGCCGCAGGCGTAACACCCGGTTGCGGTGTGGCGGTGCTCGCGGAGTCGTCCATGCCATTGGCCCCTGGCCGTGGCGCTGGTGGGGCGCCAGGGCTCTGCCACTCCGGTGATTCGAACGCTTCGAACGCTTCAAACCCGCGCACGGCACCGAGCGCTACATCAGACTTCTTGGGATCGGGGTCGGTGATGCCGCGGACGCCAAGTTCACGCAATCGCTGAGCGTCACGAGCGGTGTATTCCACGTCACGCATTAAGTTGTTCCACCCCTGCGGCAGGAACGCCAGGCACAGGACGATGCGCGCCAAAAGCGGCAGGATGTTCGTGGCGGCGAACTGGCTCGGGCTCATGGGGCGGAGTCTAGGGGCGGGCGGGAAATCAGGGCGTGCCTGGGTCGGGCGGTCGGGTTGATTCGCCGTGTAATCCTCAACCCCTCTACACTTCCGGGCTCACGCTGCGGGCGTGGCGGAATTGGCAGACGCGCTGGATTTAGGTTCCAGTGGGGCAACCCGTGCAGGTTCAATTCCTGTCGCCCGCATTGACATCTCACTGGACGGATGATTTACACCTCATGAGCGCACCTGCTACTCGCCGCACATTCGCCGTTGACGGATGGTCGCCCTCCTCATGGCGAACGCGCTCCACGCTGCAGCAGCCCGAATGGATCGACCAGGGTGCGTTGCGATCGTCATGCGCGGATCTTGCGCGGTTGCCGCCCTTGGTCACCAGCTTTGAAATTGAAGCGCTCCGCACGCAGTTGGCGGAAGCCGCTTCTGGTCAGCGCTTCATTCTTCAGGGCGGCGATTGCGCTGAGACATTCGATGGATGCGAGCCTGGCTCGATCGCCGCGCGCCTGAAGATCTTGTTGCAGATGAGCCTGGTACTGGTGCAGGGTGGACGCCGCCGTGTCACGCGTATCGGTCGATTTGCGGGTCAATATGCCAAGCCGCGCTCAAGCGATGCGGAGACGCGTGACGGCGTGACACTGCCGGCATACCGCGGCGATTTGGTGAATGGGCCAGCATTTACCGCAGCAGAACGCGCCCCTGATCCGCGCCGCTTGGTGCGTGGTCATGAGCGCGCCGCGCTCACATTGAACTTCATTCGCTCGCTTGTCGACGGTGGATTTGCAGACCTCCATCACCCGGAATACTGGGATCTTGAGTTTGTAAAGCATTCGCCGTTGGCCGCTGAATATCAGGCGATGGTCGACCAAATTGGTGACGGTCTCCGCTTCATGGAGACGCTGGTTGGCGTGAATGTTGCGCAAGTACATCGCGTTGATTTCTTCACGAGCCATGAAGGTTTGGTGCTTGATTACGAAGAAGCGCAGACGCGCCAAGTGCCGCATCGCGCGGGCTGGTGGGATTTGAGCACGCACTTCCCGTGGATTGGCGTTCGCACTGCGGATCCGGAAGGCGGACACGTGGAGTTCTTCCGCGGAATTGAAAATCCAGTCGGCGTGAAGGTTGGTCCAAGTACTGATGCTGATGCGTTACTGCGGACCATTGCTCGGCTCGATCCGTACCAGACTCCGGGGCGCATTGTGCTCATCACCCGCTTCGGCGCGCATGCCATTGCCGCGCACCTGCCCAAACTGGTCGAGGCCGTCAAGGCGAGCGGTCGTCCCGTGGTGTGGATCTGCGATCCGATGCACGGCAATACGGAGACGGTGATTCCGCAGTCGGGCCTGGGCAAGGGGGTGCCGGTCAAGACTCGTAAACTTGGGCACATCTTGGCGGAAGTGGAGCAGGCTTTTGAGATTCACCGCGCTGCGGGCACGTGGCTGGGCGGGATCCATGTGGAACTCACCGGGGAAAATGTCACCGAATGCACCGGCGGCGCGCGCGGGTTATCTGACGAGATGCTGGCGCAGGCGTACCACTCGGCGGTCGACCCGCGCCTCAACTATGAGCAGGCGTTGGAGCTGGCGATGCTGATCGCGCGGCGGATGCGTAAGTAGGTTCCGAGCAATGACTTAGGTGCCATGGCGCCCGATTCTGCACGATAAATCACGAGTCACCTACAAATCGGTGGAAATTTCTCATTCCGTTTGATGGGTGGCGGTCGTGGATTTCGTTCTTACAAGTAGCGCCCCCTCTATGGGCGTGAGCGCGCAACCCGCATGGGGTTGGCGTTCTGAATGGATTCACTGAATTGATTGGGGCACCGGCCCCTGAAACGAACCGCCATGAAGAACACTACCGCCATCCTCTCAGCCTCTGCCGCATTCCTTATTGCTGCACCAGCCTGGTGCGCCATCGTCACGGTGGGTCCAGGCGGCACTCTCAATGGCTACCAATATGGCCAGATTTCTGATGCGATCGCCGCCGCTGGCGCAGGCGACACCATCAACGCCGCTGGCCGCTCGGTCTACGGAGATAACTTCCGATACGACGCCTTTGACCTTGAATCCGGTCCCGATGGCCTGGATCTCGTCTGGGGCAATTCGCCCGGCGTCATTGAAGTTGGTGGCAATCTCCGGCTCGGCGCAAACTCGAGCATGGTCTTCGAGTTGACCGGTACCAACAATTCCAGAGCACTGACCACCGGGCGCGTCGACTACGACACCGTTCTGGTGTATGGCAACCTGACCTTGAATGGGATCTTTGAAGTGAGTCTCGGGTCAACCTTCACTCCGTCGGTGGGCAACCGCTTTGAATTGGCGTCTACCACCGGCACGATCAGTTGGACCGGAACGCTCGGCCTGCATCTCGAGCTACCGACGTTGACCGCTGGTCAGTCATGGTCCACCACTGTTGAGGCTGGTGGTCTCCTTGGCGGGCAGTCGCTCTTCATCACCGTGGTTCCGGCACCAGGCGCAACCGCCTTGCTCGCGACCGCCGCGCTGATCGGTAACGGTCGCCGCCGCCGCTGAAGCGCAGTCCGCACGGTCAGACGGCGGTCTTCGTAGACTGCTCCGTCCATGGCACGGCAGACTCGCAGCGTTGTTATCACCGGTACTGGGACCGTTACGCCCTTTGGCCTCGGCATCAGTGCGCTCTGGAGCGCGCTCTGCGAGGGCAAGAGCAGCATCGGCCCATGTCGCACCTTCGATTTCAGTGGCTTCCCCACGCCGTTCGTTGCGCAGATCGCCGACGAGCTGTTTGATGTGAAGGCGGTGGTTCCGAAGTCGCATCGCAAGGCCACCAAGGTCATGTCGCGCGATATTGAACTTGCGGTGGGCGCGGCCACTGAGGCGATCAACCACGCGAAGATCATTACCAAATCACACGAGCAGGAGTCGGTCACGATTCCGCCCGGACGTTTCGGCTGCCACATCGGCGCTGGACTGATTGCCGCTGAAGAGAATGAACTCACCGGCGCACTTGCCTCCGCGCGCGGGGCGGACGGAAAGTTTGACATCGGTCGCTGGGGCAGCGAGGGCATCAAGAACCTGACGCCGCTGTGGATGCTCAAGTATTTGCCCAACATGCTGGCGTGTCACGTGACCATCATTCATGATTGTCAGGGTCCGTCCAACACTATTACGTGCGCGGAAGCGAGCAGCTTGCTTTCCATCGGCGAGTCGATGCGTGTGATCGGTCGCGGCGATGCGGATGCGTGTATCTCCGGTGGCGCCGAAAGTAAGACCAATCTGATGGGCATGATGCGTCAGCATTACGCCAAGCGACTTGCGGCGACAACGCCCGGCGAGGATCCGACGCGCGTGGTGCGCCCCTATGCCCCCGATGCCAAAGGCTGCGTGCCGGGCGAGGGCGGTGGTCTCTTGGTTCTGGAAGCGATGGACGCCGCCGCCGCACGTGGCGCCGTTCCGCTGGCAGAATTGGCTGGATTTGGCGCAAGTCAGAGTTTCTGCCCGGACACGTTGGGCGTTGACCCCGAGGCGGACGGCCAAGGAATTGTCGACGCCATCGAAGCCGCACTCGCCGATGCTGGAATGTCGCCCGATGCCATCGACGCCATCATTCCGTTCGGCATGGGTGTCACGCTGGTGGATGCCGCCGAACGCGCCGCGATCCATACGGTGTTTGGCGCGCGCGCTGCGCAGATTCCAATCATCACACTAACGCCCGCGATCGGTAACTGCGGCGCGGGCAACGGCGCCATTGCGGCAGCGGTTGCCGTGCGCTGCCTGACTGAGCAACGTCTGCCAGCGCGCATCAACACCGTCGGCGCTGTTGGTCTTGACGCCAACGCATGCGTCACGCGCGCCGCGAAACTGAACGCGATTCTTGTCTTTACACCCAGCCTTGGCGGACAGAACGCCGCGGCCATCATCCGGAGCATCGCATGAGCGCGCCCCGAAACACCGATCTCCCTCGCATTGTTGTCACCGGCACTGGCTGGGTGACGCCACTTGGTCATGACATTGAAGGCGTCTGGAAGCGTCTCTTGAATGCTGAGAGCGGCATGGCGCCGATCACGCGCTTTGACGCGCGGACATTCCCGACCACGTTCGCCGCTGAGGTCACGGACTACGACGTCGCAGGCTTCGTGAAGGATGTCAAGGTGCACGCGACGGCTGGCCTCAATAGCCAATTTGCGCTTGGATCCGCCAGTCAAGCTTGGAAACAAGCGGGTTTTGATGTCGTTCCGCCGCGCAATCCGCGCCGCGTTGGTCTTTATCTTGGCGCGGGCGAGGGCGTTCTTGATGTTGAAAATTATGTTGGCTCAAACATTGATGCCTGGGACCCCGCTGCCAACGCTGTTGACGGCGTGAAGTGGGCGAAGGCCGCGCTCGGCCGCATGACCCCTGCGCGTGAAATTGAGCAGGAGCCGAACATGCCGCTCGCGCATTTGGCGCGCGAGTTCAATCTGCGTGGGCCGGCGTACAACTGCTTGACCGCGTGCGCGGCGAGCACGCAAGCGATCGGCGAGGCGTTCAGCATTCTGCGCCGCGGTGATGCCGACGTCATGATGGCTGGCGGCACGCACACCATGATTCATCTCTTTGGCGTCACGGGCTTCAATCGCCTGACTGCGCTGAGTGAGCGTAAAGATGATCCGGCGGAGGCAAGCCGTCCGTTCAGTCTTGATCGCGGTGGCTTCGTGATGGGCGAAGGCAGTGGCATGATCATTCTGGAAACGCTTGAACACGCGGATGCACGCGGGGCAACGCCGCTTGCAGAAATCACTGGCTACGGTTCAAGTTGTGACGCGTACCGGATCACCGATATTCAGCCTGACGGTCGCGGTGCCGCAGTGGCGATGGACGCTGCGCTTGTGCAGGCGGGCATTGACCCCAGAGCGCACGACGCGCAGGGGCGGCCGCCGATCCAGTACATCAGCGCGCACGGAACCGGCACAAAAGAGAACGATTCCATTGAGACACGCGCAGTCAAGCGTGTGTTTGGCGATATCGCCAAAGAGATCCCCATGAGCTCAATCAAGAGCATGATGGGTCACTTGATCGCGGCGGCGGGCAGCGTGGAGTTCATCACGTGCGTACTTGCTATTCGCGATGGCATCGTTCCGCCGACGCGCAATCTCACGACGCCGGATCCGGAACTTGATCTTGACTACGTACCCAACACGGCGCGCCGCTTGCCGGTTGATGTGTGCATTTCCAACAACTTTGGCTTCGGCGGGCAGAACGATTCGTTGGTCGTGCGCCGCTTTGTGCGCTAACTCGCTGCGGCAGGACACCCCTATGAATCGATCCCGCGCGCGCACTTTCTTCGCCATACTTCTGGTGTTCATCGCAGTTGCTGCAGGCGCCGTCGCTCTTGCGCGCATGACTCCTGCGTGGTGGAGTCCCACCGCGCGCGACGCGGCGGGCGCGCTGGACACGGCGCGTGCGCTCGAGCAGGGGATCGCCAGCGAGACCACCAAAGTTCGTGGCGAAGGCGTGCAGCCGTGGAGCGTGCGCGTACGCGCAGCGGACGTCAACGCGTGGCTCGGTGCGCGGCTTCCACAGTGGCTTGAGTACGACCAGAGTCTGCCATGGCCAGAAGGCGTCCAGGGAGTGCAGGCGACGATCGATGCCGACGGATTCGCGTTGGCAGCGGACTGGAACGGTTTCGTGATGATCACGCGCTGGGCGATCGAGCCAGGCTCGGAAGGCAAGGATGGCGCGCCGGCCACACTCCGCGCTGCCGGAACCAGTATCGGCAACCTGCCGATTCCATTCGCTGCCGGCGTCGGCGCGTGGTTTGTCCCGGAACTTGGTCGAGCGCTCCCCCTCAAGGCCAAACTTGGGGACGGTCGGTTCATCAAGATCACCGACGTGGAATTCACGGACGGCGAAGCGATCCTTGATTTCGAGACGCTGCCGCGTAAGTGAGCGATTTGCCGCTTCCTTCAGCGTCCCTGCGGGGTGGCAGGGCACTACACTTTGCCCTCCCATGGCGCAGATCACCATCAACGGCACGTCGTATGACTTCACAAAGGGCGAAAAGATCCTCGAGGTGGCGCTTCGCCACGATGTAGAGATCCCGCACTACTGCTACCACCCGTCGATGTCGATTCCGGCAAGCTGCCGCATCTGCCTTGCAGAGGTGGCGATGCCGAATCCGAAGTCCGGCAAGTTGGAGACCATGGGTCAGCTCAAGCCGACCTGCCAGACCGACTGCTCGGACGGCATGGTGGTCACCACTGACAGTCCGCGCTCGATGGCCAACCAGAAGTCGGTGATGGAGTTCCTCCTCATCAATCACCCCGTGGACTGCCCGGTGTGCGACAAGGCCGGCGAGTGCTACCTGCAGGACTACTCCCATGAGTACGGCCGCGGTCAGAGTCGGTTCCTTGAAGAGAAGGTCAAGAATCCAAAGAAGGACATTGGTCCAAACATTCTTCTGTACAGCGATCGTTGCATCATGTGCACGCGCTGTGTGCGCTTCACGCGCGAAGTCACTGGTACTGACGAACTGATGGTGGACGGTCGCGGCGATCGTGAGATGATCGACATCTTCCCTGGCAAGCCGCTCGACAATCCGCTGGCAGGCAACGTGGTTGATCTCTGCCCGGTTGGCGCACTGTTGGACAAGGAATTCCTATTCCAGCAGCGTGTGTGGTTCCTGACCAAGACGCCGTCAATTGATGGCATTACTGCAAGTGGCGACAACATTTTCGTCGAGCACAATGATGGCCGGATGCACCGCATCAAGCCGCGCACCAACATGGATGTGAACACTTGGTGGATCACTGATGAAGTGCGTCATGGCTGGAAGCATGTGCATTCCGAGTCACGCATTCGTATGCCGCGCGTGAAGGGCATGGAGGCGTTTGACGCCAGCAATGCCTCGCACGCTTGGAAGGCAGGCGTTGCCAAGGCACAGGGGACGATCGCCAACGCGATCAACAATAAGCAGAAGACCGCGGTCCTCATCAGTCCGATGTTGTCTTGTGAAGACGCGTTTGAACTTGGCAGTTGGGTACTTGCACTTGACCCGAAGGCCGAGCTTGCTGTTGGACCAATTCCGTTCAGTGGCGAGAATCGCACCTTCAAGGCCGGCTTCACGATCTACGCAGAGAAGGCCCCGAACGCCCGCGGCGTCCGACGCGTGCTGGAAGCCCTGAACACAAAGCGCGGCGGCGGCACGGTGCACGACTACGCGGCATTCCTTGCAGCGCTGCGCGCCAAGGCATTCGGCGCGGCGGTCATCACGGGCAACTATCCAAGCGACTGGGTCACACCAGAATTGCGCGACGCGGCCATGACCACGCAGGTGGTTCTGATCGACACGCTTGAGAACCCGCTCTGCAACATTGCCGAGTGCGTGCTTCCGGGCGCTACGTGGACTGAGAAGGGCGGCACCTTTGAGAACGCCAAGAATCGCCTGCAAGCATTCGAACGCGCGATCGAGCCGATCGACTTCGTGAAGGCCGAGTTGCAAATTGGCGCGGACCTCCGCGCTGGCTTTGATGGCCGCGCCGCGCGGCCGATCACTGCCGAAGCCACCCGAGCAGCAATGGCTGCGGTCCCCGGTCTTGCGTGCTTCGCAACTGAAGTGCACGTCCCGGACCTGTCATTCGAACAGTCTTCAGACATGCAGTTTGCTGAACTGTAAATAGGTGCCGTTCACCACTGTCCCCATTTTCGGGGCGCGGTCTGAGTGAGTTGAGTCGTTGACCGCCCCCTCCGTTGCGCGCGGGACCCTCGGACGCGGACGGCTGCGCTCCACAAGGTTCCGCTTAGCCTCGGGCGAAACTGTTCGTCCGGTTGGCACCCACGGGGCGTACGTCCAACTGCTGGACTTCTCAGTTTCACACGCCGCTTACCGAGGATCCCGTGCTCACTGCGGGGGCTCGCAAACGCAGGACGTGTGCATGCACTGGCCGCGCGTGGTAGCGGGGCGGGTGGTTACTTGATCACGCCCCAATGGGACAGCAAGAGGCCGAGGTCGCCGCCAGTGATATTGCCGTCACCATCCAAATCGCCATAAGGGGGATTTGGAATGCCCCAGAACGAAAGAAGGCCACCGAGATCTGCGCCGTCGATGTTGCCGTCAAGGTTCAGGTCGCCGTACAGCAATTCGCACGAATCAAGTTTGTCGTTCTGGTTCTCGTCTTCGGCCCCAGCGGCAAAGTCGCACTCGTCATCAATACCATTCGCGTCGCAGTCAATGGTGTCGCGTAAGTAATTGAGTTGTACGGTGAGCGTAGCGGACGCGCACCCAACACTTGTTGCATTGAGCGACGGCTCGATGCGAACTTCAAGTTCGCCGTCCGCGGTGAGCGCACTGAATTGCGCTGGAGGAATCACGAATGTTGCAGTGCTCGCAACGGCAGCGCAATTGGTACTGCCGGAACCTGAACCAAAGATCGTGGCAGCAAGTGTCACGCCATCAAGCTTGACAGTCAGGAACTTAGTTGCAGTTCCAAGATTTCCCCGCGCATTGATAGTGATAGTTGCACCACGAGAAGCTGCTTGAATTCCAGTGGCAGTCCACGCCCGTGGATTGGCGAAGGAGTACGGCGCAAGCTCTGGACTGACGCGGGCGTTAACGCCGCCAACACATTGGATTGCGAGGGAGTTCGAGCCGCCACCGGCGATTTTTGTGGATGTTCCAAGATCGATGGGTGTGACGCATTGGCTAGAGTCGTTCCGGCCCCAGCAGCGAACGGTTCCATCGATTTGGAGTGCCATGGTGTGGTAGTACCCACCCGCAATACTTGAGCATGGACCAAGGTCAATGGGGGTGTTGCACTGGCCGAACTGGTTCCATCCCCAGCATCGCACGGTTCTGTCGGTTCGGAGGGCGGCTGAATGCCTGTACCCAGCGGCGATGCTTAAGCATGTTCCAAGGTTAACTGGCGTGTTGCATTGGCCCTCGTTGCTACCACCCCAGCATCGCACAGCGCCATCGATTCGGAGTGCGATGTTGTGGTAGTACCCAGCCGCGATGCTTGAGCATGGCCCAAGGTCGGCAGGCGGGTTGCAAATGCCGTACGCGTCCCATCCCCAGCATCTGACAGCGCCATCCATGCGAAGTGCGATGGAATGGAAGTATCCAGCGTCGACCGTTGAGCATGGTCCGAGGTCAACGGGCGCGTTGCACTGACCGTTGCCGTTGTTCCCCCAGCATCGAACAGTTCCATCACGCTGAATAGCCATCGAGTGGGAGTACCCCGCTCCGATGTTGGAGCAAATCCCCAAGTCGCTCGGAGGGTCGCACTGCCAGTAGTAGTTGCTTCCCCAGCATCGCACCGTCCCATCGCTTCGAAGCGCTACGGAGTGCGAGCTCCCCGCGACAACGCGGCTGCAGTTCCCGAGGTCGGGTGGCACGTTGCACTGTCCGGAATCATTGGCTCCCCAGCACCGCACAATCCCATCCGCCTGTGCGCATTCAACAGCACCCGCGGCGGCGAGAAACGCCGCAACCATCGACGTGCGGCTTAACCGCCCAAAAGGGATCACCCGGTAACTCCTAGACTTCTGCATATCTGAAATTTTAGCACGTCATCACTGAGTTTCAAAGGATAAATCGGAGTCGCCCACCGCCCCCTCCGTTGCGCGCGGGACCCTCGGACGCGGACGGCTGCGCTCCACAAGGTTCCGCTTAGCCTCGGGCGAAACTGTTCGTCCGGTTGGCACCCACGGGGCGTACGTCCAACTACCGGACTTCTCAGTTTCACACGCCGCTCACCGAGGATCCCGTGCTCACTGCGGGGGCTCGAACACGGAGGACACTTTGACAACCAGGGTTTGTGGAACACCCCCATCTGGCCGCAGGCGCCGGAGAGGATAGGGCCGCGCTCAGCGGCCATCCTCGTAAGGCGAATGCGGGCCAGTAGACATGCGTGATGCATCAACGCTGACCAGTACGCAACCGTGATGCCTCAACGCCCCAGTACGCAGGCGCAATGCCACAACCCCGTCCGTACGCAAGTGTGTCAACTTCGCCCCACGCAAAAAAGAAAGCGCCCCGACGTTTCCGTCGGGGCGCGCTTTGCTTCTTGAAGTTGTCGCCGCTGATCAGAGAGTGATCTTCGACGTTCCAAGCGATCCGTGATCGTCCATGCCGCCGCGGGCTGGGCGAACGCCAGTCTGCGAACGACGCTGGCCAGCTTCTTCGTCCACGGTGGAACCCCACTGTGCACGCTTGAGACTGAGACCGATCTTGCGGTCTTCGATGTCGACACGCAGGATCTTGACTTCGACTTCCTGGCCAGGCTTGACCACATCCTGCGGATTCTCGACCTTCTGGTCGGAGAGTTCGCTGATGTGCAAGAGACCCTCGAGGCCGTCCTCGAGTTCCACGAAGACGCCGAAGTTGGCGATCTTGGTGATGGTGCCCTTGACGATCATGCCCGGGCGGTAAGCGCTCGGGATCGCTTCGGTCCACGGATCTTCGGTGAGTTGCTTGACGCCCAAGCCGATGCGCTGCTTCTCCTGGTCCACCTCGAGGATGACGCACTGCACGCTGTCGCCCTTCTTGTAGAGCTCGTTCGGGTGAGCAACCTTCTTGGTCCAGCTGATGTCGCTGACGTGGAGCAGGCCGTCGATGCCTGGCTCGATCTCGACGAATGCGCCGTAGTTGGAAAGGTTGCGAACCTTGCCCTCCACAACGGAGCCGCGCGGGTAACGGTCGGAGACCAGTTCCCACGGATTGACTTCCGTCTGCTTCATGCCGAGCGAGATCTCCAACTTGTCCTTGTTGATCTCGAGCACCACCACTTCCACTTCGTCGCCAACGGCCACGAGCTCGCTCGGGTGGTTGACGCGACGGGTCCAGCTCATTTCGCTGACGTGCACCAGGCCCTCGATGCCTTCCTCAAGCTGCACGAATGCGCCGTAGGACATGAGGCTGACCACCTTACCCTTGACGCGCGAATTGACCGGGTACTTCTTCTCGATCTCTTCCCATGGCGAAGTTTCCTTCTGCTTCAGGCCGAGAGCGATCTTCTCGCGATCGCGGTCGATGTTGAGGATCTTGACCTCAACTTCGTCGCCGATCTTGACGACTTCGGTTGGGTGGTTGACGCGGCCCCAACTCATGTCGGTGATGTGCAGCAAGCCATCGAGTCCGCCGAGGTCGATGAACGCGCCGAAGTCGGCGATGTTCGTGACGGTTCCGCGAACGATGTCGCCTTCCTTGACGGCCGTGAGCAACTTGCTCTTGGCAGCGTCGCGCTCTTCTTCGATCAGCTTGCGACGGCTGATGACGATGTTCTTACGCTCTTCGTCGATCTTGAGGATCGAGGCGCGCACATTGCGGCCAACGTATTCGCCGATGTCGCCGGGGCGGCGAACATCAACTTGCGATGCTGGCAGGAACACCGGCACGCCGATATCCACGAGCAGACCGCCCTTGATCTTGCGGAGGACCTTGCCCTCAACGATGTCGCCTTCCTTACGCGTGACCAGGATCTGCTCCCAGCCGCGGATGCGGTCAGCCTTGCGCTTGGAAAGAACTACCGAACCTTCGGAGTCTTCCATCTCTTCAAGCAACACTTCAACTTCGTCACCGACGTTCACGCCGATGTCATCAAACTCTGCCTTGTCGACTTGGCCTTCGCTCTTCAGTCCGACGTCAACGATGACAAAGTCACCGGACATTCCGACCACGATGCCCTTCAGGATGCTTCCGGGCGCCATCGACTTCGGTTCGACGCCACCGACGTCGGAGCCAGAGTGAATGCCGGAAAGAATGATTTCAAGTTCAGCAGCGTCGAGGCCAATGTCCTCGATCAGGTTGTAGTCGACCATGTTGTCTCTATGGGTGATGTGTTTGCCGTGATGACGCGCGTCATCATGCGGCGGTGCGGGTTCCTCGGGCAACGTGCCCAAGGCAGAACAACGAAGGATACCGATGCCGGGCGTTGATGCGAAGCGCTTTAGTTCAAAGAGCATGCTCAGCCATGCTCAGCCATGCTCAGCGCGGCTCAGCGCGGGTCAGCGCGGGTCAGTGGGGACTTCGCCCTCATCGGCCCCAATTTCGGGATACCGGACGTACTCGTGGTCGGTTCCCCGGCGCTGCATTCCGCGCCACTGCAGGACGAATCCCACTGCACCGATCGTATTGATGAGGAAGCAGGCGCCGAATGTCCAATTCTGGAGCCCCCAAGCGCCGAGTGACTTGTACAGGCCCACCGCCAGAAAGGGGGCAATCACCCCGCGAATGCCATTCAGCGTCACGTGGACGCTCATATAGAGGGCATCGCGTTCCGGAGTGGCGAAGTCTTGGTGCCCCAAGTTCCACGCGAGCGCGCCGCCGGCAAACCCGACACCCATGAACGCTCCCGCCACGTAGAAGAGCCAAAGTTGCCCAAGGGAAGCCGCCAGCCAGAGGGTGCCCGCCGCGGCTACGAAACTCCAACTGTGAATCGCACGGAATCGAACCACATGAACGCGGTCGAGCAGTCGCGCCCAGATCGGAATGATCAGTGGCATGGTGATAAGCGGAATGACGGTGGTGGCAAGAATCGCTTGCAGGTAGCTCGCGCCAAGGCCGTCCTCTAAGACGATGGCCTGTGGCGCGCCAATCATCAAGTTGCCCATGCCGAACACGAACATCCAGATCATGAATTGTCGGTAGCCGCGATCCTCTACTAGGACGCGCCAATTGGTGTGCAGTGCATCGCCCGCCATGGCCGCCGTGTGCATGGGGTTTGCACTGATCGTGCTGCGCCCGGATTCGGCGCGCTCAGATCGCGCAAGTCGTCCAGCTCCGCGCAACCGCACGCCGCGAAAGATTGAGTTGCCGTATAGGCCGACGATCGCCAGCACTGGAAACGTGATATGGAAACTCTGCGGGCTGAAGTCCATGGATGCGCCAACGATCCATCCCGCGAGCGCCAGCATGACTGACTGCACGCTGGCCATCTTTCCAGCGATGCTCGCGCGCCGTTCCTTCGGGTAGTTCTGTCGCCACACTGCCGCGCGTACGGTGATGACGCCAGTCCATGCCGCGCGTGCGAGAAGCACCAAGATGCATGTTCCGAGCAGTCCCCATGCATTCAGCGGCATGGCAGCGACCGCCGCCACGCAGAGACAAGTGCCAATCTGAATGGTGGAAATGAAGCGGATCTTGTCGCGACCGCGGCTCACTCGAGCCCATATGAAGCTGGTGAGATTTGCGAAGTTCGGTGCGGCGCTGACGAAGGCCACCGCAAAGTCCAGGAGTTCCGGGGAAATGCCCGGCACTCCCGTCCACGCCTTCTTGACCAGCACCGACATGGTGCCGCCTTCAATCGCGCCGAGCATGATTGGAAGGAATGCCCATGACAGCAATTCGCGCGCATAGTTGGTGCGCTGCATCGGCGGCAGCGAGCGCGGATGGAATCCCCAGAGCCAGCTGGTGAAGAGTTCAACCAGCGAGCGTGGGTGTGCGGCGTGCTTCATTTCAATACGAAAAGCGGGGCGGTGGGGGGATTAACGGAGCCCGACCCCGTCGGGGGCTGGCGGACGCGAAGCTCGAACCCCAAGCGTAGGTGGGTTCGCCTGCCGTCGATCCCGGCCTTCCACTCGAGGGAGGCATGGCCTTCGTCGCAGCGATTGGGTGGCGATCCCTTGGGGTTCGCATCGGTTCGAGCAAATAGGCGTCGAACCTGCACCCGAGGGGGTCGGACCCCGTCAATCCATGTGCAGTCTAGCCCGGCAATAGGCCGGTGCGAAGCAATGACTGCGGAAGTGTTGCGCGATAGGCGTCAAAGGTTCGATCCAAGGCGTCGGGAATCATCCGGGTTGATCCGAGAACGCTCATAAAATTAGTGTCGCCGTTCCAGCGTGGGACCACGTGACCGTGCAGGTGCTCGGGTAGGCCCGCTCCCGCCGCGCGGCCGAGGTTCAGTCCGACGTTCATCCCTTGCGGGTGGAAGGTGTGCTGGCACAGGTCCATCGCCAACTCCATCAGCCTCCAGAAGTGCGCTCGATCCGGCGGGGTGTAGGCGTCGATGGTGGGCTTTGGTTCGCCGAGTGCCACCAACAGATGGCCGTTGGTGTACGGGTATCGATTGAGGAGCACCATGCCGCGGGCATCACGGTGGACGACCTGTTGTTCTGTATCGCGGTCGGGGTGGGCCCAGTAGTCCGCCAGGAAGTTGGGGCTCCCCGCGGGTGGCGATGCCTTGGCGGCGTTGACTTGCGATTCAAGGGCGCTGATGTAGGCCATTCGCCACGGTGCCCAAAGGGACGAGTGCATGAAGAAAGTGTAGGAAACGGAATCTTTGGAATTTTGACATTTGTGTTGATTCAGTGTGATCCACTTTGGTCGTGGATTGCGCCTCCAAGGGCGGAGGGCAGGGTCGTCCCAACGATCTTTAAACCTGCCTCTCTTCTCACGCCACACGCGCGCTCAACGAGCGCGCGTGTGGCGTTTTGGAGGACGTTTGGAGGACAGGTGAAGGCCGAGCACGGGCGCTTGGACCATGCTTTGACGAAATTCCAAGAATTATTTTTGCGCCTCAAGAGGCAATGACAAATTTTTGAATCTCAACTGGGAAGTTAAGTTACGTCTCAATTCACACACGTCATGGGCCACGTTGGCGCCATCGACTTTTTTCGTAAGTCATTCAAAGACATGAATTTGTGATGGCGCTCCATTTGGATCCCCGGGCGTGCACCCGCGACGTAAATCTGTGGACCTCTTCGCATGCAAATTCCCTGCGGATGCCGCCGTGCGATCCTGCAGAGAAGTGCGGCTCTCGGGAGCTCATGCATTGTTTGACTCGCTGTTGATCGGGGTTATCTTCGCACCGGAGGAGGGAAACTCCATGAGTTCGATCCAGATAGAGGAAAAGGCTGTTGATTCTGTGCTCCAACGGGGCGGATCAACACTGCGTTCAATCGCAGATGGATTCAAAGAAATTTATCCGCAGTTGCGGTCAATGGCATCGGTGTTGATGCGCCAAGAGCGCGCCAGCCACACCTTGCAGCCGACCGCCATTGTGAGCGAGGCGTTTCTGCGCCTAGCGCATCGCAATCCAGGCGAGTTTGCCAACGCAAACAACCTGCTGGCGGTGACTGCGCATGCCATGCGCTGCGTGCTGGTTGATCACGCCCGATCACGCGGTGCAGCCAAGCGCGGCGCGACGAAGCGTGGCGGAGACGCAGCACTGGCGTTCTTGGCTGACGACAGCCGCATGGATCCATCGGATGTGTTCGCTATTGACGAAGCACTTACCGAACTTGAGGCAATGGATGCGCGCGCTGCCCAGGTCTTGGAATGCAAGGTGTTCGCTGGCATGACGGTTGCGGAGATTTCTGAAGCGCTGGGTATCTCCCGGCCAACCGTGAATCGCGACTGGCGATTCGGGCGGGCGTTCTTGGCGCAGAAGCTCGGCATTGAACTCAACGGCCTAGACGAAGAAGGCGAGTCGGTTCGTCCATGACAGATCACAGCGCAAGTACCCAAGTGCAGACTGGCCAGCGAGGGCCGGCGGTTGACCCAGCAAAGTCGAACCGCCTTCGCCGCGCGCGAGCTATTTTCACCTGTGCTTGCGACATGCCCGCTGATGAGCGACAGATGTTCGTCGAAGATTCCTGCGGCGGCGATCTCGCGCTGGTTGAATTGGTTCGATCGCTCTTGCGGGCTGATGAAGGTGGTGTGTCCGCGTGGGATTGCGCGGGCGTGGAAGTGGCATCGATTTCGCCGGTCCTTTCGCTTCCGTCGGGCTATGAGCCGATTCGTGAACTTGGGCGTGGTGGCGCGGGGGTGGTGCAACTCTGCCGCGAGACTGAGTCCGGTGAACTGGTCGCAGTGAAGTTGGTTCATGTGGAGAGTTCCGGTCGCAGCGCTGCAGCACGCTTTCGGCGTGAATGGCGGTTGCTGGCTCGGCTGCGGCATCCCGCGTTGGTGGCGCTTCGTTCCGCGGGCACGCTTGATGGCGGATGCGCGTACTTGGTGATGGATTTCATTGACGGCCAAGACATTCGCAAGCATTGCCGCGAGCAACATGTTCCTGCGTATCGCCGCATGGAGATGCTGGTGTCGATCGCCGACGCGCTGACAGTTGCGCACGGGCATGGCATCATTCATCGCGATCTCAAGCCGGGCAACATCCTGGTCGAACATACCGGTGGTGCTCGACTCATCGATTTCGGTGCGGCACGCGTCCTTGACGGCGATCTGAACACGCGTCAGGAGCACACGCTGACTGGGCAAATCATCGGAACACTGAGCTACCTGAGCCCCGAGCAAGCTTCTGGTAACTCGCGACACGCTGATCATCGATCCGACCTGTACCAACTTGGAGTGGTCGCTTACGAACTGCTGGCGGGCACCTTGCCCTACGACATGGATGGCCACACGTCCGCGGAGATGCTGCGCACCATCATTGCGGAGCCCGCCCGGGCGCTTGATAGCACTGGTGCTGTAGAGGCGGGACATCCAGCAGTGGCATTCTTTGAGCGTGCCTTGGCCAAGTCACCCGAGCAGCGCTTTGGTTCTGCTGCCGAGATGGCGGACGCCATGCGCGCCTTGGTTGAGACGCTCAAGATTTCTGATTCACAAGCCGTACGCTGAGACGACCGCCGCGTTCAAGTCGGCAGGTGATCTTGGTTCGACCGTCGGGGAGTTCAACCCGGACTCGACGTTCCTTGTCATCTGAAATGGCGTCAAAGATCGGTGAGTCCCACGCGTCGTCTGCACAGAGGTAACTGCCAGCGGGAAGTCGATACAGGATTTCGGCGTCGGCGTTCGCGGATCCGCTGCAGATGACCAAGTCAACTTCGAGCGCTTGATCATCGGTCGCAGCGATGCAGCGATTCGCATCGACGAGCACGTGTGCTTCGTCGCGATTGAAGGCACTTGCAGATCCCACCGCTGGCTGCAGCCACTCGTGCTGCGCGCGTCCGTGGGTGGCGAGAGCATGTTCCAGGATTGCATGGGCAGGGCGAGCGGGTCGAGCGAATGTTCGCGCGGCAGGTTCGTCATGCGTGGAAGTTGCGTAGCTCGGGGAAAAGTCACGGTCCATATGAAGCGCCTCACAACGTGGTGTCCAATGAGCCTCTAACCGATCTCTCCAACTTGATATGCGTAAGGAACCGAGATTATGGATCAGGCATCCTTACAGAATTTTATTTTTGTTTAGGTAGCCCGGGAGCAGGCGAGCGCGATTCCTGGCGAAATACCCGATTTGGGGCTGTTTCCGGGCGTTCGCTGACTCGGAGTGGGGTTTCAAATTGTCCGCTCCAGAAGCGCATGCTTGCCTCGTTGTGGCTTCCGGCACCCATGGCTCGGAGCGCCATCAGCCGGTCGCCGCGGACGGACATGGTCCACCCGGGGATGGAATTGCCGCCGTCCGGATCGGCTGGCAATGCCCCGCGTTGGCTTGCGAGATCACGCAGACGCCGCAGCGCTTGCACATCTTCCAGGTCAACTTCCCAGCCAGTACGGGCCAGGCTCGAGCCCGGCCACCACAGGTGCGAGCGGCGCCTGGCAACGCCGTTCTCCCGTAGTTCCAGTACCACGCCGATCAACATGTCTGCGTAGTCCGGACTCGCGAAGGCGCGCGTGTTGAAACGAATACCAGCTGGACGATTGTCATCAGTCCAGATCGATACGGGGAACTCAAATGCCTCGCGTGCAGTCTGGGTGATCTCTGCATCATCACTCGGTTGCATATGCGAAAGATCGAGCGGGCGAACCACCGCATCAATCACAATCGGTGGTTGGGGAATCCATGGATTCCATTGTGCGGCTCCGTCATCGCGTCGGCGAGTTTCAAACTCCAGCGTTGCTTGGACGCGACCGTCGGTTGTTGGGATCGGTAGTTGCAGTGCGCCAAATCCTGGTTGGCGCCGCAATGCGGACATGCCGTCGCCCACCAGCCAGTTGGAGTGATCGTCATGCAACCGGATGCGCCATTCCGTATTGGTGCCCCACACGGTGCCGCGCACACCCGCAACTGGCGGTACGCCAACGGGCCACTCTGTGGGTAAAACCACATCGATCCATGGGGTAAGGAGTGTCAGGCGGCCGGTGCGCGCAGATACAAACTTCGCGCGCGCTTCGCGACGCACTTCAGCGGAAGCGACGGGTTCGTCGGCGACCGAGGCAAGTTCGGCGGGAAGACAGAATGTTGCACGCGCAAGCGTGAGGGTGCGCCAATCGTCTGGGTTTCCAAGCGCGTCCTCGCCGGGATCAAGTACATCAATCAGATTCAAGATTTGCTGGCCATCAAGTTGCCCATTCACGATCCGGTTGTTGAGTTCAGTCTGCGCCCACGTCGGTAACTGGCCGCTGGGCAACAGGCGCGGCAGTTGCACAAGCACTGCGTTGGGGACAAATCCAACCCACGAAGCATTGAGTATTTCCAGTCGCGCCCAACCGGTGACCACCAGAATTCCAACGAGCGCAACGATCGCCACGCCCCAGCGCCGGCGCGTTTGCAGCAGTTCGCGTTCATGATGTGCCACATGGCCACATTCGCCGCAGGTCATTCCAGGGGTGCCGGACAGATCATGCCAGCAGCGTGGGCAGCGGCGCGAGCGTGCTTTGTCACCAAAGAGCGCCCACCACACAGCGCCGACGCCGAGTGCACTGAATAGCAGCACCAGCACAACACTTGATACGAGGAGTATGAGGACGCCGCTCACTCCGTCACTGTAGTCGCTCGGGTCACCTGCTCAGGCCATGCGAATCCACTTGAGGAGTTCGCGTGGGGAGGGCGGCTTGCCTTGCATCAGTACGCCAACGCGGAAGATCTTGGCACCGCCCCAGATGAAGACTCCAACCCAGGCGAAGCCCCAGACGAGGCTGAATACCACTTGCCAGGTATCGATCTGCTCGTTGCTGGCAGTCACGCGGAGCACCATGACGAAGGGGATCGCTGGCGGAATGAAGCTGGAAATGGTGGCGATCCAACCGTTGGGTTGTTCACTGATGGGTAGCCAAAGCATGATCGGCAGCATCAAGATCAGCATGGCGGGCGTTACCAAACTTTGCGCCTCGCGGAGATCATTCACTGCGCTGCCGACGCTTGCCATCATGGTGGACACAAACGCATAGGCCATCACAAAGTAGACAAGCATCAGGATGAGCATCCCCGGCGATACCAGGTCGCCCATGGCTGCGGCGATCAGGCCGGCAATTCCCAACGCCCCGTACATGCCCAGCATCACTGCTGAAACCATGGCATATCCCAGGAGCTTGCCGCACAGAAGTTCCATGGGACTGACAGCGCTGAGGAGCACTTCCATCACCTTGCTGGATTTCTCCTCAATAGTGGTAGTGAGCAGGTACTGCCCGCTTGCGAACGTGGTCGCCCACAGGAGCATCATGAATCCCATGGGAAGGAGCGTCTTGGCAAGCACGTTCTCGTCCGCTTCTGCTCCTTCGACAGACATTCGGCGTACTGATGTTTCTGGTAGCGCTAGCAGCGCTTTCAACGATGTGTAGTCCGTGCCAACCCGCTGCACACGCGCTTTGACAATCCCCTTGGCGATGGATTTCTCCAATATGCCAGTGAGCCGCGGTGCGCTCCGCGTGGGCACGATGAGCGTGTAGGTGAGGTCGTTGCCTTCGGCATCCTTGGAATTGGCGTTGAGGAGCTCGGGCGGCACGATGGCAAGGCCAAGGAGCGATCCGTCTTGCACCTTGGCGCGCAGTTCATCCACGCGAGTGACGTCTTGCACGGATTCCACCTGGACATCGATGGATGGCAGGCTGGCGGTTGCTTGTTGCGCAACATCACCGCCGGGCCAATTCTTGAGTGCAGAGTTTCGCTTGAGCGTGTCCTGCATATCTTTGGCCACTTGCTCAGGGGTGAGTTCTTCGGCCGTGAATCCAGCAACCGTGCCACTTTCATCGATCACCACCAGGGTGCCCGCCACGGGGGTCACTTGCATTCCGATCAGTAGTCCGATGGCAGCAATGCCAGCAAACATCACTACCGGCATCACCAGCGCGCCAAAGATGAATCCCTTAGTGATGACGGTGTGACGGAATTCGCGAAACGCGATCGTCCAGATTCTGCGCATTGAACTGGCGTGCACTCGATCAGCCATTGCCGGATTCCTCACTCGAGGGCATTGCCTCGCCAACAAGTTCAACGAAGACATCATCAAGTGTTGTCTTGCGCAATTCAACCGTACGTATTGGCATCAGTGCGATGGCCGCACGCATCACACTTTGCGGATCAATGTCGCGCGCGATTGTCAATTCGGCAGCGTGGCGTTCCGGATTCCATTGTGCCCGCTCCACGCCTGGCAGTGCGCCCAGGCGGGATGCGTCCGCTGGGTTATGCGAGGATGGTTCCACTTGCACCGTGCGCGGATCAAAGCGTGCGTGAATCTCTGTCATCGATGCATCCAGGATCTTCTCGCCGCGGTTGATCAGGACGATGCGGTCACAGAGCTGCTCGGCTTGATGCATGACATGCGTGGAGAAGATGATGGTCCGTCCGGCCTCATGCAAGTCGCGGATCAAGCGGTTGATGAGGCGCGCGTTGACTGGATCCAATCCGCTGAATGGCTCATCAAGGATGATGAGTTCGGGATCATGAATGACGCTGGCAATGAATTGCACCTTCTGTTGTTGTCCCTTGGACAATTCTTGGCAGCGCTTCTTGCTGGCGTCGGTCAATTGCACGCGTTCCAGCCAGGCGTTGACGCGTCCGTCTAAGCCAGCAGCGGGCATACCCTTGAGGGTGGCCATGAATTTCAGAAATTCCATCACGCGCATGCGTCGATAGAGTCCGCGCTCTTCCGGCAGATAGCCGATCCGATCCTTGGCACTGATGGCGTCCGCGCCCAACACCTGCACCGAGCCCTCATCGGGATAGATGATCGACATGATCATCCGGATGGTGGTGCTCTTACCCGCGCCGTTTGGACCAATGAATCCGGTGAGGGATCCATCGGGTACGTCAAGATCGATGCCACGAACGGCCTCGGTCTTGCCAAAGCGTTTCCAAACGGCGCGGAGATTGACAGCAGAGGTGGTCATTGAGTGCCGCGTGGTGTGGTTACTTGGTGGCGGGGGCGGCGGGGGCGGCGGGGGCGATGGGAGCCGCGGGTGTTGCTGGTGTCGGAGCAGCGTTCTTCATCGCAGCAATTTCTGGTGGCAGTTCAAATGCTTTGGCAGACACACCTTCCCAAGTCACGGAATCGATGGTCATCACTTGCATCTGCCCCATGACCTTAGTGGTGGTACGGACGGGCAGTTTGACGTCTGCAAAGTCTTTATATTCACTAGTCACCAACGTCACCGGAATACTGCCCATGGGTGTTGCTGCCATCATGGTCATGCCGGCCATGAGACCGGTTTCTTTGTCGTAGAAATTGTTGGTGGGGGTGGCGTCGGGAGTCGATGTGGAAATCTTCACCTGCCAGCACGGGCGCGTTTCGAATTCAACCAGCCCAAGCACTTCGGCGTTGCCGGCGTTGCGCATCAGGTCCAAGTCGCGGCGGAAGTTGCCATCGCGCTTGAGGTCTGCAACCTGCTTGGAATCCATCAGTGCTGGCCCACGCATCGGATCGATCGTCCAACCAACGGTCCCATTGAAGCCGCTGCGCGACTGACCCATTCCTGGAATGTCCATGACGACGGCAATGTTGTCCGGAGCCATCGCTTGCATATCCATGGCGCCCTTGAGGCCGGCGGCAGGAATTTCAATGGCGCCCTTGGAACTCATCATGTTCTTGGCATCCCACGCCTTCTCGCCGCCGGTGGCGGTGATGTGGCGCGTCAGCAGCTCTTGCGCGGATGGCTTGGCGCCTTCAAAGGCGACGGGCGCGAACTTCGGGAGCCCAGCAGGTGCGGGCGCGGCGGCGGGAGCGACTGGCGGGGTGGCAGACGGAGCAATTGGGGCAGCGGGTGCAGCTGGTGCAACTGGTGCAACAGGCGCAGCGGCCGGGGTCTTTGCAGGCTTTGTTGGCGACTGCACGGCTTGCGCGAGGGCGATGGTGGTGCAAGCGAGAGCGACGGGGATGAACGAGAGGATGGTGCGGTTTTTCATGATGGGTCCTGAGCGAAGTAGAAGTGCTGTGTCGAAGTAGAAGTGTGGTATCGAAGTAGAAGTGTGGTGTCGAAGTAGAAGTGTGGTTTCGAAGTAGAAGTTCGGTGTTGAAGTAGAAGTGGAAGCAGTTGCGCTCTGCGTATTCAGTGCCCGTTGCTGCGCTGGCTGGCAATCCAACGCACGGCTTCGGCCATCGCGGGGTCGCCAAGTGCGGCGTAATCAGCGCGCGTGTACGGACGTGCGTTGTCGGGTACTACGCCGGTTGCTTCCAGCGCGGAGCCGTCGGGGAGGCGGTAGTCGGCGATCGCGTGCAGGAAGACGTCGCCATTGGGAAGCGTCATGGTGATTGCTGGGAGCGCGGCGCCGGCGGTGCGCGTTCCGAACACTTTCGCGCGCTTGAGGAATTGCATTCCCCCGGCAAAGATCTCACTGGTACTCGCGGTGGAGTCGTCCACCAGAATGGCCACTGGACCGGCGTACGGCGTGACGGCAACACCAGTACTACTCACCGTTCGCGGGTTGGTCTTGAATTGCAGCGTGACGTCGCGCGTCTGCATTTCGCCAAGCTCGCGAGCCTCTGCAGTGAAGTGACCAGCGATACCCATGGCCATGGCGCCGATGCCGCCCGGATTGCCGCGCAAATCGATGATGATGCCGTCGGCGGAACGGAGCGTGTCCATGGCGATGTCAAACGGTCGCGCTACGGGGATCAGCCAGATATTGAAGCGAATCAGGCCGATTTCATGGTCTGTGGCACCCCAGCGCTGCCGTTCGGTTTCATCAAGGTGACGCCAGGTGAGTTCCGTTGGAAGTGCAGGAAGCAAACCGAATTTGGTGTGCGGGCGCGAGTCAAGTTCGTAGGTGACATCGGCGGTGAGTGCGGAGCCGTCCACCGTCTCCAGCTCCCACGAACGCGTGGTGCCGGGATCGCCAGTGGTGGCGATGTGCGCCATCTGTGCGCGTTCGTAGCGCTCTAGACCATCGCCGGGCGGCAGGTGGTCACCGACCGCTGCGATGGTGTCGATCGTGCCGTTGGCGATCTTGGTAACGCGCATGCCGGTGGTAATGCCCGCGCGCTCGGCGGGAGAGCCAGGCTCGATAGCCACCACAATCGCGTCCCATGTGCCGGCGGCGCCTTCATGCGGCATGAATGCAAGTTCCGCGCCGGACTGGCCTTCTTTCACTGCAGGACTGGGCTGCTTTGCGACCGCCGCGGGTTGCGCGGTGGAGGCACCGTCCGCGTGTGGCGCTTGAAGTTCGACTTCTTCAGTATTGGCAAACTCACTGGGAATGATGGCAAAGTGACTTTGCTGCAAACGACTCAGTGCATCGGTAAGTACGGCGCGCAATGCCTCGTTGGATTCTGCAGCGGTGGCCTTGGGCAGCAACTCAGCGCGCACCGCGTTCCAGTCAACTCCGCCGAGCGTGGCGTCCCAATGTGAATCGCGAACGGTGGTCCACACGGCGTCGAAGGTTGCGGCGTTTGTTGCGGCGTTTGTTGCGGGGGAGGGCGATGGCGCAGTGGTCGATGTCGTTGTATTCGATGCAGCGGGACTCAAAGTCGCCGCGTCTGTCGTGGCGCCCTTCGTGGTCGCGTCGACAGTAGCTGCACGATCATCCGGCGCGCAATGCGCCATGGACAGTGCTGCGATCAGGATGACGAGCGGGGGAACGCAGGGAACGCGGGAAGCCATGGAATGACAAGGGTACGAACCGGCGAACAATGGCGATTGGACCCACGCTCTTACATAACGTCTAATAATACCTAGCCATAAATCTTTCCGAATGCCATCCATCCGTATATCCGGATGAACGGTTGAATAAGGGCGGGTATTGAAGTACGGTTCATCTACATATGGCCAGCAGCTTCCAGTCGGCGTTAGATCGTGGCATCGTGGTGTTCGACGGTGCGATGGGGACGAGCATTCACTCGTGCGCTGATTGTGCTGCGGAGGATTACCTCGGCCGTGAGAATTGCACGGACATTTTGGTGCGCAGTCGCCCCGATTTGATTCAGCGCATCCATGAGGGTTTCTTGGCAGCAGGTGCAGACGTTGTGGAAACGGATTCGTTCGGTTCCAACAAATTGGTCGCGGCTGACTTTGATGAAGAGATGGTCAGTTGGGTGTACGACCTGAATGTGCGTGCCGCGCAGGTTGCGCGCGCGGCCGCCAACAAGTTCAGTACGCGGGACCGACCACGCTTTGTTGCGGGGTCGATGGGGCCTGGTACGAAACTCATTACTCTTGGGCAAGTTTCTTGGGAGCTGATGCTCGATTCATATCGCGAGCAGGCGCGCGGCCTCATTGATGGTGGCGCGGACTGCTTGATCGTGGAGACCAGTCAAGATTTGTTGCAAGTGAAGTGCGCTATTAGTGCGTGCCTTGATGCCATCGGCGCCGTTGGAAAGACGCATGAGGATATTCCGGTGCTTGCCAGCGTTACCATGGAGACCACCGGCACCATGTTGCTTGGCTCCGACATGGCAGCAGTAGTCAATGCACTGCGACCGTTTCCAATTGCAAGTCTTGGTTTGAATTGCGCGACCGGCCCAACCGAGATGGCTGAGCACATTGCGTATTTGGCCAAGCATTGGAACCGTCCGTTCAGTGTGATCCCCAATGCAGGTTTACCGATCTTGGTGGACGGACGCACGGAATACCCTTTGCGGCCCGAAGGATTTGGCGCAGCGATGCGTCGATTCATCGAAGAATTTGGCGCAGGAATCGTCGGTGGATGCTGCGGTACCACCAACGAGCACATCAGTGCACTCCGCGAAGTTGTTGGCACCCGAACGCCGATCACTCGCGTAGCGGTGAGCACGCCGGGGTGCTCAAGTCTTTATGGATTCACCGAGTTCCGGCAAGACAATAGTTTCCTGATTGTTGCAGAGCGCACCAATGCCAATGGAAGCAAGAAGTTCAAGACGTTGTTGGACGCTGATGACTGGGATGGCTTGGTCAGCATGGCGAAAGAAGAGATGCGCGATGGCAGTCACCTCTTGGATGTATGCGTTGACTTTGTTGGACGCGATGGCGTGAAAGACATGGCCGAGGTGGCAAGCCGCTACGTGCAACATGTGAACGCGCCACTGATGGTTGACAGCACCCAGGCGGATGTGATTGAAGCCGCGCTGAAGCGAGCTGGTGGACGCTGCATTGTCAACAGCATCAACTTGGAAGACGGCGAGAAGCGGATCGACGAAATCTGCCCTCTACTCAAGCGCTATGGCGCTGCATGCGTGGCGCTCACTATCGATGAAGATCCGCAGGCTGGTATGGCCAAGACCGCGGACCGCAAGGTGGAAATCGCAGCGCGTATTCATGATCTGTTCACGCGCAAGTGGGGATTAGATGCCCACGACTTGTTCTTTGATCCGCTGACATTCACCATTGCAACCGGCAATGACGAAGATCGTCGTTTGGGTCTGGAGACGCTGGAAGGCATCCGGCGAATCTCCGAACGATTCCCAGAATGCCAAATTCTGCTTGGATTGTCCAACATTTCATTCGGACTCAAGCCATCTGCGCGAGCGGTATTGAACAGTGCGTTCCTGCATGAAGCGCGCATGCGTGGTCTGACTGCGGCGATTGTGCACCCGAGCAAGATCCTGCCGGAGAATCGCATTCCGAAGGAACAGTGGGATGCTGCGCAGTGGTTGATCTTCAATCGTCGTGGTGCGGAGCGTCCGGAAGGGATGCCCGAGGACTTTGATCCGCTGCTGCACTTCATCGGGCTGTTCCCCGATGGTGCTGAAACGGTCGAGGTTCGAAAGACGCTCGCGGATCTTCCGATTGAAGAGGCGCTGCAGCAGCACATTATTGACGGCGAAGACAAGGGTATTGAAGCAGCGCTTGATCGCGCGCTGGCGGTGTATGGGCCGCTGGAAATCATCAACGACCATTTGCTGATGGGCATGAAGGTGGTTGGTGATCTCTTTGGTTCCGGCAAGATGCAGTTGCCATTCGTTCTGAAGAGCGCCACGGTGATGAAGAAGGCAGTTGCTTTGTTGCAGCCGCACATGGAGAAGGCTGGCGCCACCGGTCGTGCCAAGGCGCGCATTGTGTTGGCGACGGTTTCTGGTGATGTCCATGACATTGGCAAGAATTTGGTTGACATCATTCTCACCAACAATGGATTTGAAGTTCACAACATTGGCATCAAGCAGCCGCTGACAGCGATGCTGGAAGCAGTGGAGCGAACCAAGGCCGACGCGCTGGGCATGAGCGGACTGCTTGTGCGCAGCGTGGGCGTGATGGAGCAGAATCTGCGCGAACTCAACGAGCGCGGCATCAACATCCCGGTACTTCTTGGCGGTGCGGCACTCACGCGTCACTACGCGGAGGGTCACTTGCGCGGCATTTACGCCGGGCCGCTTTACTACGGGCGCGACGCGTTCGAGGGCATGTCCGTCTGTGATGCGTTGGCCACCGGGACGTTGGCGGCCATTGACGAGCAGATCGATGAGCGACTTGGCAAGCGCCGCGCTGTTGATGAGCGCGTTGCGGCATCGCGTGCCTGTGCCATTGGTAAGGAACCCGCTGGCGGCGCGGCGGTCATAGAGAGCGTTGACGGTGGTGCGGCGATGCGTGGCGAGCAGGGCTCGGGCGGTACCGAGGGTGCACGTCCAGCCAGCACCGTGGTTGCAGTGGACCGTGTTCCCGATCCGCCGTTCTGGGGCGCGCGCGTGGTAGAGCATGTTGATCTTGACGAATTGTTCCCATTCATCAATCAGACTGCCTTGTTCCGCGGTCAGTGGGGATTCAAGCAAGGCGACCTGGATGCCAAGGCGTACGAAGCACTCTTAGACAACGAGGCTCGGCCAGCACTGGCGCGCATGCAGAAGCAGGCCAAGGATGATGGCGACGCGTTCTTGCAGCCAAAGGTTGTGTACGGCTGGTATCCGTGTGCGACGGAAGGTGATGCATTGTTGATTTACGACCCAACGGATCCGGGGCGTGAACTGGAGCGCTTTGATTTCCCGCGCCAGAAGACTGGCCGTCAACTTTCCATCAGTGATTTCTTCCGTTCGTCTGCTTCAGGCGAGCGTGACGTGGTGGGTCTCACCTGCGTCACCATGGGTCCGATGGCCAGCGTGCGTGCGAAGAAGTTGTTCGACAGCAACGCCTACACGGAATATCTGTACACGCACGGATTCGGCGTGGAATGTGCGGAAGCACTTGCGGAACTGTGGCACAAGCGCATGCGCGCGGAGTTGGGGATTGGTCATGACGACAGCCCGAAGATCCGCGAACTCTTCCAACAGAAGTATCGAGGGTGCCGCTACAGCTTTGGCTATCCGGCATGCCCCGATATGTCTGATCAAGAGAAGATGTGGCGTTTGCTCCGGCCGGAGCGGATCGGTTGTCATCTCACCGAGAATTTCCAAATTGACCCCGAGCAGTCCACCAGCGCGATCATTGTCCACCACCCCAGTGCGGGCTACTTCTCCGTGTGATTAGGCGCGGTGCAGCCCGGTCTCTGACCCAAGACGCGCTGTAGTAGCGGTCGGCAATCTGCCGATACCGTTGTTGCGCTGCAACGGTTTCGGACATACTTCTCGCCCATGGACCTGTTGGATCCTGTCATCATCTGGCTCCCGTTTGCGCACGAACCCGATGCGCCGCGCGCGCACACGCGTGAACTCGGGCGTCAAGCCAGTCGTGCCGCATTCGGCGTCGCAGTGGCCGCGTGGAAGAGCACGCACGGACCAAGCGCGTGGCATGGCGCCGCTCTTGATCATGATGCACAAGGTGCGCCACGTATTGCTGGTCACCGCGCTGCGCCGTTCGTATCGATTGCGCATACCCGCGGACTTGCCGGATGTGCGATCGCCGCACCTGGCGCACCGAGCCTCGGTATTGATGCCGAGCCGATTCATGCTTCCGGTATCCCTGCGTTGCGATCGCTTGCAGAAGAGACCGGCGAAGCACGGCTTCCGTGGAATGATGATGTATGGCCGCTCCGCCTGTGGTGCGCCAAGGAGTCCGTGGTGAAGGCTGAGCGGATCGGCGCCGATGCACTCGGTCGTTCACTTCGCATTGAACATGTGGGCGCATTGAGTGATGATGGCAAGCAGAACGTGGTGGTTCGATCTCATCGCGACCGCGTGTTTGCGGTGGTGACGGCAGTTGTCGGCGATCATGTGCGCGCGTGGACGGCGTGAGTGCTCTCTACCTGCGCTGCGAACGGAATCTGTGCCTATTCTTCGGCAACCGGCGGTTCGTTCTTTGATGGCGGTCTGACAAACTGCATCAGCGCCACACTGCCAAGAATGAGTGGTGCCGCCAAGCCGGTTCGCGCTGGAATCGCTTCGCCGGCCAGCAGTGTCCCTAGGCACAGTGCCACCAACGGATTCACGTAGGCGTACGTTGCCACCGCTGCCGCGTTGACGTTACTCAGTAGCCACACGTATGCGCTGAAACCGACCAATGATCCGAACGCCACCAGGTATGCGATCGCCCACAATGAACTTGGGGTGACCGCTTCCCACGTCGGCCACGCCTGACGTTCAAAGACGGTGCTGGCAATCAGTGCCGCCGCGCCGCCGCCGAGCATCTGCATGACGCTGGCAGCCCACAGCGAATCCGGTCGTGCCGAATGCTTGGCGACCATCGTTCCGCATGCCCATGCGATGGTGCTTGCTGCAGCCAGTAGCACGCCAGCAGTACTCAGTTCACTGGCACCGCCACCCCAGCTTGGACCGCCGAGGACGGTCACTCCCGCAATGCCGCAAATCAGTCCCAAGATGATCGACCAACTTGGTGCGCCTGCGCGCGAAATGATGCGGTCCAGCGACACGATCCATACGCTGGTCAATGCCACAATCAATGCCGCAACGCCAGAGGGGATGCGCTGAACACCCATGGAAACCATGACGTTTGCCAGGGCGAAGAGCAGAATTCCTGCGCCGCTGCAATTGCGCCACCAGCGCCAATTGGCAAAATCCTTGAGATGCAACTTCTTGCACGCAAAGAGAATTACCGCCATTGCGAGCCCGGCGATGATGAATCGAATGCCACTCAGCAGCGCTGGTGGAAAACTTGCCATGGCAAACTTGCTGCCAAGGTAGGTGGAACCCCAGAAGACATACAGGGCCACGAACGCCACCACGGTGGTGCTGCTTGATCGTGCCTCAACTTCGCCACCAGGCGTGGTACTCACGGAGCTTCAGTCTGCCACGACGCCGGGTCGGCACCAATCTTCATGCCCAAGTCAGAGAGCGAACGCATGGTTGCCTCTTGGAAGATGCCTTCCGTTGGGGCCTTCCAAGAATCGGGAATGGCCATCCAGCGAACTTCAATGTCGCCATCGCCGCGGAGTTGGTTGACCTCGGCCATGGAATACAAGTGCCGGAGCGCAATGGTTGTTGAAGCACGCACGGCCACCTCAAGCGCGCGTGAGATCACGCTGGGCCACGTGGGTTGTACGGTGACGGGTTGCGCAGCCGCATAGTTATTGAGAATGACCCAATAGCGAATCTTGGGGATCGACTCGCCCGCATACATGCGCTTCCATGTTGCGCCGAACGTTTCATTGCGTTTGAATGCTCCGCCGTAAATGATGTTGCTGGTCACTGCGCCATCGACATAGAGCGATCCGTCGATCTCCCGGGGTGGGAATGCACCGGGAATTCCCGAGGAAGCCAGCAGAATGTTCTGCAGTCGACGGATGTTGCCGTCCTCAGTGGCCTGCTTCGCAGCAAAGCTCCAGTTGAAGGGCTGCGCGCTGCCGTCGTCCATATTGGTGGTCTGAATGACAACAATGCGGCCGGTTTCAAATTCCTTGGCGATGCGCTTGGCAAAGTCCATGTCAATGAACTTGTCCACTTCGCGCTCTAGCCCAGGCACTTCAGCAAAGCTGGCATTGTCCGGCAGGAAGAACAGGGGGCCGCGTGACTTCACCCAGTCTGACTTGGGATTCCGGTACAGGTCATCGATCGCCTTCAAGTCTTTGGCAGTTCCAAGGTAAGCAAATGGCGCGATCAAAGCGCCGGTACTCACGCCGGATACCACTTGAAATTTTGGAAGCGCGGTGGGACCAGCGGGCAGTCCGCTCCAGCCGATCAATACGCCCGTTCCAAAGGCGCCCCAGTCGCCACCGCCGGAAACCACCAACACATCAACGCTCGCTTGTGGCTCCGTGGCACGGCGCTCATGCACGTTCTTGACCAGGAATTCCATCCATATGCGATTGCCTTCATTGAATCGCTTCTTGATTTCCGCGCGCTCAGCCAGTAGTTCCGATTCCGGCTGCACGGGTCGGCGCTGCGCACACGCTGGGAGCGCAACGGCGCTGACGGTGATGGCGATGCAAGCAATGGCGATGTTGGCAAGAGTGCGCATAAGGGCAAGATTCTATAGATGTCGCTGCGATTCGTGCAGGTTGCGCTCGTTCAGAATCGAATATCCCAAGCAAGAATCGGGCCCCACAGGATCAGGTCGGTGGTGACTCTGTTCGTGCTATCGGCGGCGTAATCATCGGCAATGGCTCGCATTCCGATCGAGAGCGTGCACGGGTGCTCAAAGCAACGGAAGTCAAATCCAAAGAGCGCGGTGACCTGCCACGTCAGTTGCGAGGAGAGTGTGAAGCCTCCAGCGTCCCCGGCGAGTGAGAATCGTCCTGCATCACCAAAGGGTGTTTCCCACATTCCACCAAAGATTGGATCCGCCCATACGGATGAAGCGGAATCACTGAATGGAAGTTCCGTAGCGTCGACCTGGGTATTGGCCCAGAAGATGCGCGCGCCGGTATACGGAGCAAGTGTTGGACCGCGTCGTCCGCGGCTGTCTACTGAGGGCTCCAGGAGGTTGTATGCAATGCACGCATCAGAGATCATCAGGGTCATGGTGGTGCTGAAGCGCGCGCCGGACGGAGTAGTGACTTTGTCGAATCCAAGTCTGATCCAAGTGATGTCAGTGAACGCCTCGAATCGGTCATAGGCCACGGTCACGCGCCCCGAGAGTCCGATCACTGAGTCCGTGTTCTCCAAGATATCGATGAAGCTCTCCTCGACGTTCGCCGTGCGGTCGCCAACGCCAACGGAGCCCGAGACGGACGGCATCCAAATCTGCGGGCGGAAGTCGAGCGAGAATCCATGCGGGTCGATGAGCGGGAACTCGGGCGGGTTGGAGTCGGTGACTGGGGCATTGGCTGCCGCGGGAGAATTGGCCAGCGCACCCTCGGTTGACGGCGCGGCACCCTGTGGCTCGACGACTTGTGAAGCGGTGAACGTTGGAGCCGGTATCTGCGTTTCCGCAAACAAATCATTGCCGATGGCCGTGCAGCAGATGAGAAATACAAGGGTTCCGGTTTGGAGCAGTTTCATGGCGATTTGGGATGGGGAAGACTAGTTGACGCCCCTACAATCCGGAAATGTCTGCCCACCCGACCAACAGTTCCACGAAGACTTCCGTTTCCACCGCGCCCGCCGCGCCTGCCAAGCCCGCCATCAACCCAGAGACGGTGACGCTCTCTGGCTACGTGATCGATGAGCGCTACGGCCCCGCCACGGTGCACACCACGGATCCTGCGGACGCTTCCAAGCCGCACGCGCGCATCGGCGAGCCCGGCGTCTTCCCGTTCACGCGCGGTGTTCACAAGACGATGTATCGCGATCGCCTCTGGACCATGCGGCAGTTTGCGGGCTTCGGTTCTGCTGACGACACCAACCGCCGCTTCAAGTACCTGCTTGAGAATGCCAAGGGCACAAAGGCGAACACTGGTCTTTCCACGGCGTTCGATCTGCCCACGCTGATGGGTCGCGATTCTGACGATGCGTTGTCCGCAGGCGAAGTTGGTCGATGCGGCGTTGCGATCAGCACGATCGAAGATATGCATCGTCTGTACGCGGACATTCCGATCGGTGAGGTCACCGTGAGTCAGACCATCAACGGTCCGGCGGCGGTCATCTGGGCGATGTACTTGGCGATGGCCAAGGAGCGTGGCGTCGATTGGAGCACGGTCGGCGGCACGCTGCAGAATGACATTCTCAAGGAGTTCCACGCGCAGAATGAGTTCATCTATCCGCCGGAGGCGAGTGTCAAACTGGTGGTGGACACCATTGAGTTTGCCGCGCAGCACCTGCCGAAGTGGAACTCGGTGAGCATCTCCGGTTATCACATTCGCGAGGCGGGTTCGAGCGCCACACAAGAACTGGCGTTCACGTTGCGCGATGGAATGGAATACGCGGAGGCGTGCATCAAGCGTGGCATACCGGTGGATACGTTCGCACCGCGCCTCAGTTTCTTCTTCAACAGTCACAACGAATTCTTCGAGGAAATCTGCAAACTTCGAGCCGCGCGCCGCATTTGGGCGAACGCCATGCGCGACCGTTTCGGCGCGAAGAACGAACGCAGCATGCTGATGCGCACGCATGTTCAGACGGCGGGTTGCAGCCTGACAGAGCAGCAGCCGCTCAACAACATTGTGCGCGTGGCATTCCAGGCGATGGCTGGCGTGCTTGGCGGTTGCCAAAGTTTGCATACGGACAGCATGGATGAGACGCTTGGTTTGCCCACGGAGGCTGCCGTTCGCGTGGCCTTGCGCACGCAGCAGATCCTTGCGCATGAAACCGGCGTGCACCGCACCGTCGATCCGCTGGGTGGCAGTTGGTACGTGGAAGCGCTGACCGACCAGATGGAGAAGGACGCGAACCAGTTCATCAAGGAGATTGATGACATGGGCGGCGTGGTTGCTGGAATTCACAAGGGCTACTTCCGCCGGCAGATCGCTGAAGCGAGTTACCGCTTCGGTCAAGAGATGGAAGCGGGCGATCGCATCGTGGTGGGCATGAACGCTTACAACGATGGTAATGATCAGCACCAAGTTGAGATTCTGCAGATCCCGCATACGGTGGAAACCGAGCAGTGCGATCGTCTCACCAAGTTCCGCCAGACTCGCAATGCAGACGGTGTGAAGGTTGCGCTTGATGCGATCCGCGCCGCGGCGCGCAAGGGTGACAACGTGATGCCGTCGCTGGTTGAGGGCGCGTTGCACAAGTGCACCCTCGGCGAGATGGTGCAGGCGATGGCGGACGTGTTCGGCCGCTACTCGGGAGGGCCGGAGTGGTAAATCTGCGGCGGGTGATTCTGGGGACAGTGCTTGGTGCGCTTGCGGCGTTTGCGTGGGCGTATGTTTCGTGGTCGGCGGTACGCCTGTACGACTGGGCACTTGAACCACTGCCCGCGGATTCTGCACTCGTTGATGCCATCGGTCGCGGGGCGCCGCGCGACGGGGCCTACGGATTTCCCGGTATCGACATGCAGGCGCTCAGCACCATGGACGCCGAGCAGCGCGCTCGCACCGTGTCGGATTGGCGCGAGGCATCACAGCGCGGACCGGTGGGCGTGCTCTTGGTCCGCAAGCAAGGCCGTGACCCCATCAGTGCACAGCGCTACTTGACTGCGTTCGGATATATGGCCTTTAGTGCCTTTCTCATGAGCATCCTGATGGCCGGCATGCGCTGTCCGTCATGGGTGGGGCGCTGGACCATCGGCATGGTCATTGCTCTGTTTGCGGCGATGGCTGGCGATGGCCCGGATCTCGCCTGGTTTCAGCTGCCCGCGCGGTGGGTCTACGCCGGAATTGCCGACACGTTTTTGACTTGGACCGTGGCGAGTGCCGTTATCGCGGCGGTGGTCAGACCAACGCGAGCGTAGGGCGGCTGCCACATGTGTGGCATGTGAGGAAGACGAATTGGGCGATCGGTGACTACTACCAAGTCTCCCTCTCCACCACTGGCTACGCCGACCCGATCACGCTTTCGTTTGACCAGACGCGCAGTAGTACTGGTCCGGCGACCTTCGCTGTACTCATGAGCGTCGATGGTGGTGCAAACTTTACTACGGTTCTCGCCTCATACACGGTTGTTCAGGCGGGTCTCGCTGGCAGCGGCACCACGACGTGGAACGCAGTCACCAATCAGCCGGTCACCTTCACTACCACCGTCAGCGGCCTCAGCGCCGCGGCGGGACAGGCCTCGGTGATGTTCCGCATTCAGTCGACGGTGACCACCGCCGCCGCTGGCACCAACCGTGTGGACAACATCAATGTTTACAGTGGTTCAGTCCCTACTCCGGGCGCCATGGTTCTGCTCGGCGTGGCTGGACTGGTTGGTCGCCGCCGTCGCTAAGTGATTCCGAGTGACCCGCTTCTTACCTGATTGAACACACAGCCCCGGCAATTTGCTGGGGCTGTGTATTTAGGGAGCGGTGACCACGATGCCAGTCGGCGAAGCGGTCTGCAGATCGGACGGCAATGAAACCGTTTGCACTAACTGAACGCCGCCATTGGCAGTGGAATTGGTGATCTTCATCGCCTCGATCACGGGTACGGGCGCGGTGCCGCCACTGGGGTTGAAGGCGCGCAGTCGGTACAAGAACTTTCCGCGTTGATCAACAGCCACATCAAGTGAACCCGGGCTGCTCGAAGCAGGCACATAGGTATTGACCGCACGAATGCTGCCATTTAACTTGCCAGCGAACAGCGTGAGCGAACCAGATGCAAAGTTTGATGACCACACCTTCTTGCCGTTCGGAGTTGCTGCAGCCCAGCACGGCGAAATGGTGCTCGCTAAACCGGCTGAACTCACGATACTTGGCAATGCAGTTCCAGTTGCACGGATAGAAATCATCCGCGGCGCCGTGTCATCATCAAGTGCTGCAAACGCAACGAACGGTTGTACCGGAGACATTGTTCCGCCCACCGGATTGCTGACACCGGTGAGTCGTCGATTCACGGTCAATGCGCCGTCCGCCGACGCAGAAAATGTATCGATGGCATCACTTCCATTGAGAAGCACAACCAGTCGCGCACCGTTACGCGTGAAGAATACGTCGGTTGGAATGGCTTCGGCTTCATAGATGACGTCGTAGGTTCCGATCGATACCGGCAAGCCGTCGTCACCAAGAGTGAATCCATTGCAACTGGCGGTAGCAACACCGAGTTGTCCTTGGTTTAACACGTAAATGACATTTCCGGAAACGGTGATACTGACTGGGCGAACTCCACCAGAATTCGTCACGCCCATGAACAGCAGCGATCCGTCATCACGAAGTGCGAAGGTGGTGAAATCATTGCTCCCGGGGTTCACTACAAACAACTGCGTGCGCGTTGCCACCAGTGCGTGCGATTGCGCGCCGCCAATGTCCACCAGGCCGCGTCCGCCAGTATCGAAGCGACCGACATAGGTCAGCAAGCCGTTCTTGACGTTGCGGGTGTAGGCCAACACGGCATTGGCGCCGTTGGGGTTGGTGGACACATACACCCCATTTCCTGCGCGTGCGGGCAGGGCGAAGGTAGCAGCGCACAGGAGCGCCAACATGCACCGAGCAAGCCATGAATTGAGCGGTCCATTGAGTAATTTCATCAGATCGATACTATCGTCCGAATCGTAAATCAAGGCATAAAGAAGGCACGGACAAAGGAATTCCAACGACGGTGAGTCCGGGAATGGTGTTGCAGCAGGGGCCGTGCCTCATTGTGCTGTGACTATTTATGATCTCCCGTTCATGCTGCCCACGACCGGACCTGATCGCCAGACACTCGACACGCTTGCGCGCACCGCGGGCGATGCACTTGTTGCGTTGAAGAGCCTGCAGCGCAATGATGGACACTGGTGCGCGGAATTGGAGGGAGACTCGATTCTGCAGAGCGAGTACCTCTTGATGAAGTGGATCTTGGGTCAAGAGCGCTCAGCAATGGCGGACGGGCGCGATGGTGTGGAGACGCTGGAGAAAATCGTTCGCTACTTGCGCTCGCAACAGCGTGCGGATGGTGGCTGGGGGCAGTATCCAGGAAGCACCATTGATCTCAGCGCAACCGTGAAGGCGTATTTCTGTCTGAAGTTGCATGGCGACTCGCCTGATGCGCCGCACATGAGCCGCGCCCGTGCAGTGATTCGCGCCATGGGTGGAGCAGAGAAGTGCAACAGTTTCAGTAATTTCTATCTGGCGGCGCTTGGGCAGATTAGTTGGAACGCCGTACCGGCCATTCCCCCAGAAATCGTTTGGCTTCCCAAGTGGTTCTACTTTCACATGGACCGAATGAGTGCGTGGAGCCGCACCATGATTCTGCCACTTGCCATTGTGGCAACGCTGCAGCCGACGCGAAAGCTTGGAAGCGAGCAGGGCATTGCAGAACTCTTTTTGAGCGAGCATGATCGGCATCGACTCAAGATGCCTATGACCACGCCGCACTTCTGGCGCGTCTTCTTCAAGGTGGTCGACAGCGTGTTGAAGTTTGTTGGCCGATCAATCGGCACCGCGCCGCGTATGTCGGCGATCCGTGCGGCATACAGCTGGATATTGGCACGCGCATCGCAAGATGCACCGGCGCCGACACAGGGTCTGGGCGCCATCTTCCCGCCCATGGTGTACATACAGGTGGTGTTCCACGCGCTGGGCGTGAAGCGAAACGATCCACTGGTAGCGCGCGCTGAGAAAGATCTTGATGCGTTTTTCATAGAGGAACCTGCTGCGCATCCTGCCGGTCAAGGTGCTTCCGCACATGGCAACACCATTCACATTCAGCCATGTTTCAGCCCGGTGTGGGACACTGGCATCGCTGGATATGCGCTTGCTGATTGTGGTCTCACCGCGGCAACGGATCGGTCGTTCGCGCATGCGGCTGAATGGCTGCGCGGCAAGGAAGTTCGCTGGACGGGCGATTGGATTGCCAACGTGCGCCCCGGAACACGCGCGGCCGGTTGGTACTTTGAATATCAGAACGCGTGGTATGCAGATGTTGACGACACGGTGATGGTTGCCATGACGTTGAAGCGCGCGGGTGGTGCAGAGAACGAGGCTGCGGCGCGTCGCGGAGTGGAGTGGGTGTTTGCCATGCAGTGTGAGAACGGCGGGTGGGCCGCGTTCGACCGTACGCGGAATCATCAGATCTACGAGTACGTTCCGTTTGCCGATCACAACGCGATGCAGGATCCCGCGTGTCATGACATCACGGGACGCACGTTGGAGTGCATGAGTTGGCTTGGCTATCGCATCGATAATCCAACCATCGCGCACGCGGTGGAATTCATCAAAGGTCATCAAGAGCCGGAAGGATGCTTCTGGGGTCGATGGGGCGTGAACTACATCTACGGAACGTGGCAGGCGGTGATCGGTCCGATTCGTTGCGGCGTGCCGCGCAGTGAGCCGTGGATTCAGCGCGCGGGCGCATGGATCAAGAGCGTGCAGAAGCCGGACGGCAGCTTTGGTGAGACTGCGAATAGTTACGAAGATCGTTCATTGATGGGCACGGGTCCAAGCACTGCAAGCCAGACCGCGTGGGCGGCGATGGTGTTGCAAGAGGTGTACGGAGCGAACGATCCGGACTTGTGGCGCGCGCTTCGCTGGCTTGCACAAACCCAGTTACGGGCGGCTGATGCCGTGCAGCCGGGCTTGAATCCGGACGGCGATCCGGCGGGGAGTTGGGTGGAGACGGAATTTACGGGCACGGGTTTCCCGAAAGTCTTTTACCTGCGATACCACCTTTACCGCTTGTATTTTCCGCTCATGGCGATCGGCCGCGCACTGTCCGCACACGGAATCAGCGTGCAGGAGCCGGGCAAGTCACACGTAGCCACCGATATCAGAACGGCGCTGGTGAAGTGAATTCAACAGCCGCTGCGGTGGCGGGATGTGTAAATCCCAGTTGCTGCGCGTGCAGGCAGAGGCGGGGCGCAAGCGCTTTGATATCGGCGGGCGCATAGAGGTCATCGCCAAGAATGGGATGACCGATCGCCAAGAGATGCACGCGCAGTTGATGGCTGCGGCCGGTGATGGGGGTGAGTTCAAAGCGCGTGCGAGCGGGTTCGTGCAGGAGTTCAAGAACGCGCCACTGGGTCACGCTGGCACGACCGTGCACAAAGTCAACAATCTGCAGTGGTCCATTGACCAGATCCTTGCGGATTGGCAGATCAATCTCGCCGCTCTCTTTGGGTGGATGGCCAGCGGCAATGGCGATGTAGGTCTTTGAAGTTTCGCGGCGCTCAAACTGCATGCTGAGTGCGCGGTGAGTGTCCGCATCAAGCGCCACCACCAGTACGCCGCTGGTGTCGCGATCAAGTCGATGAACGACTCGAGCGGTGGCCCACTCTTTCTGCAGGCGCGCGATCAGGCAATCGGCTTTCTCGGGACCGATGCCAGGTACGGTCAGTAGCCCGCACTCCTTGTTCACCACCAGGAGGTGTTCATCCTCAAACAGAAGTTCGTACCCGCGTCCATCCATCCCCCGATGGTATTAAATAGGTGCCCTTCGCCCCGGTGCCTAAATAGGTGCCGTTCACCCCTGTGCCTATTTTTTGGCGCTGCTGGGAGCGATCGCGCTTTCCGCCTCCATTATTGCGCGAGCGTGTTACTTTCGGTACGGAACGGTCTTAGAATCACGGAATGGTCTCACTCCGGCTTGTTTGCATTGTCGTCGCCATTGGCGCCCTTTCCGCCTGTGCCTCGCAGAAGGAAGCGGCCGCGCCGACCGCCGCCCCGGCGCCGACCCCGCTCACTGACTTTCGTACCACCGAGGCACCGGTGCTCACGCATCACGTGCAGCTCACGTTCCCGGATCGATTTAGTAAGGCTGGCGAGAGTTACTTCAGCCCCGATGACCGAACCATTGTCTTTCAAGCCATCGAGCAGCCGATCGGTGACGCAGCGCCGGCCGAGTTCTATTCCATGTATGTGGCGGATGTGGCACGCGGTGCAGACGGGCGAGTTTCCGCCCTCGCGAACATCAAGCGCATCAGTCCCGAAGGCAGCGCAAATACGTGCGGATGGTTCCATCCAAAGCATCCAGAGCTTGTGATATTTGGAAGCACCATCGTCCCGCCTTCGAACAAGGAGACGCCCGGCTATCAGCGTGGCACGGGTAAATACCGCTGGCAGTTCCCGCCGGAGATGCGGATTGTGCAAGTCGATCTTCGCACCGCGGATGGCACTGCCAGCAGCCTAAAGACGCTGGTCGGCGATGGCAATGGCTACGCCGCCGAATGCAGTTTCAGTCCCGATGGACGCACGCTCCTCTATACGCAGGTGGATCCCAAGACGCAGGGCGATCTCTGGGTGATGGACATGCCAACCGGGGAGACGCGCAAGATCGTTGACGCCCCCGGCTACGACGGCGGCCCGTTCTTCACGCCCGATGGCAGTGGCATCATCTTTCGCAGCGATCGGCAGGGCGACAGCCTCCTGCAGATCTTCAGTGCCGATCTCGTGCGCGATGCTTCCGGGAAAGTCACTGGAGTTTCCAACGAACGCGCACTCACCAAGAACGAGCACGTCAATTGGTGCCCGTACTACCACCCTGATGGTCGTCACTTCATCTATGGATCAAGTGAGATGGGCCATCAGAATTACGAAGTCATGATGCGTGACGCGCTGCATCCGGAGAGTTCCGTTCGCATTACCAACTGCAGCGGTGCCGATGTTCTTCCCGTCTTCAGTCATGACGGTAAGTGGATGATGTGGACGGCGCAGCGGGGAACCGGAGAGAAGTCCAGTCAGATTTGGGCAGCGGAGTTTGATGCAGCGACACTGCATTCCGCGCGTGCCAAGCAATGAACAGCACGACCGGTCGCTCACTCAACCATCCATGAATTCGTATTCCGACTCCACCGATCAACGTCGCGCACATTGGGAGGGCGTCTATGCGACCAAACCTGACGCCGATTTGAGTTGGTTCCAATCGTTTCCAACTGTTTCTCTGGCACTCACTAACACGCTCAATCCGCCTCCAATTCGCGTACTTGACGTTGGTGGTGGTCAATCAGCGCTCGCGTGCGAACTGCTCACGCGGCGCCCATCAGATCCTGCTGAGTCAATCGCTGTTCTTGACATTTCCGGAAGCGCGATCGTGCGTGCCAAAGCTCGCGCGACTTCATACGCAGATCGCATCCGTTGGATAGTGGGCGATGTGCTTGAATCGCCGTACCTTGGCACCGTAGACTTGTGGCATGACCGCGCCGTCTTTCATTTCCTCCATGAGGTAGATGATCGAAAGCGCTACGTTGATTTGGCATCACGAACGGTTGTTTCGGCCGGCCATGCGATCATCGCCACCTTTGCGCTATCGGGTCCGGAACGGTGCAGTGGTCTGCCAGTCTGCCGTTACAGTGCAGAAACGCTCGCCGCCGAATTTACGCCAGCATTTCAGATGATCAATTCTGTGCGAGAGCAACATGAAACACCGTGGGGCAAATCGCAGGAATTTATCTACGGACTATTTGTCCGAAGGTAAAATTTGGGAACCGATCGTCGGCCATTGGCTCATATGGGTATTCACATGCGTTGGCTACTTCAATTCACTCAACACCGACAGGAACTCACATGACCCCAGAAACCGGCGCAGTATTCAAGCAACTTCATCACGTCAGCCTCGCTCCCAATGCACTCGACACCAAGACCAAGGAACTGATAGCTATCGCCTGTGGTGTTTCCCGCCTGTGTGAGGGCTGCATTGTTCATCACACGAAGGCCGCCAAAGTTGCTGGCGTAACCCTGCAAGAACTGAAGGAAACGCTTGATATTTGCACGCTGATGAACGGTGGACCGGGTACGGTGTTCGGCAAGAAGGCGCTCGATGCGTATGGGGCGTGACGGAAAGGGTCGCACGCGCATGATGAGGTGTCAGGCATGTGTTCTGAAACCGCCCGCGCGCTATTCGTCGAGGCTCAGGGCAGTCCTTGCCTAGGATGTTGGTTGTTCCATGCACATCTACCACGACCGCCGATTTCTGATTCCGTTTCGCAGTGCATTGCTGCCGCAGATCTTCACGGATGTGCTGGTGATCGGTACGGGCGTGGCGGGGCTTCGAACTGCGATTGAGGCTGCCGCCCACGGTGATGTGATTATCTTGGCGAAAGAGGCGGTTGATCTTTCCAACACCAGTTGGGCGCAGGGCGGAATTGCTGCAGTGCTTTCCGATCAAGACACGGTGGCGAGCCATGTTGCGGACACATTGGAAGCGGGCGCCGGTCTCTGTGATGTTGGTGCGGTGAATGCGCTTGTTCATGAGGGTCGCCATGAGATCGCGCGACTCTTGGAGTGGGGCATGCGTGTCGATCGCGCGGCGGATGGTTCGCCTGCGCTTGGTCTGGAGGGTGGGCATCATCACGCGCGGATCGTGCATACCGATGGTGATGCAACGGGCTATGAACTGGCGCGTTGCTTGATTGAGCGTGTGCGCGCGACGCGCGGCATTCGCGTGTTCGACCGCTGCTTTGTCATTGACCTGCTGCGCGCTGCGGATGGGTCGGGGCGCATACTCGGCGCGCTGACTTGGCACCCGCGCCACAGGTTGCAGATCATGTGGGCGCGCGCCACCGTGCTTGCTTCCGGCGGAGCAGGGCAGGTGTTCCGCGAAACCACCAACCCGAAAGTTGCCACTGGCGACGGCGTTGCCATGGCGTGGCGCGCGGGCGCGGAACTCTCCGATCTTGAATTCTTCCAGTTTCACCCCACCGCGCTGTACGTTGCAGGTGCGGGGCGCATGCTCATTAGTGAAGCGGTGCGCGGCGAGGGAGCGCATCTTGTCAATCGCAACGGCGATCGATTCATGCAGGGTCTCCATCCGATGGCGGAGCTTGCGCCGCGTGATGTGGTGAGCAAGTCGATCGTTCGCCATCTTGCAGGTAGCGGCGAGAGTCATGTATTTCTTGACTGCCGGCACTTTGCGCCGGGGCGATTTGCCGAGCGCTTCCCAGGTCTTGCACGCATGCTGGCAGGGTTCGATATTGATCCAACACGCGATCGAATTCCGGTGACTCCAGCGGCGCATTACATGATCGGCGGAGTGCGCACGGATCTTGATGGTCGTACTTCGCTGCCGGGACTGTGGGCGTGCGGCGAGGTGGCTGCCAACGGAGTCCATGGTGCCAATCGCTTGGCTTCAAACAGTTTGCTTGATGGACTGGTGTTCGGCAGGCGCGTAGCGGTTTCCATTGCACGCGAGGCGCCGCCCGAGGTGTTGCCGCGAGCGATCGTCAGCGAAGTGCACACGGCAGCGCATGGAGAACTGGATTTAGCAGACATTCGCTCGAGTCTTCGCAGCGCCATGTGGCGCAACGTTGGCATCGAACGTAGCGGTGCGCATCTCACCGATGTGCTTTCGATGTTTGCATTCTGGGGTCGCTATGGAATGGACGAGGTGTTCTCCACGCCTGAAGGTTGGGAAGTGCAGAATCTTCTCACGGTGGGCCTCTTGATGACGCGCGCTGCGCTCGCGCGGAATGAGAGCCGCGGTACGCATCAGCGAACCGATGTGCCTGAAACGGATCCGGCACACGCGCATCATGTGGCGTGGTCGATCAGCCAGTTAGATCCCGTGATGTCAGCGCTGGGGTCATCGGGTGTACCGGCGGGGCACACGAAATGACGTGTGGACTGTTCAATGCGGCGGCGCTTTCACTTGTTGCCGCGGTGATGCTTTCCGCGTGCACGCCGGAGCGCGTGGAGTATCGATACCGACCGAGTTACATGGCGGACGGTGATGCGCCGAAGGAAATGGTTCTGCGGGACGGCACCAAAGTGATCTTTGTGGATCGGCCGATCGGCGAGACAGTGATTTCCAAGGCGGGTCCACGCACTGCGCCGTTGCCGCCGAAGCTCGGCGCGGACGGCAAGCCGATTGCTGCGAAAGCATTTGAACCGCGCGAACAACTTGATGACGGCACGGTGGTGTTGCGGTGCATGATGCCGGAGCACGTGGTGGCGAACACCATGGCGTGCTTTCGCAACGAGGAATATCAGTTGATGTGGGACCAACTGCTCGCGCCGGAAGCGCGCGCGGAATGGAAGCAGAACGGCGGCTTTGAGGGGTTTGACAAGTGGTGCAAGGACAATCGGCGCGTCACCATGGAGTTGCTCAACCGCATGCGATTCAACGCGGTGGGGTCAGATCTTTCCATGAAACAAGTGGCACCTGGCCTGACGCGCGCCACCTTGTCACCGCACCTGTGGGACCAGTTCAAGTTCCGCGTCATAGAGTTTGAGCAGACGCCAGACGGCATGAAGTTGCGTTCGATTCGGCCGTCGCCGTGACCATCAAACAAATTGCTCCCGTTCCTCCCGGACCATTTTAAATCAGCACACAAAATGGTCCCTTTCCTCCCGGGACCATTTTAAATCGGTCGGGAGGAACGGGACGAATGTTTGCGAATATAAATTGGTCCGGGAGGAACGGGACGAATTTATATTTCAACCATCATTGACACCGCGTTGCCGCCGCCGAGGCATAGGCTGCAGATGCCGCGCTTGCCGCCGGTGCGGTGCAGTTGGTGGATGAGCGTCACGAGGACGCGCGCACCGCTCGCGCCGATCGGGTGGCCGAGGGCCACGCCGCCGCCGCAGATGTTCAATTTCTCGTGCGGGATCGCCAGTGGCGTGACATTCGCCAGCACTTGGGCTGCAAACGCCTCGTTCACCTCAAAGAGATCAATGTCCGCGACCGTCTTGCCGGTCTTCTGTAGCAGTTGTTCGATGCCAACTTTCGGCGCCGTAAACAAGTCCTTTGGCGCCACACCAGAGGTGCCGTAGCCAACAATCCGCGCCAGCACTTTCAGGCCAAGTTCCTTCGCCTTCGATTCGCTCATCACCAGCACCGCCGCAGCGCCGTCAGAAATCTGACTCGCATTACCAGCGGTCACCGTGCCGTCCTTCGTGAACGCGGCGCGCAACTTCGCAAGGCCGTCCGCCGTGGTGTCCGCGCGGAAACCTTCATCCGCATCCAAACCAGTCTTCGCCATGCACTGTTCAGCTGACAGCGGAACGATCTCTGCCTTGAACCAACCGTTCTTGGTTGCCTCCGCTGCACGTCGATTGCTCTCCGCGCTGAACGCATCTTGCGCAACGCGGGTGACGCCGCAGCTTGCAGCAGTGTGTTCGGCGGCGTTCCCCATTGGCCAATTCTCAAACGCACAGGTGAGACCATCGAACTGCATGTGGTCGATCAGCTTGCCCTCGCCGTACTTGATCCCGCCGCGCACCTGCGCCAGGTGCGGCGCCAAGTCCATGTTCTCCATGCCGCCGGCCACCACGCAGTGCGCGTCGCCGAGCCGGATCATGTTCGCGGCTTGCATCACGGCTTCAAGGCCGGAGCCGCAGACCTTGTTCACAGTGACCGCATTGACGGTCTCGCCGATTCCAGCCTTGAGCGCCGCCTGGCGCGCCGGATTCTGACCAACGCCAGCCTGCAGCACGTTGCCCATGATGCACGCCTCCACGTGGCCCTTGGCGGCCGGGGCGTCCTCAAGCAGCGCCTTGATGGCATAACTGCCGAGAACCGGCGCCGGAACGCGCGCGAGGCTGCCAAAGAACTTTCCGATCGGGGTACGACGAGCGGCGACGATGACGGGCTGGTTCATGGGTGGATTCCTGATTCTCTGAAGTGTGGGCTGCGTGCGAATGCAGCCGGGTCGCGAATGATATCGTTCACTTTATGCCGGATTCCACAGAGCAGCAGCCACCACGCCGGGTGGTCACCGACAACCTCGTCTCGCTCCAGTCGTTCATCCTGGAGGAGGAAACGCGCTATCCGGGCGCGTCGGGCGATTTCAGTTGGATCATCAGCGCCATCAGTCTTGCCGCCAAGATCATCGCGCACAAGGTGCGCCACGTGCGCTTGCAGAACGTGCTGGGCGAAGACGGCACCATCAATGTGCAGGGCGAGGATCAGTTGCACATGGATGTAATCGCCAACGAGGTGATCATGCGCGTGCTCGGCGGTCGCGGATCGATCGCGGTGCTTGGCAGCGAGGAAGAGGAGCAACCGACCATTCTGCGCCGCGGCCACGAGGGCGGCAAGTACTGCGTGTTGTTCGACCCGCTGGATGGCTCAAGCAATCTTGACACTGCGGTTGGCGTCGGCACCATCTTCACGATTCTGCGCAACGACCCAAAGATTCACGGCGCGGTGGAGACGGTGTGCCAGGCTGGTCATCAGCAGGTGGCCGCGGGCTACGTGTTGTACGGATCGAGCACGGTGTTCGTGATCACCACTGGTCGCGGCGTGCACATGTTTGAACTCGATTCGTCGATCGGCAGTTTTATGTTGGTGCAGAGCAACATTCAGATGCCCGCGAGCAAGAAGATTTATTCCGTGAACGAGGCCAATGCCGAGGGCTTCCCGGAGGGCTTCCAGAAGTACTTGAAGTGGGCGCACCAGAACGGCTACAGCAGCCGCTACATCGGCTCGATGGTTGCGGATATGCACCGCACGCTGATGAACGGCGGCGTGTTCTTGTATCCGCCGACCAAGAAGCATCCGAACGGAAAGCTGCGGCTCCTCTACGAAGCAAATCCAATGAGTTTCCTAGTGGAGCAAGCCGGCGGTGCGAGCGTCACCGCTGCTGGTCAACGCACGATGGACATCGTCCCAAGCCAAATGCACGAACGCGTGCCGCTGGTGCTGGGGTCGAAGAACGAAGTCGCCGCGGTGGTGGCGCACCTGTAAATAGGTGCCGTTCACCACTGTCCCTATTTTCGGGGGAGCGGGGTTAGGCCCCGCACGGTCCCCAATTGGCGAGCAGCATGCCGAGATCTGCGCCATTCACGAATCCGTCCCGATTGAGGTCTGAATTCGTGGTTGGCGTCACGACGCCCCATTCGCTGAGGAGCACGCCGAGATCGCCGCCGTCGATGATGTGATTCACGTAGATGTCACCGACGCAGCAGTTGTTGCCGGGCTCGCAGCAATCGGGGATGCCGTTGGTGTTGGTGTCGGCGAGTTGACCGTTGAGGATTTGACCGTAGTCGACGATGTTGTCGTTGTTGCAGTCGGCGTCCCATTCAACGATGAAACTGATTGCGTAGGGGGAAGGGCAATCGTTCCAAGCCGACTGCTTGCCATAGAGTTTGAGGTGGACGTATCTCTCCGAGAGCCCGCCGTTTGGTTCACTGGGTCCCCACCCTAGGTAGTCCACAGTTTCATTCGTAATCCAAGTCAGAGCACCCGTATCATTCTTGTATCCCCCGAGGAAGGGACCATCGGGGCCGGGGTCTACAGAAATTCGTTGACGCCAATCCATGTCGAAAGGGTAGCACGCGAAAGCAACAATCCGATCAACTGCCGCCGAACTTCTGATCCCGAGGTCGCCCCGCCCCCCACCACCTCACTCAAACTTCCCGCGACTCACAATCCGGAAGTCGTACACCTCCGCCAACTGCTTCGCGTCCAGCTTCTCAATGGCGTTCAACTTCGCCACCAGCGGCTTCGGATCATCCATCGCGAGCGCGCCAAGCCGCTCGAACTTGTTCGCCAAGATGTCTTTCAGGTTTGCGCTGGTATTCCGCGCATGTCCGCTCGGATACATCACGAAACCACTGTCAAGCGTCCTTCCATCCGTCGTCGTAATCACCACACTCGTTGGAATGCCGTCCGGATAGTTGCGGTCGTACTCCGCGCCGCCATGCTCGAACGTCATCTTTTCCATGAACGCGCGCGTGGTCTTATTCACGATCGCCGCCGGGTCATAGTCGTACGGCGCTAAGAACAGCGTCTTCCACATGGCATCGTTGCCGTCAGCAATCTTGCCACTCTTCATCTCCGCGGCCTTCTCCACAGCCTTTCGCAGCAGTGTTCCCACGATGTACACCATCGAATGGTCCGCACTCTGCCGCGTCTTTGGATCGCGCTTCGCTGGATCGCCAATGATGCCAAACGCCGGCTCGTACGCGACAATCTTGATGCCCTTAATCAGCCCCGGATTCTCCAAGATCTCCGGATGCTTGCGCATCAAGTCGATCATCCCTTGCAGCGCGCCCGCACTCTGGTGCTCATACAACCCAAGCTTGAAGTGCATGCCCATCACTGCAAAGTCATCGCCCGTGGTACTCAACACCAACGGGAACGGACTGTCGCCCGCGGTCTTCTCAAACTGCCGGAACATGCTCTCTGGATTGCGGAAGATGTCCTTCGGTCCGATGAATCCGCGCATGGAACGCATCATGCTCAGCACCGCAACTTCAGTACTGATCGCCGCGCTCGCGCCCTTGGAATCACTGAGCTGCTTGCCAGCGCGAATGGCGCGCCACGGAATGTAGTGCGCAACCACCATGCCAATAGCACTCTCAATCTGTTCCGGCGTCGCGCCCATCATGGCGCCCCACGTAGCCGCACTGGCAATCGCGCCGTGCACCACATGGTCAATCTTGTAGGTCTTGAGACTGAACACCTCCGCAAGGCGTCCACGAATCTCATCCGAAAGCATCATGCCGCGTAGCGCCGCGGCGCCATCAAGGCCCTTCATCTGCGCCGCAGCAATCGCTACTGGATAGAAATCATTGTGCCCAAACTCGCCTGCAATGAAGCCAAGTTCCTTGCGGAATCCAAAGTTTGTGCCGTTGGAATCCCACTCGCGCACCGCGCTGCTGTTCGCAACGATCGCCTTCTCCGGCGCAACCTTCACGGTGCTTCCAAAGAACGGAACGCCGTGCGCGTTTGGATATTCCAGCGCCTCTTCGCGCAGGACCACCGGCGCGTTTGCGCACAGGGCTACCGCGCTGATGCCGCACAAGACGCTGTCCGTATGAAAGAGCTTAGTGCGCTCTTGCACCGACTCCGACGGCGAAGCACTCCGCATGAATTCGCAGGCGTACTTACCGAGTTCGAGCGCTTGATTGCAGTTGGGCTTCAGTTCAACGGACATGGAAATCTCCTCAAATCAGGTAGCGGGGTAACGAGCAGTGCGCGCGCGGATCGGTCCGCCGCGAGCGCCACAGTGTAGAGAGTTCGGGTGCGCGGATGACCCTCCGGCAATCACGCCGCGCCAGTCACTTCAGCAGCGCATCAAGCAGCTCAACCACGCCCTTGCCCTCGGTAGCAATGGTTTCCAGAATCGGGCGGCCGCCGGCGATATCTAAGAGTTCACGCACCAGTTTGGCCTCACCCGCGTGATCGGCCTTGTTGGCAACAAAGAGATCCGCAATCTCCAGAATGCCCGCCTTGTCCATCTGTACGGAATCGCCCATGCCTGGCACCACTACCACCGCGGTGCGGTCGACATGCTGACGGATTGCCACATCATTCTGACCAGCTCCCACGGTTTCAATGATCAAGCTGTCGAAGCCCGCCGCGCCGATCAAGCCGATGATTTCCGGCAAGCTGCGGTAATCCTCGCCAACAATCGCCAGCGATCGATAGAACACTTTGTCATCAACGGCGTTGAAGTCAACGCGCAGTCGGTCGCCAAGCAATGCACCGCCAGTGATCGGGCTCATCGGATCGAAGGCAACCACGGCAATGCGTTGCCCGCGACGAACCGCTTCATTTGCCATCGCTGCAACCAGCGTGCTCTTGCCTGCGCCGGGCGAACCAGTGATTCCCACCACGCGCGCGGGACGCTTGACCGGCGTTCCTGCCGGAAGCGACGCGGCATGCGCCATGGAAATCTGCCGTGCCAGCACCGCCTCGCGCGCGCTGGAAACCACCGGCGCATACGGTTTCACCGTGGCGCGCACACTGTCGACAATGTCATCCATGCTGGTGCCAGTGTGATAAATGCGAGCAACGCCCGCATCAAGAAGCCCCTGCACATCCGATTGCGGAATGATGCCGCCGACGTTCACCGGAATATCAGCGCGACCAACCGCCTTCATTTCATTCAGTAGCCGCGGCACCAACACCAAGTGCGAATTCGACATCATCGAAGCCGCAACGCAATCAACATCTTCATCGCGTGCGCCGATCGCCAGGCTGCGCGGCGTCTGCCACAGCCCGCTGTAAATCACATGAATTCCTGAGTCGCGCATCACCCGCGCAATCAACTTCACACCCCGATCATGGCCATCAAGCCCCATCTTTCCCAGCAGTACGCGCGGGCGATGTGGCAAGTCGCCGCAACGATCTTGCTTGGCAATGGCGGTAGTCGGTTCGGCGGTCGAGCGCATGGTTCAGGCTGTCTTATCGGTGGTGGATTCCGCAGCGCCTTCGGTCGCCGCTGCGGCCTCCGCAGCCGCCGCAGCTTCTTCCTGCGCACGAATCTTATTCAAGTCACGGCCATCGGTATCCCAGTCATTGGGATACAAGCGCGCAGCGATCCCACCGATGATCAGGTTTGAATTCTTGAACTTGTAATCGTCAAGCGTAATGCGCGTGCCGTCCTTTGCGACGACGGTTGCAACTGATTTGGACATCCACTTGGACATGTCGATGTCAGCGATGTCTTCCATGGGAATGCTGCGCCCATTGAATTCAAACGATCCATCCGCGTTCAAGCGATATTTCTTACTAGCAGACGAGAGCCATTCCCAAAGGAACCACGGAACGCCCAGCACTCCGCATCCGATGATGTACAGCCACATCTGCACGGGGCGGTCGTACGCGGCCGGTGCAACGGGCTTGCCCTTATCCACCACCGCCTTGGCGGCTTCGTACGCCTTGACGTCCTCCACCGAGAGCGTTTGTGCTGCGCCTGGCGCTGCGGCAGCTGCGCGCGCCTTCGCTTCCATCTCTTCAGCAGCGGTGGCGGCCACTTCATAGGCTGCAACCTCCGCCTCCTTGCGTGGAATGGTGACCCAATAGTCGTAGGCGCCCCATGCGCCCAGCACCGCACAGATCACGGCGTACAAAATATTCCACCATTTCTGGCGAGCCTGGAGCGTGGTTTCAATAGCCATGAATCGAAGTGTAGCGATCCGCAAGCCGGTACTGCGAGCAGACCACCCCTTACTTGCCCTTACTTGGGGGCAATCGGCGCCGTCGGCGCGACTGCCGGCGCTGGAGCAGCAGCGCCAGTACCGCTCGGTTTGGCCGGTGCGGCTGGCGCAGGCTTCGCCGCATCCACCTTCACCGGCTTCACTGCGTCGGCTGCAATCGGTGCAACCGTGACGGGCATCGCCGCCGGCACTCCGTCAACAATGTCAAACATCCGCACGGACTTCCAGCCCTCGCGCCAGCCCTCCACCATCTCTAAATGACGGGGGTGATCCACATAGTCTCGGTACGCGGCCTCGGTCCGAAACCCCACGTAGATGCCAACGTCGTAATCGCTAGTGACATTCGTTCGACCCATCACGAGCGGCACTCCGCAGCTGTACGCGGAAACACCCTCAATGGACGGCAGGACGCGGTCGCAATCCTGAACCAACTCGGCGGCCCGCGATGGGTCCTTCAACTGCACCAGCACCACGTGCGTAAGCGGCGCGGTATCCAGGTCGACCTTGCGTGCCAGTGACTGCGCCTCCGGAGTGGTCTCACACGCCGTCAGGGTCAGGGCAAACAGCGCGCACGCCGGGGAAATTCGAAGGGTCGTGGCGATGTTCAGCATGATCGATGAGTGTATGGAACCGCGGCACCCACGGCACGCAAAGCAGCCATCGCAGCGCAAAAACAAATTCCCCCTGCCGCGGGGGTGGGCTTCCGCAGCAGGGGGGGGAGGAACGACGAGCGCCGAAGCGCTTCGTCATTGAAAGTGACGCGATGGGGCGAGCCGTGAGGCGTCGGGTCTCCCTTCCCGGTCGCCCGGCACGTGTGCGCTTGCGCGCGCCAGTGTGCCGGCCGGGGGGCATCCATTCCCAGGAGAGGGGGCCGAAGTTCGCTGATATCCGTGCTCATCCAGCCATGCAAGGAGGGTCCATCCACTCGCTGACCGTCACGCTGTTACGAACTCGCCACCATCGCGTCTGTTGTCGCGCCGCGCACGGGTCGGAGTCCGTGCAACGGCGCATGATTCATGAGCCTGACCTTCCTTTCAGAGGGTCTGGCGGTGCGCAACGCAGCCATGCGTGAGGCGACCGTCGATTGAAGTTGGCCCCATCATGCGGCGTGCCGTTCCGTGGCACGCCGCATGATGGAGCGTGGTTCATTGGCTCAGGAGCAGCCCATCGAACTGCCGCAGTTCAGGCAGCGGTAGCAAGTTCCGTTGCGGACGGTGATCGATCCGCAACCATCGCAGGCCGGAGCGTCACCCATGAGGTGCGCGTTGGACTGGTCAAGCGCGTTGCCAGTGTCGCGCGTTTCGCCGACCTTGACGGTCTCTTTCACTGACTTGCGTGACATCGGGTCCGCTCCATCCGAACCATCGACGATCGATTCTGCCACAACGACCGAGATTGAACGGCGTGAAAGAATCTCTTGTGCGTCGGCCTTCGCCTGGACGGAATGCGACGCGCTGCCCTGCGTCGACGAAGCGCTGATCGATCCGTCGTGCGTGGTGATTCCTGAGCGTGATTGCCATGCAGCCTCCTTGGCGTCGGCGTTACTGATCGGGGCGCTTCCTGCGTTCCCGTGTGCGTTCATTCCACCACCGGAGATCTCCGCTGGCTTGGTGCGACGCGGTGCGTTCTGATCGCGATAGCCCTCGATGAATTGCATTCCGAGCCATCGGAAGATGTAATCGACCAAGCTCTTCGCAAACGGAATGTCCGAGTTGGTGGTCATTCCCATTGGCTCAAAACGCTGGTGCGCAAACTTGTTGACGATACTCTCCACCGGCACGCCGTACTGCAGTGCCAGACTGATGGCGGTTCCCAGCGAATCCATCAGCCCACCAATGGTGGAGCCTTCCTTCGCCATGGTGATGAACAGTTCGCCTGGCGTGCCGTCTTCGTAGAGACCAACGATCAAGTAGCCCTCATGACCAGCAACGTTGAACTTGTGGGTGAGTGACTGACGAGTGTCCGGCAGACGACTACGACGCGGGCGCTCAACAACACGCTCCACCACGCGCTCCACTTCAACCACGCGCTCGACAATGCGATCAACGTAGGTGGTGGTGGAGACCACTTCTGGCAAGCCAGCAGTGTCTTCTTCCTCACGCTCGTCAGACGCATCGCTCTTGGTGCTGAGCGGCTGGCTCAGCTTGCAACCATCGCGATACAGGGCGTTGGCCTTGAGACCAAGTTCCCAGCTCAGGCGGTAGCACGCACCAATGTCTTCAACATTCGCGTCATTCGGAAGATTGATGGTCTTACTGATTGCACCCGAGATGAACGGCTGCGCAGCGGCCATCATGTGGATGTGACCCTGAGGCGCGATGAAACGTGTGCCCAAGTTGCCGCAACGGTTCGCGCAGTCAAACACTGGAAGGTGCTTGTCCTTCAGGTGCGGAGCGCCTTCCACCGTCTGCGTTCCACAGATGCGAACGTTCAGTGCATCGATCTGCTTGCGATTGAGACCAAGGGCGCGGAGGCCATTGAACTTCTGGTCAGCACGCGCAGCAACGGCGTCAATACCGTGAGCGGCCAAGATGCGCTCGGGCATGCTCCATGCGCTGAACGCGAAGGAGATCTCAAAGACGGTTGGCAGGCTGTTCTCAATCTGCACCACCTCATCGCCGGTGTAACCCGACTGAATTAGAAAGTCACGGAACGTGGTTCCGTGCGATGGAACGATGCCGTCCTCGGTTGGAAGTGGAACTTCCAGACTGAGCGTGCCCATGACGTGGGTGACAATTTCATCCACCTGCACAGCGGTGTAGGCGAGTGCCTGCAGCGCGGGGCGCAGCGACTGATTGGCGATCTTGAAGTAACCACCGCCAGCAAGCTTCTTGAACTTGGTCAGCGCAAAGTCCGGCTCCACGCCAGTGGTATCGCAATCCATCAGCAGTCCGATGGTGCCAGTTGGTGCAATCACCGTGACCTGCGCATTGCGGAAGCCGTGCTTCTTGCCGAACGCCAGCGCATCGTCCCATGCAGCAACCGCGCGGCTGAGCATGTCGTTGGCATTGGAAATGGTCACGCGACCTTCGGTGAACACCGCATGATCAATCGGAACCGGCGCGATGCGCATTTCTTCGTACTGACCACTGTCGCGGGCAACACCCTGCGCAGCGCGACGATGATTGCGGATCACGCGGAGCATGTGCTCCTTGTTCTCCTTGTAACCATCGAACGTTCCGTGCTCAGCAGCGAGCACAGCACTGGCTGCATAGGAACGACCGGTCAGGATGGAACTGAGCGCGCCGCACACTGCACGACCAGCTTCACTGTCGTAGGGGATACCAGCCTGCATCAGCATGGCGCCAAGGTTGGCGTAGCCGAGGCCAAGGGTGCGGTACTTCCAACTGAGTTCAGCAATTTCCTTGGATGGGAAGCTGGCCATCAGCACGCTGATTTCCAAGACCACGGTCCACAGACTGATGGCGTGCTCGTAACCCTCGATGTCGAAGGTGCGCGTCTCTGAGTCATAGAACTTGAGCAGGTTGATGGACGCCAAGTTGCATGCGGTGTTGTCCAGGAACATGTACTCACTGCATGGATTGCTGGCGTTGATGCGCCCGCCTTCCGGGCAAGTGTGCCACGCGTTGATGGTGGTGTCGTACTGGATGCCAGGGTCTGCGCAGTGCCACGCAGCCTCATTGATTTGCTTCCACAGATCGACAGCCGGGAGGGTCTTGGCGACCTTGCCATCGGTGCGACGAATCAACGTCCACTCGCCGTTGGCCTCCACTGCATCCATGAACTCATCAGAGAGTCGCACGGAGTTGTTGGAGTTCTGTCCGCTGACGGTGTAGTAGGCCTCGCCGTTGAAGTCGTAATCGAGCTTGAGCCCAAACTTCTCGGCCAGTTCCTTCTGGTTCGGTGCCAGGAGTTTCATGCCTTCAACAAGCGCGGCGACCTTGATTTCTTCACGAACCTTCCAGTTGACGAACTTCTCAATATCAGGGTGATTGACATCCAGGCAGACCATCTTGGCAGCGCGGCGCGTGGTGCCGCCGGACTTGATTGCACCTGCGGCGCGGTCGCCGATCTTCAGGAAGCTCATCAGTCCAGAACTGCGACCGCCACCGGAGAGTTGTTCGTTCTCACCACGGACGTTGGAGAAGTTGGTGCCGGTGCCCGAGCCGTACTTGAAGAGTCGCGCTTCGCGGGTCCACAGGTCCATGATTCCGCCTTCGCCGACTAGATCGTCCTTGACGCCCTGAATGAAGCAGGCGTGCGGCTGCGGGTGCGTGTAGGCATCCTTGGCGAGGCCAACTTTGCCAGTCTTGTGATCCGCGATCCAGTGACCCTGCGCAGGGCCGCTGATTCCGTAGGCGTAGTTCAAGCCAGTGTTGAACCACTGTGGGCTGTTCGGCGCAGCCATCTGGTTGAGCAGCATGTGCGCGAGTTCGTCGTAGAAAGCGTCAGCGTCCTTCTTGGCAGTGAAGTAGCCAAACTTCTCGCCCCAGTGGCGCCAGCAACCGGCCAAGCGATGTGCCACTTGGCGAACGCTGCGCTCTGGTCCAAGAACGGGCTTACCCGCGGCATCCTTGAGAGGACGACCGTCGGCGCTCAGTTGTGGCACGCCGGCCTTGCGGAAGTACTTGCTGACCACGATGTCCGTGGCAAGCTGACTCCATGACGCAGGAACCTGCGCATCGTGCATTTCAAAGACGGTACTGCCGTCCGAATTTGAGATGCGGCTTGAGCGGGTGGTCCACTCGGTGGTTCCGTAGACGTCCTTGCCAGCGGTCGTGAAGCGTCGTGCAATTCTCATGGGTATTCCGTGTCTCTCTCGTGATGGTGCACGCGATGCCTGCGTGCATGGTTTCAGGATCTGTGTTCGTGACGGGGCGGCACCGCGCCCGTAGGAGCGCGGAGTCCTGGGTTCGTGTCTTACTGATGATTTGGAGTGCTGTCGCCGAACGGAAGTCCGTCGACGCGCGGGAGTGTCAGGCCGGTTTGATCTTGATACTTACCGCGCTTGTCTGCGTAACTCACGGCGCAGACGTTCTCGGCTCGCAAGAAGATCATTTGGGCGATGCCTTCATTGGCGTAAATCTTGGCTGGAAGCGGCGTGGTGTTACTGATTTCGATGGTGACCTTGCCGCGCCATTCTGGCTCAAGCGGCGTGACATTCACAATGATGCCGCAGCGGGCGTAGGTGCTCTTGCCAACGCAGATGGCAAGGACGTCGCGCGGAACATCAATGGTCTCGACGGTCTCGGCAAGGGCGAACGAATTCGGCGGGATCACAATGTGGTCGCGGCCGGTTTCGGCGGTGTCGATGGCGATGAAGAGGTCGTTCGAAAAGTTCTTCGGGTCAACGATGGCGGTGCCGCCGCTGGTGGCGTTGGTGAAGACTTTGAACTTTGTTCCCACTCGAACGTCGTAGCCGTAGCTGGAGACGCCGAAGGAGACTGTTCCGGGGCGCTTCGCGTTGTCAGCGAAGGGGACGATCCGCACGGAATCACGGATCTGCGTGTCACAAAGAATGCTCATCGTCCAACCCCTTGACTCGGACCTTCCTGGTCCGTCAAATGCTTCACTTCAACTTCAACCCACGACACTGGCAACACCGGCGCGCACACCGTCTGACTTTCTCACCACCTAAACAGAAATTTGAACCGCTGTTCGCATTCTGTTTGGTATCATTCCTTCGTCCAAGCACTACCAACGCTTGGGCGTGGCGCTCATGGTACCCCTACCTGTTGTGGTTGCAACCCCTGTTCGCATCGTTTTTATTGACTTTCGTGTGAGCGCGCTGCAAGTCTGTCTCGGCTCACGATTTATGTTTATTTAATTGTGTTCAGTCAGCGAATCCGGCCTGTGGACAGCATGTCGATGCCTGTCTCCTAGACTCGCCAAGTCGACTGGCGCACTGAGCGCTTTCGCGCACCGCAAGGAGGCCCCGCGCATGCTGTTTCCCGAATTACCGACCCCACTAAAAGTCGCACAAACAGGCTACAAATCAGCACAATCTGCGGCTGATAGATCAGCACCGGAGCAGGCACCTGAACCGGTGATTCCGGAACTTGATGCCGACGCGCTCCTGGAAGGACTCACCGAAGACCAGCGCATCGCCGTTGCCCATGTTGATGGACCGCTCCTGGTTCTGGCTGGCCCCGGCTCTGGAAAGACGCGCGTCATCACCCGCCGCGTGGCGCGTTTAGTGGCGCTGGGCATTCCTGCGTGGCAGATCTTGGCGCTGACGTTCACCAACAAAGCTGCTGGCGAAATGAAGCATCGTGTGGAGTCAATGATTCCAATTGATGTACCCGGTCGACGCGGACTGGTGGTTAGCACCTTCCATGCATTCTGCGCGATGTTCCTTCGCCGTCATGCAGTGGATTGCGGCGTTGACCCGGACTTTGTGATCTACGACGCCGACGATCAGCGTTCAGCAATGAAGAGCGCGATCGTGGAAGCGGGGCTTGATACGAAGAACTTCCAGCCTGCTGCGGTGCTTTCAAAGATCAGCACTGCGAAGAATCAACTGGTAGACGCAGCCGCGTTCCGTGAGGCAGCCGGTGATTTTGCAGCGCGTCAAGTTGCCAAGGCCTACGAGGCGTACGAGAAGATCCTGCAGCGCAACAAGGCGCTCGACTTTGATGATCTACTCATGCGCACCGCCATCAGTTTGGGCACGAATGACTCACTGCGCGCGATCGCCGCGGGGCGCTACCGCTATGTGTTGATCGACGAATACCAGGACACCAATCGCGCGCAGTTTGCTATCGCGCGCAACATCGCTGGTGGGCATCGGAACATCTGCGTGGTGGGCGATCCGGATCAGTCGATCTATCGCTGGCGCGGTGCGGACATTCGAAACATCCTTGAATTTGAGGCGTGCTTTGATGGCGCTGTCACGGTGGCGCTCGGTGAGAACTTTCGTTCGACGGAACATGTAGTGGCCGCGGCCGACGCGCTGATTCGGCACAACAAGCGTCGTAAGGCGAAGCCGCTCTATACGGGGCAAGGCGCGGGTGAGAAGGTCCGCGTATTGCGCGCGGCGGATGAGCACGCTGAGTCCGACGAAGTGGCCAAGGCCATCGTGACGGCCAATGCAGCGGGCACGCCGTGGAAAGAAATTGCGGTGCTCTACCGAATGAACGCGCTCAGTCGCGTGGTGGAAGATGCACTGCGCCGCAGGCAGATTCCGTACCGCATTGTGCGCGGCACTGCGTTCTATGACCGCAAGGAAGTCAAAGACTTGATGGCGTACCTGCGCTTAGTGGCGAACGCTGCTGACGATGTTGCGTGCGGTCGCATTGTGAATGTGCCCACGCGTGGCATTGGTGATTCGTCGCTCACGCGCATTGAGCGCATTGCGGCTGTTCAGCAAATTCCCATGCTTGCGGCGCTGCGTTTCGCGCGCGAGGCGGGCGTTGCGGATCGCACCGCGCGCAAGATTGATGAGTTTGTATCCATGCTGGCGCGCTGGCGACAAGTGATTGAACTGGGGGAGCCGGATGCGCTGGCTGCATTTGTAGAAATGGTGCTTGATGAAAGCGGCCTGCGTGACTTTGCCGACGGCACCGATGGCGATGACCAAGAGCAGCGACGCCTCAATCTTGACGAAACCGTCAACGCCGCGGGCGACTTTGAATTACCGGATGACCCTGCCGGCGCGCCTCCAACATTGTTACGCGCGCTGCAGGGGTTCCTGCAATCCGTGGCATTGGTGGCGGACTCCGATGCGTATGACTCCGACGCTGGATCGGTGACTTTGATGACGCTGCATGCTGCCAAGGGACTTGAGTTTGAGATGGTCACCATGATCGGCTGCGAAGAAGGCCTGCTGCCACACATGCGTGCGCGCGAAGGTGATGAAGATATTGAAGAAGAGCGACGTCTTTGCTTTGTGGGCATGACGCGCGCCAAGCGGCAGCTCTTGATGACGCACGCTGCGCGCCGCACCGTGCGCGGCATGCGCATGAGCGCGATGGAGAGCGAGTTCCTGCGCGAACTTTCAGAGGCAAATGTTGAACGCACTGACTTGGCATCCAGTTGGATGGACGGCAGCGGCGACGGCTCTGGAGAAGGCTCGGACGGCATCGACGAGCCGTGGGCAGACGAGTTTGACAAGCCGCGCGGCCTCGGCGCCCAGTTTCCGGTTGGCTGCATGGTGCGTCATCCGCTCTTCGGCACCGGCACTGTGCAAGCGATCTTGCCGCGCGGCAGTGTCACCAGCGCGCGTGTGTCATTCCGCACTGTGGGCGTGAAGACGCTGGTGCTGGAGTACGCGAAACTGGTGCGATTGCAGACGTAGAGGGAAAAATTACACGCTCGTGCCAACGCCCGGTGTCTTGACCGCTCTCTTCTTCTTGGTGCCGGTGACCTC
>CAMDUB010000008.1 GCA_945878575.1 Phycisphaera mikurensis NBRC 102666 | reverse complement strand
AACTCCCGCCACTGCACCCGCGGCCCCTGCGTCCGCTGCCCCCGCCGCAATCCCGCCCGCTGCATCGGCGCCCATCCGCATGGCGATCTTCGTCAAGCAGCGACCCGTATCGGTCGCGCCTGAGAAGGTCTCGGTCTTTGAAGACCTGGTGTCTGCTGATGCCACCGGGCCTGGCGTGCAGATCATTCGTCGCGAAGACTTAGTGAATGCCGTCAATCGCATCGCACCTGCAGGACCAAATGCGGGGACCGACCTGCTTGGTTCCGAGGCCGTCGATCGCATCCTCTCCAATCAAACATCAGCCGTGCAATTGGCGGCGCAGATGCAAGCCGATGTCATTCTCACCGCCTCGATCACCACGCTGCAACGTTTCAAGCGTCACCTTGACGATCCATCTACCGGCACCCACACGGATGTCGATCAATGGACGCTGGTCACTACCTACGGCGTGATTGACGGCGTCACCGGCGCAAGCCTCGCGGCGGGAACGGTGCAGTCCGACTACGCCAAGCGCGATACCCCTGAGCTGAAAGTCGAAGTTGATGCCATTGATGAACTGCTTCGCGATGCCGCGAGCCGCATCGGCGCCGCTGTGCGCGCGACCGTGGAAAGTGCGCGAACCCGCATCGCATCAGCTCCGGCAGCGGACGTCATGGTGAAATTCAGCGCCGTGCTGGCCGACCTCAGTATCCCGGATGTGCGCACCAATGAAGCCGGTGAATACGTGGTGGGTGCCAACAACTACAACTTGCAGCCGATGAATGTCTTGGTGAAGATTGACGGCGTCGCTATGGGCGCGGCGCCTGGAGCATTCCCGCTTCGTCCCGGCTTGCACCGCGCACGCTTTGAACGCCCGGGCCTTGAACCCATGGAAATGATGGTCAACGCCCGCGCTGGTCTGGAGATTTCTGTGCCGCTGCAGTTCACGCCGGAAGGTCGCGCCAATTGGCAGCGCGATGCCGTGTTCTTCAATGACCTGAAGAACGGTGCGGTCATGCGTGATGCGGAACTCATCAAGGTCCGCGCTGTTGCTGATTTCCTGAAGCAGAGCAACATTCGGCTTGACACCACCAATGTGCAGAATTTGAATCTCGGCGGCCAGTCAATCTGGTGGCAACTCCTGCAGTGATCGGACAGTGCATGCGAACGGGGTTCAATGAACTCACTCCCATCGCGTTGCGCGCCGCTACCACCGCGGCGGCAGCGGTTCGCTTCATGGCGGGAGCAGTTCGCTTCCTGGCGGTATCGATAGCGGTTGTGCTTACCACTGGCTGTCAACGCGAACTCCGCAAGTCCGTCGCCGCCATCGACGCCGCGTACTCCTCCGGTGACTATCCAGCCGCCGCAAAGCTCGCCGAAGCAGCGGTCAAGCAGAACAACAATGACCAACAAGACCGTCTCCTGTGGTGGCTTGAAGCAGGGCGCACGCAACAAGCGGCCGGAGCGATCGATGTTTCCAGCGGTTGGTACGACCGCGCCTTTGTCGAAGTGAGCCCTTACCTTGATTCCAAGGCCGAAGCCACCATCAGCGAAGCGCTCGCCACCACTGCAGTGAATCAAACCATTCGCATTTATAGGGCAACTCCACCGGAGCGCATCATGTTGTGCGCATTGCAGGGGGCCAACTTCTTAGTGCAGGGTGATCTGGCACGCGCTCGTATTGAATTCAATCGCGCCGCCGACTTTCAGCAAGATGCCGTGGCGCGCTTTGAGAAAGAAGTCAACAACGCACAGACAGCAGCCAACAATGAATGGTCCAAGAAAGGCTGGAATACTCAGCTCGCTACATCGGCTACGGCAAGTGTTCGCAAAGAGCAAGGGCGAGATGCTTCAACCCTCGGCTTTGCATCTTTCGCGAATCCATTCGTCAGTTACCTGCGATCCGTATTTCTTATTTCAACAAGTAGCGAAATGGGCGACCGCCAAAACGCCCGCGCCGATTTGCGATCCGTGCAGGAAATGCTGCCCGGCCTGAGTGTTGCCAGCGAAGACATTGCACTGATTGATTCCGGCACCACGCACGGCAGCGCCGCGTTCACGTGGGTGTTCTTCCTCACCGGACTCGCGCCTGATTACAAGGAGTTTCGCTTAGACATTCCTATTCCGGTCGGCAATGTGAATTATGTTTCCGCCGCGTTTCCCATCCTGCGCAAGCGCCCGTCATTTACGCCAGTCATTGCAGTTGCTGGCGCGGGCGGGGCGCGTTCGGAGACCATTGCAAATATCGACGCCATGGTCGAGGCAGATTTCGATTCGCGCTTGCCGCTCATTGTGACGCAGGAGATCATCAGTTCCGCCGCCAAGGCCGCCGCTACGTGGGCCGCCAGTCAGGCCGCGTACAACAGTTCGAGCAACAGTACCGCGGGCATTTTGGTGCAGATTGCCGGAATCGTCTACCAAGCGGCATCGACTGCAGCAGACCTGCGTTGCTGGTCAACCATGCCAAAGCAGATCGCGTTGCTGCGTGTACCCACGCCGGCGTCGGGCCGATTGGACCTTGTGCGCGAAGACGGCAGCGCGTTGTGCACCCTTCACGTCGAGCCCGCCGCGCCGAACATTGCGCTTGTCACACTGCCATCAATGTCTGCCAAAAGTCCCAGCATCATGCTGTACCGTGGTGGCACTGTGCACGGTCCGCGCGCGCCGGTACTTGATCAATGACCAGGAACACACCAATGATTCAAACTACGAACGTCACCACCAACCATCCCCGCGCCCTGCGCGCCCTCCGCGTCACTTGTGCCGCAACATTCATCACCGCGGCGCTCCTCGCCGTCGGTTGTGGGTCGGTGAACACCACGTACACACGCACCACACCTGCAGATTCAGCGGTGTCGGCACAGACACGCGTCAACGATCTCTTCCAGCAGTTCTTCCTGACCGCCAAAGAAGTGCGCATGAATCGCACCAAGGGCGGACCAATGGAAGTGCAGATTGATGTTGAGAACAACGGATTTTCCTACAAGACATTCTCATATCGATTTGATTGGGTTGACACCGCTGGCAATGTCATCGCTTCGCAGTTGAGCGTCTGGAAGGTCAGCAATGTTCCATCGGGCGGATCAACAGTGATTCGCGCCGTCGCCCCATCTGACGATGCCACTGATTTCCGTCTGCAACTCCGCCAGTCTGAGTCATAACGCACTCGGAGCTTGCTCCGCGCCGACGCATCGACCATCAATCACTCGTCATGTCACTTCGCTCCCAACGTACGATCCATACCACCATGCGCACCCGCTCCATCATCGTCCTGCTTCCCATCGCACTCCTTGCGCCCATCGCATGCGAACGCGCGCGCTATGTGGACACCGGCAGCCCGGAAGGCATCATTACGGTTGGAAATGTGGACATGCAAGACATCTTGAAGGCTTCAAGTGGAATGCTGGAATCGCTTGCCGAAACCGGCGTCCTGAAGACCGCCAAGAACAAGCCGGCGCAGTTGGTGATGGGTGAGATCGTGAATGACACCAGTTCGCGGTTCGATGTTGGTGAGATGACCTACCGCATGCGCGAGCAATTGGTCAACACCGGGCAGGCCGCGGTAGTAACCACCTTCGGTAACACTCCTGAAGACAAGCAGGCGCAAGAAGTGCTCCGTCGTGAGAAATTCCTCAAGGGCGAAACCTCGGAACCGCTGCCGGATCCGGATTTCTCGCTCACTGGGAAGATCACCCAGGTCAAGCGCAGCGCCGGCGATACCAAGCAGGTCACTTACACCTTCCGCCTGACGCTCACCAACCTTCGTTCCGGCCTTGAGGTCTGGACCAAGACGGTGGACATGACCAAACTTGGCAACAAGAACGCCGTCGGCTTCTAAGCGGCCGGATTCTCTGTATTCTTCCGCCGTCGATCGACCGCGTGGTCGTCGATTTCCGGTGGGGGTATTTGCCATCACATTGTTAGACAAAGAGGAATCACTTATGGATCTTCGCGTACTCACAGCTATTTGTTCTTCGTTCGTTATCGCCTCAACGGCGATCGCCAGCATCGACATCGTCACGGAAACCAACAACGCTTCCAAGAAGAAGCTTCAGGCTGCCGTGATTGAAGAGTGCGAAGAAGTGGTTGATTCAGTGGTCTTCACCAAGGTCGGCACCGCTTGGGTGGTCGACGAGTGCGAGTCCGCCAAGACGGAAGATGCCATGATCGAAGAAGCGCCCATGAAGGCCGAACTCGAGATGTGGTCCATGATCACCGTCGATTGCAACGGCAACGGCGTAGCCGATTCGGTGGACATCATTGGCGGCGCCATGGACTGGGACGTCGACGGCACGCCCGATGCATGTGAGTACGCCGCTGGCGATCTCAATCTGAATGGCGTCATCAATGGTCAAGACATGAGCATCCTCCTCGGCTGGTGGGGCATTTCCAACCCACTGGTTGGCGATCTCAACGGCGATAGCCACGTTGACGGTATCGACATGGGCATGATGCTTGGCCGTTACGGCGCAGTCGTCTACTGATCTGCCTATCGACCTCAGCCGGTTTGCCTAAATTTCTGCATGATTTCCCACACGGGGCGCCCGCAAGTGCGCCCCGTGTGTGTTTGTTTGGCCCGCCCGTGATCGCCATGTACCCATGTCCGGATATAGTCCCGTGATGCGGGCCACTTTCCTGCCTTTCTGCCGTCCATCCATCACCGAAGAGGACATTGCCGCCGTTGCGGATGTGCTCCGTAGTGGCTGGATTACCACCGGTCCCAAAGTCGCCGAACTGGAAGACATGGTTGCCGCGCGCACCGGCGCAAAGCATGCCATTGCCGCAACAAGCGGTACCGCGCTCATGCACCTGGCGCTGCAAGCCATGGGCATCGGTCCGGGCGACGAAGTAGTGGGCGCATCCATGACTTGGGTCTCCACGCCCAACATGGTTGAACTGCGCGGCGCGCGCAACGTCTTCGTTGACGTTGACCGCGACACGCTGCTCGCCTCCGCCGAAGCGATCGATGCGGCCATCACCCCTCGCACCAAGCTGGTGATTCCGGTGCACTATGCGGGCGCACCCGTTGACATTGACGCCATCCGCGCCGTGTGCGCGCGCCGCGGCGTTCCAATCTTGGAAGACGCCGCGCACGCCATCGGCACGCAGTACAAGGGCAGAGAAGTTGGCAGCGGTGAAACCGCGATCTTCTCGTTGCACCCCATCAAGAACATCACCTCCGGCGAGGGTGGCATCTTGACCACCAACGACGACGCCCTTGCCAACAAGGTGCGCAGCCTCCGCTTCCACGGTCTGGCCGTTGACGCGCATGACCGCAAGCAGCAGGGACGTTCGCCGCAAGCCGAAGTGCAAGAGCCTGGCTACAAGCAGAACATGGCGGATATGAACGCGGTTCTTGCAGTACGCCAGCTGCCGCGCCTGGACGCCATCATCGAGCGTCGCGATGAAATCGCCGCGATTTACCGCGCTGGCCTTGCTGATGTTGACGGCATCCTGCCACTTGCGGACCCCACCTGGTCGCATCGGCACGCTCGTCATCTCTTTGTAGTGCGTGTTGATGAGCGTGCGTGCGGCATGGACCGTAACGCGTTCATGGAAGGTCTGAAGGCGCGCAACATCGGCACTGGCATTCACTTCCTCGCTTCGCACACGCACCGTTGGTACCGCGAGCATCGCCCCGAGTGGATGGGACAACTCCCCGCCACTGAGTGGAACTCCGCGCGCATCTGCACCATCCCGTGTTTCCCTGACATGACCGACGCGGATGCGCACGGTGTGTTGGAAGCAATCAAGGAAGTAGTCGCTGGCGCTCGCACCACTGTTGCAGGAGGCATTCGATGAGCGAACGCTCCTCGGTCAGCGTGATCATTCCCGTCTACAACGAGAAGGACAACCTTCCGGAACTGCTCGCGCGCACGCTTGCGGCGTGTCGCACACTCGGTCGCCCGTGGGAACTCATCTTGGTTGACGACGGCAGCCGTGATGGATCCACCGATCTGCTTGCCGATGCAGCCCGAGCGCATCCCGGCGAAATCAAGTCGCTACTACTCAACCGCAACTACGGTCAACACAATGCCATTCTGTGCGGCTTTGCTGCTGCGCAGGGCGACATCATGGTGACGCTCGATGCTGACTTGCAGAATCCGCCCGAAGAAATCAGCGCGCTCTGCGCCAAGATGGACGAGGGCTACGACATCGTTGGCTCCGTTCGTCAAGATCGCCAAGACGCGCTCTTCCGCAAGGTATTTAGCGGCGTTGTCAATCTGATGGTGCGCCGCACCACCGGCGTGAAATTGCACGATTACGGCTGCATGTTGCGCGCGTACCGACGCCGCGTGGTGGAAGCGATGCTTCTCTGTCGCGAGCGTCACACGTTCATTCCCGTGCTTGCCAATCTGTTCGCCAAGCGTGTGACGGAAATTCCAGTAGCGCACGCAGAGCGTTCGCGCGGCACCAGTAAGTACTCGGTGCTCAAGCTCATCAACTTGCAGTTTGACTTGCTCACCTGCATGACCGCCGCACCGTTGCGCTTGGTCACTTGGGTGGGCGTCGCTATCTCTGCACTCTCGGTTGGATTCGGTGCATTGCTCCTGGTATTGCGCTTGATCTACGGTCCAGAGTGGGCCGCCGCTGGCGTGTTCACGCTGTTTGCAGTTCTGTTCTTCTTCATCGGCGCGCAGTTCATCGCGTTCGGTCTGATGGGCGAGTACATCGGGCGCATTCATGCCGATGTGCGCGAACGCCCCCGTTACATTCTGGACCGCGTGGTCGGGGAGACGCTCGGCGAGCGTCCCGGCATCGCGACCCAAGCGCACGCCGCGCGTTCGAGCGGCAACTGAGGTCAACACTATGCGTACCGTCGTCCTTGCATATCACGAAATCGGCGCAGCCAGCCTGAAGGCCGCGATCAAGAATGGTCTCAACGTGGTTGCTGTGTTCACGCACCGCGATACACCTTCGGAAGGCACTTGGTTTGCATCCGTGGCACGCATCGCCGCCGAGCACGGCATTCCCGTGTTCGCACCCGATCGCCTTGATCACCCCATCTGGCTCGAACGCATTCGCGACATGAAGCCCGAGCTTCTGCTCTCGTTCCACTACCGCAACATGGTGGGCGCCAAGGTGCGCGAACTGTTCCCGGCGGGTTGCCTGAATCTGCACTCGGGCATGTTGCCGAAGTACCGCGGTCGTTGCCCGATCAATTGGGTGCTTGTGAATGGCGAGACCGAGACCGGCGTCACCGTGCACCACATGGTTGACAAGGCCGACGCGGGCGACATCATTGGACAGAAGCGCGTGGAGATCCTTGCGGAGGACAACGCATGGTCGCTCACCCAGCGCATGGCCACCGCATCGGCCGCGCTCTTGGATGAAGTGCTTCCGCTGGTCAAGCAGGGCAAGGCCCCGCGCACCGCGCAGGATGAATCAAAGGCCACCGTCATGGGTCGCCGAGGTCCGGACGACGGACAGATCGATTGGAACCTCACCGCAGCGCAAGTTCACAACTTGGTGCGCGCGGTTGCATCGCCCTGGCCCGGCGCGTTCACGCACGCGGGCGCGCGCAAGGTAATGGTGTGGCGCACCCGTCTTGCGCAGGGCACCGGCAAGGCTGGCGAAGTGCTCTCCTCAGAACCACTGGTGATCGCCTGCGGCACCGGCGCACTGGAAATTCTTGAAGGTCAGTCCGTCGACGGCGTGTGGTCCAACGGCACGCAGTTGGCCAAGGAACTCAACCTTCTGCCAAAGATTCGCCTTGGTTCGCCAATCAAGTCCAGCAAGAAGAAGACCACCAAGGTGTTGATCTTGGGCGTCAACGGTTTCATCGGCAGCCATCTTTCCGAGCGTCTCCTGCAAGATGACACCTTTGAGGTCTATGGCATGGACCTCCACAAGGAGAACCTCGGTTCGCTCACTGAGCATCCGCGCTTCCACTTTGTTGAAGGCGACATTTCCATCAATCGCGAATGGGTTGAATTCCACGTCCGTAAGTGCGATGTGGTACTGCCGCTGGTAGCGATCGCTACACCGATTGAATACGTCCGCAATCCACTGCGCGTCTTTGAGTTGGACTTTGAAGAGAACCTGCGCGTGGTCCGCGACTGCGTGAAGTACGGCAAGCGCCTGATCTTCCCAAGCACCTCCGAGGTGTACGGAATGTGCACCGACGAGCGCTTTGACGAAGATTCCAGCCCGTGCATCACTGGCCCGATTCACCGTCAGCGCTGGATCTACTCCACCAGCAAGCAGCTGCTCGATCGCGTCATCTGGGCATACGGAGCGCAGCGTGGTCTTCGCTTCAGCCTATTCCGCCCCTTCAATTGGATCGGACCGCGCCTGGATTCGCTGGACTCCGCACGCGTTGGCAGTTCGCGTGCCATCACGCAGCTGATCCTCAACTTGGTGGAAGGCACGCCCATCCTGCTGGTTGACGGCGGCAAACAGCGTCGCTGCTTCACTGATGTAGACGAAGGCATCGAAGCCCTGTACCGCGTGGTTGCCAACAAGAGCGGCAACTGCGATGGTGGCATCTTCAATATCGGTAACCCCGACAACGAAGCCAGCATCAAGGAACTGGCGGAGATGATCGTTGCGGCATTCGATAGCAATCCGCTGCGACCGTTCTACCCGCCGTTTGCTGGCTATCAAGAGATCGAAAGCGCGCGCTACTACGGCGCCGGTTACGAAGACGTGCAACACCGCCGTCCCAGTATTCGCAATGCGCAGCGTTCCATTGATTGGACGCCTGCCATCAGTACTCGCGAGAGCGTTGAGCGCACCGTCGACTGGTTCCTCCAGCAACACGCGCGCGAGAACGGATTCGTAGTGGATGCGGCCAATGCCACGCCACGCGCTCCGCGCACGCGCACCCCGGCCGGCTCGGCGTGACCGTCGCGCTGCGCATCGACGTGGACACATTCCGCGGCACCCGTGATGGGTTGCCGCGGCTCTTGTCCGCGCTGCAGCGCCGCGGTGTTCGTGCCACGTGGTTTGTGACGCTGGGGCCGGACAACATGGGCCGTCACGTGCGCCGCCTGTTAAAGCCCTCGTTTGCACTGAAGATGCTGCGTTCGGGCGCGCCCAATCTGTACGGCTGGGATATCGCTTTCCGCGGCACGTTGTGGCCGGGCACGGTGATCTCCGAGCATCTGGCCGACACGCTGCGCCTTCCCGACCGCGCCGGTCATGAGGTTGCGCTGCACGCTTGGGATCACCACCGCTGGCAGGTGGGCGCCGAGTCGCTCCCTGATGATGCACTGGACGCCGAACTCGTCCGCGCCATCGCCGCGTTCACCACGGTCTACGGCCGCGCGCCGCACGCGTGTGCCGCGCCCGGCTGGCGCTGCGACGATCGCATCCTGTCGCTTCCATCATCACAAGCATTCGCATGGCGCAGCGACGCACGCGGACCCGCCGTGCCGTTTGTGCCACGCATTCCGGACGTGCCATCCATGCCATCCATGCCATCCATGCCATCCATGCCATCCACGCCCCACCTCGGCCGCACGTTTGCGCAACCGCAGATTCCCGTCGACCTCCCCACCTACGACGAAGGCGTTGGTCGCGGCGCCGACGCCGACGAGCGCTGGAACGACATGCTGCTCACCCGCCTCGCCGACGGTGCGCCGCACGTCCTCACCATCCACGCGGAGAGCGAAGGCGGCACCAAAGCCGCACTCTTCGAGCAATTCCTCGACCGCGCGCTTGCGGCCGGGCACCAGTTCGAGCCACTCAGCGACTGGCTCACCCGCCAACCCGCTCCGCACCTCGGACGCGTTGCACGCGGAACCATCCCCGGCCGCGAAGGCTGGCTCTGCGTCGGCGGCTAGCATTCGCAGCGCATGGATGCACGGCGCAACTGGATCATCGGCATACTCTTGTTCTTGGCGCTGAGCGTCGCGGGATTGACCGTTCGTCCATTGGTCGTGCCGGACGAACCGCGCTACGGAATCATTCCGGCGGAGATGGTGGATTCCGGCAATTGGCTGGCACTGCGCATGGCTGGCTTTGTTTACTACGAGAAGCCGCCGCTCGGATACTGGCTCACCGCCGCCAGCATGTCCGCGTTCGGTCAGAACGCATTTGCTATCCGCCTACCGAGCGCCGTCGCCACGCTGGTGGTTGCACTGGTCGTCGCATGGATGGCAGTGCGCATCACCGGCCGCCGCGATGACGGCCCACTGGCATTCATGGTGCAGGCCACCACGCTGGCACCACTCATCATTGGAACGGTCGCGCTGCTTGATCCGCCCTTCGCCGCGTTCGTTGCGCTTTCCATGGGTGCGCTCTATTGCGCGTGCACAGCTATCGGCCGCGCGCGTGCCGGATGGCTGGCGCTCGCCGGCGTCGCTGCCGGATTCGCGTTCCTCACCAAAGGCCTGCTCGCCTTCGCAATTCCCGGCGTCACCGCGCTGCTGTTCTTGGCATGGGAGCGGCGCTGGAAGGACATGCTCACCATGCCGTGGATTCCGCTGGGCGCCGCCGCCATCACCATCGCGCCGTTCGCGTGGATGATCCACCGTGCTGAGCCGGGCTTCTGGGAATACTTCATTGTGGTCGAACATTTCCGGCGCGTCGCCAGCCCGGATTCCAATCAGCATCCCGAACCGTGGTGGCAATTCTTAGTGGTGTTTCCGATCGGCGCCTTGTTGTGGACGCTTGCGTGGCCCAACGCATGGAAAGGTCTGCGCGATGCAACCGAATGGCGCAGTGGTATGCGCTTCATGGCCGCGTGGGTGATCGCACCGATCACACTTCTGTCATTGAGTAGCGGCAAATTGCCCACCTACGTGCTACCGCTCTTTGCGCCAGTCGCAGTGCTGGTTGCCATCGGGCTGCTCCGCGCCCGCGCCTCAGAGCGAGTTATGCCGGATCGCCTCGCAGTCTTTGCGCGCACGCTGGTGCGCATTGCCGCGGTTGCTGCGTTCATCATCGCCATCGCCGGTGGGCGCCGCTTCGGCATTCCCATCTTGTGGGATTCCGGTGAGTCACTGCGCTTCACGTACATCGGCGCCGCGCTCCTCCTGTGGGCGCAACTTGATGTGTGGAGTTGGAAGGCCACCGATCCGCGCACGTGGCTCCTACGCACGGCACTTGCTCCCGCGCCCGTCTTGCTTGTCATCCCATTCCTTTATCCCGAAGCCGCGCTGACCGCTATGAAGCATCCATGGCCGCTCTTACAGCGCCACGCTGAAGAATTGCGATCGACCAACGTATTGGTGACCAGTGCAGCACCTGCGCACGCACTTTCCTGGGTCACCGGTCGCCGCGACCTGGTGATTGCCGGCCCGCCCGGCGAGTTTGACAACGAACTCAATCTTCCGCACGAGGAATCGCGCAAGATCGCATGGTCTGCCGTGGCGGCCAAGGTGCTTGCCACCAAAGCGCTCGCCCCTGCACAATCCATCGCCGTACTCGGTTCAACCCATGAACTCGAACGCTTGGCGCAGACTCCTGGACTTCCTGCAGCCGACAGCTCTGAGTCGGTCGGCCCCGTCACCATCATGTATTGGCGGTGATCAGCGTCGGGGGCAGGGCACCATCAATGGTGAGCGCCATGCCCCCGACGTGAATACTGTCCTCTGCTTACGCGTTTCGGCGTCGGCTGCGGCAGCCGAGTGCTCCGAATGCCACGATCGCACCTGGGGCCGGGATCGCAAATACCTGAGTGGTGGTGGCCATTTGGGTTCCGGTGGTGGTGGCAGTCTTGAAGCCGATGCTGCCTGCGAAGCTCACAGAACTACCGGCGCTTGCATCGTTAAACACAAAGTGTGCGACCCACACGCCGTACTGCGCGGTGGCACCGATACGCGTGGTGGAACCGAGAAACGCCAAGTCTTGAGCAAGTCCTTCAGTTGATGTCGGGTTGGTGTTGTACCAACCAGCATTGGCGGGAACGGTTGTTCCGGTGGCGGAGGCGAAGCCTGTGAAGTTTGGGTCGCCTGCTGTTCCAGACGCGGCGTAGTAATCGCCGGTATCTGCAAATCCGCCCAAGGTCATGAAACTATCGATCGCCGTTAAGGTTTCAAATCCGGGTGCCCATGAACGAGTCCCCATGCCGGGTGCTTGGTAAAAAGATGCGCCGGTCGCGCTAATGTTGGCGTCGTAGACATTGAGAAGGCGGTCGGTGGTCGCGGTCATTCCAGCGAACACATCGAGGTAGAGGTTGCCATTGAGCGTGTACATGGATCCCGTCCAGCCGACGAAGCCTGCCGATGCGAGCGGTGCAAGTGCGGCAGGGAGCATGGCGGCGAACAGTGCGATTGTCTTGCGATCGAACATGAGGTTCCTTGGGTGAGGAGGGAAGTGGTGAAAGCGGTCGAGCAGGACCGGGACAATAAAGGCAGGTTTTCCTGCCTCAATTAACACGTAATTCATTCCCGACGACCATCACGATCTTTCTGGAAATATCAGAGAGTGACCCCTGTGTCACCATTCATTGCCAGTAAAATGGCATTTTGTCGGCTCATGGTCTATATTATTGGACGTGTTAAACCAAACAGTATCGCGTACCGGAACGACTCTCATCCTGTTCCCCCGTTGCCCTTGCTCAGCAAGTCGTCGGTGCAAGCTCCAACGCATCCACCGTCAGTCCCGGTCCGAACGCCGCCACCAGCGCTGGTAGCCCGATCGATGAGCCGTCTGTGGTGCCAGCTCGGTGCGTGTTTCGCCACATCCGCTCCAATACAAAGAGCACCGTTCCGCTGGACATGTTGCCATGCTCGCGCAACACCGCACGCGGCACTTCCGCACTCGGCTCGCCCGCGCGCACCACACCGGCGCGCACACATGCATCAATGATGCCCGCGCCGCCCGGATGCAAGATCACCGCCGCGTTCGCGCCGGCAAACTCACGCATCGCTTGCTCCACTGCGTCCGGAACCTCGCGCGCCAACGTCATTGCAAACCCGCTGTCAGTCACGGTCCACGTCATGTGATCTTCCGTGCCCGGAATAACGCGGCTGCGTCCAGCACCGATCGCCGCCATCGCTGCGCCCGGCAACTGCGCGCAGGAAATCACCGCCGCCGCCGCGCCGTCAGCAAAGAGTGTGATCGCCACCAAGTTCTGCGGATCAGCATCAGGTCGAAAGTGCAGCGAGCACAGTTCCACGCACACTAAGAGAACGCGCGCCTCGGGATCGGCGCAGGCAAGACCAGCCGCAGCACGCAGTCCGGTGACGCCGCCGAAGCAGCCCATGAATCCCACCTGCATGTGCCGCACGGAATCACGCATGCCCATCGATTGAGCGATCGCCAAGCCAACACCTGGCGAGCGAAAGCCAGTGCAGGTGACGATGATCAGATCGGTGATGTCTTGCGCGCCAATTCCCGCGTTCACTAACGCCTGCCGCGCGGCGCGTTCAGCCAGCGACGGGGCGTGCACGTGGAACGCATGCATGCGCTCAGCGGTACTCATGTGTAACACATCAGCCAGCGGCAACACTGCGGCACGCTGTTCGATGCCGCTGCCAGCTACCACGCGCGCCAAGAATTGCTGCGCCGTGGATGAAAGCCCCAGACGCTCGGCTTGTTCTGCTGCAATATCCGTTTGCGCGCGCACCAACGTGGGTGTTGCTACTCCCGGCGTGTGCAGCAACGGACGGGGTGTACTCACGCCCCCACCACAATTTCGCTGGCGCGTCGCGCAGCCCACGGTGCAAGTTTCACCGCCGCGCGCGTGGCGTGTGCTGCTACTCGTCCGCCGCGCAGCAACATGCCCACGCGCAAGTTGTGTGTTTGCGCGCGGCCAACCGTGGCGCGCCATCTCCGTTGGTATTCCGCTGCCGCCGCTGCGGTCCATCCGTCGCGGAAACACTCGCCGAGCAGCATGGCACCTTCGATCGCCCAGCCCATTCCTTCACCGGTGTACGGCTCTGCGTAGCCCGCGGCATCACCAACCAGTGCCACGCGACCCGCCGTGACGGCGCGCGGTTGCCAAGGCAGTGGACCGCATGCCGCTTCCAGCGCGGGCAGCGGTTGCGATGCTTCATAGTGCGCAAGAAACCTCGCCAACTGCGGCGCGCGCGTGGCCATCATGCGCAGCGCCTCCGCGGGCGCCGACGGCCAACGATCGCCGCGCTCCACAATCGCCGCCATGTGCACCACATGACCGCGCCGCACCAGGCCCAAGTACGCGCTTCCAAAGAGAATCAGTTCGATGGTTCCGGCTGGTGCCAACGTGTGGTCGTCAGTGCAATGTTCGAACGTAAAGCTCCAACCGGCGCGCGAGCCCGTTGTCGTGGGCGCCAGTCCGGCGGCGCGCGCGATGGCGCTGCCCACTCCGTCCGCCGCTACCACCAGATCAAAGTGCACATCACGCGGCGCCACTGATGGATCGTTGAGCGCAGTGATGGTCACGACCGCTGGTGCGCCGACATCTCCACCCGCATGGATGAGTTTCACTCCACGCCCCGCGTGGATCGCGGCACCCGCGCGGCGGGCCCCATCGCGCAACGCTGCATCGAACGCCGCGCGCGGCACGATCACGCCCGGCTGACCGGCGAACGCGTGCGTCCACACAGGGTGTGCATTCCCGGTGCGGGCGTCCAACATGCGCACCTCCCGCGTGGATCCGGCGCGCGCCTGCTCCAGCGCGTTCCCCAAGCCAAGCTCCGCGAGCCACGCCGCGGCGCGGGGCACCAGGCATTCGCCGCAGCACTTCGTTCGGGGCGCGGGCTGCCGCTCCAGAAGGGTCACCTGCCAGCCATGGCGTGCCAGAACGGCCGCCGAAACCGCCCCGGCCGGACCCCCGCCGACCACGCAGGCAGTGCGCGGAACCGGGGGCTGGCGGGTGTCAGGCATGGGGTTAACGATAGCCGCCACGCGCTGCAACGGGCGGTTGGGCCAACAATTGTCGGTCGGTTGGAGATTTATTCAGAATCCGTGATGGGTGGCACCTGCAGATTTCGTTCATAAGGGTGTCAGATGGATTCCTTCCCTTTCGGGGTCCTTCTGCCGTCGTTCGCTGAGTCGGAACCTTCCCCATTTCTTGGTTCCGCCTCAATTCCTCGGATCACTCGCATTTCCTCTTGGAGCATTTTCATGACCCGTACCTTCATTTCGTCGTTGTGCGTCCTTGCATCGTTGACCGCAGCTGCCAATGCGGATGTCGGCGTAGTTGAGGCCACCGGCATGTTCCAACTCCCGGGCGGCAGCAGCGCCACGTACGTGTCGGCCATCGGCTCGGGGCAGAATCCGCGCCTCAATGGTTACGACTTCGGCTCGGTCAACGCCCTCACTGGCCAGACGCTCCTCTTGCAGAATTGGTATTTCGAGAACTATGCCTACAACGGAGGCAGCACTCCTCCCGGCGGTACCACGAACAATAACTGGCTTGACGGCGCCAACATCGCCTCACTGGTGGTGACGTTGTCACAGGGCTCATCGCAACTTTCGAGCAACACCTACGGTCTCTATCAAACTGGCAACAGCGGCAGCAACCGCTTCTGGCAGCTTGTTGGTGCCTCACAAGGAACCAATCTCGCTGCGGGTCTGTCCAACGGCAACTACTCGGTGTCCTTCACCACTACGTACAACTTCAACCAGTACAACGGTTCGACCTCACAGGTGAATGGCACCACCACCACCAGTACTGGCACCTTCTCTGTTGTTCCCGCCCCGGGCGCACTTGCGCTGTTGGGCGTCGCTGGTCTCGTCGGCGCGCGCAAGCGTCGCTGACGAGCATGATGTCGACTGCGTTCTTAGCAATCTCCTAACGAAACAGTCCACATTTCGATGATGGTTCAAGCCTCTGCCTTTCGTTTGCATAGGTGACACAGGTCTTTCCCCGAATCCCCTAGTTCCCTTTACTTCTCAAACGATCGAAAGAACACACTTTATGAAGAACTTGAACACAATGACCCTCCTAGCTGCTGGAACCTGCGCAATGATCGCTGCGAGTGCGGCGAATGCGGCGATGGTTGCTCAGTGGGATTTTCAGACCACCACCAACGGCGGCACGGCCGTCGCTGCAGCACCCGCTACCCCAAGGTTGTTTGTAGCCAACTTCGGGTCAGGCTCTCTGTATCTCGACGGAACCAATGGCTCAAGTGATTTCTATGAGCCAGCTTCTGGCACAACTAACACGGAAATCAATGGCTTCGGCGGAACAGCCCTAAACGCCACTGGAAGCATGTCAACCGTAACCACTAGTCCGTCGGCCCTTGCAGTTGTTGGTGGCGCAGCGAGTGTGCCAGCCGGAACTTTCGGAGCCAACGGCAAGTCCATGGTCTTCAAATTCAGCATGACTGGAATGGGAAACTTGGCGGTTTCCTACGCCGTGCAACGAACAGCCTCGGGATTTACAACCCAACAATGGGATTACAGCACTGATGGAACCAACTGGAGTTCCGCGGCAACCATCACTGGAATTCAAGCTAGCTTTGCTGCAGGCGCAACCCCAGCCAATGTTGTTTCATCGTTGTCAGTTGCAAGTGGCTTGAATAATGCGGCAACGGCTTACATGCGGGTCACCTTCACCGGCGCTACCTCAGCGACAGGCAATAACCGCATGGACAATTTCCAGTTTAATGCGGACGCCATCCCCGCCCCCGGCGCCCTCGCGCTCCTCGGCGTCGCTGGTCTCGTCGGCTCACGCCGTCGTCGCTAAGCCTCGGCTTCGATCTCTTTCGTCTCACTCTCCGCCGCGCGCCCCGTTCAGAGGCGCGCGGCGGTGTTTCATCGCCTCTACACACACTGGACTTCCACTCGAATCACGGACACACACTCGTGCTACACCGCAACACGATTCTAAAAGGTATCTGTCAAACCCTGATGGATCACCGCCGTGATTTTCGTTCATATCAACAATAGCGGTCTTTCCTTGCATTCCCTAGTCCCCCGTATCTCTCAAACGATCGAAAGAACGCTCAATATGAAGTACATGAACACAATGGCCCTCCTGGCTGCTGGAACTTGCGCGATGATCGCAGCGAGTGCGGCGCAGGCCGGAATTGTGTATTGGGACATGGGCACTGCCAGCCCCACGTCCAACAACGTCGGCAACCTCACTGTCGGCGACCTGACGCAGGGCAACAACAACGGCGTCACAGTCATGATCACACAGACTGCGTCGTCGTCCGGTTACACGTTCGACCTCAATGGGACCTCGACCTCCGCTTCGGGTACGTTCATTGCGGGTGCAGCGGCTCGGACCGGCGCGCTCGTCACCGGCGAGAGTGGCAGCGCATACTTCCAGTTCACATTGACGGCGGATGCTGGATATTCTGGATCGCTGACCGCGTTGGGGTTTGGTACTCGATCAACCGGCACTGCTCCGGTCTCGTTCACCCTCCGCTCGAGCGCAGACGGTTACGCCTCCGATCTTGCGACTGCTACCAGCTTGTCCAACAACAATTGGTACTACAAGACCGCGCCGCTAACGACGGCGGCAAGTTTGACGGCAGCGACGCCCGTGACGTTCCGCCTGTACGGTTACGGCGGATCTGGATCCCCAAACACCAACTCGGCCAATTGGCGTATTGATGACCTGACGTTGACGGCAACCACCACCGCCGTCCCCGCCCCCGGCGCCATCGCGCTCCTCGGCGTCGCTGGCCTCGTCGGCTCACGCCGTCGTCGCTAAGCCTCGGCTTCGATCTCTTTCGTCTCATTCTCCGCCGCGCGCCCCGTTCAGAGGCGCGCGGTGGTGCTTTGTACCTCCACCTATGATCCCCACCCCGGCACCCCGCGCGTGCCGCTCCCCATGCTCCTCGTCGCCACTGATCTTTCCAAGTCCCACGGCCTGCGCGAACTCTTTCATGGAGTCAGTATCAGCGTGGCCGACGGCGACCGCGTGGGTTTCATCGGCCCGAACGGCGCGGGCAAGTCCACGCTCCTGCGCATGCTTGCCGGCGCGGAAGAGCCAGACGAAGGCATCGTGCGCACGCAGCGCGGCGCAGTGATCGTCTACGTCCCGCAGCGTGATGACTTTGACGATGGCCTCACGCCGCGCATGGCCGCGACCGCCGCCGCCATGAAGGCTGCGTCCGTGCACGGCGATCATCACGAAGCCGAGGTGCTTGGCAGCATGATCCTTGGCAAACTCGGCTTCCCCGAAGCGCGCATGGATGAACCCGTGGAGCGCCTCTCCGGTGGTTGGAAGAAGCGCCTCTCCATCGCCTGCGGACTTGCCGAAGCGGGCGGTACGCCAGACCTCTTGCTCTTGGATGAACCAACCAACCACCTGGACGTCGAAGGCATCCGCTGGCTTGAACAGTTTCTTTCACGCGCCTCCAACGACATTCGTGCCGGTGCGTGCGTCTTCATCACCCATGACCGCGCATTTCTTGAGCGCGTCGCCACTCGCGTGGTGGAACTGAGCCGCGCCTATCCGCAGGGCACGCTTGCCGCCGAGGGAAACTACTCAGAGTTCCTCCGCCGCCGCGGTGAATTCTTAGAAGGGCAAGCGCGCGCCGAAGCAGTGCTTGCCAACGAAGTGCGCATCGATGACGCCTGGCTCGGTCGCGGCGCACAGGCGCGGCGCACCAAGGCAAAGGGTCGCATCGAAGACAGCGCGGAACGCCGCGAGGAACTTGGCGCCATTGCTGAACGCAACGCCGCCGCCGGAGCCGGTGGCGCGCGCGTTGACTTCACCGCGAGCGGTCGCCGTACGCGTCGCCTTGTGCATGCCACTGGTATCTCCAAGGGCTTTGAGGGACGAACACTCTTCCGCGATCTTGACTTGGAACTCATCCCTGGCGATCGCCTTGGTCTGATGGGTCCAAACGGCAGCGGCAAGACCACACTGCTGCGCATCTTGTGCGGCGACCTTGCCGCCGACACCGGCACCGTACGCTTTGCGGATCCAAAGCCGCGCATTGTGGTCTTGCGCCAGCAGCGCACGGACATTCCGCCCGACACACTCTTGCGCGATGCCATCTGCCCGCACGGCGATGTTGTTGACTTTCAAGGTCGCCCCATGCACATCACTGCGTGGAGCCGTCGCTTCCTCTTCAAGGACGCGCAACTCTTGCAGACCATCGGCACGCTCTCGGGCGGCGAACGCGCGCGCGCACACATCGCCGCCATGATGCTTGAGCCCGCCGACATCTTGGTGCTTGACGAACCTACCAACGACCTTGACATCCCCACGCTCGAAGTGCTTGAAGAAGCCGTCGAATCATTCCCGGGCGCCGTGCTGTTGGTCACCCATGACCGCACCATGCTCAAGCGATTGGCCAAGACCATTGCAGTGATCGGCGCCCCCGACGCATCGGTATCAGTAGTAGCAAGCCTTGATCAAGCACTCGCATCGCTCGAACGCGCCGAACGCAGCGTGCAAGAACGCGACCGCGCCGCGCGTAGCACTGCCCCCGCAGCGCAGTCACCCGCCGCGGATGTATCCAGCCAACGCCGTCGTCTGAACTTCAAGGAGCAGCGCGAGTTTGACGGCATGGAAGCCGCCGTCGAAGCCGCCGAACGCGCGCACGCACTGGCCGAAGCCCGCGTTGGCGAACCCGGTATTGCCGCCAATCACGCCAAGATGGCCGCCGCCTGCCAAGCGCTTGAAGTGGCGCAACTGGCGGTCACCACGCTCTACGCGCGCTGGCAGGAACTGGAATCAAAGCGCGGCGGGTGAGTGGGGGCGCCTCAACCTTCCAGTATTTGTCCGGTTGTGGCAGGAACAGGCATCAAATTGCGGCGGGTGAGTGAGCAGGAAGCGGGTGCGATCGGTGCGCCTCCCTACCAATGCAATCATTTTCACGCATTTATCTGTACATCCGCCGCAATGCAAGTAAATTTCCCCGTATGAAATCAGCCGCTCAAACGATTGGTCGGCTCGCTCCTGAGCAACTCCTAGCCGCTCAGCAACAGGTGCTGGAACAAGTCGCGAGTGCTGCGCCGCTCTTTGACACGCTCACCGCCATTTCGCGCTACTCCGAAACGTCCATCCCAACCATGATGGCCTCCATCTTGGTGTACGACGAAGCCACGCAATCGTTGCGCAAGGGTGGATACGGCTGTCTGCCCGCCACCTTCGCTGCCGCAGTGGATGGAATGGTGCCTGGTCCCGCCACCGGCAGTTGTGGAACCGCCGCATTCCGTCGCGAGCGCGTCATCAGTGAGGACGTTCGCATCGATCCACTCTGGGGCGCGTTCCGCGAATTCGCTGCCTCCTACGGTATTCAGTCGGCGTGGTCGTCGCCCATCCTGGGTGCTGATGGACGCCTCTTGGGCGTGTTCGGAATGTACTACGGCGATTGCCGTACACCGACTACGGAAGACTTATCGTTTGTTGACCACTTCGTCCACCTCGCCGCCGTTGCCATTGAGCGCCATCGCGTCGATGCGGATCGCGATCATCAGACCACGCACGACAGCCTCACTGGTCTTGGTAATCGTCGCAAGCTTGAGCGTGAGGTTGCACGCCTGGTCGCCGATCCAACCACAACGCCGCGCTGCATTGCCATTGTTGATCTTGACCATTTCAAGATGCACAACGAGAACCTTGGCCATCGCGCCGCGGACCTACTTCTACAGGACGTGGGCGCGCGTATTGCCGAGGCCGCTGGTGTTGGTGACCTGCCAATTCGTTTCGGTGGCGATCAATTTGTCCTGATTACGCCGGCCAACAATGAGGCCATGCACGCGCGCTTCAGTCGGTTGATTGCGTCATTTAAGCAGCCATTCATTGCTGACGGGCTACCCATCCGGCTTTCGGTTTCCGCTGGCATTGTTGAGTGGGATCCGTACACCACCGACTTTGAGGCCGCCCTTTACCAAGCTGAGCAAGCATGTATCGCCGCGAAAGATCGCGGTCGTGATCGGTGGGTGGCCTTTAGCGCCGAAGATCGCCAACTTGCCAACGAGCGCCGCCGCGTTGCGCGCGTTCTCGCCGATGCCATTGCCGCGGACAAGGTATTCACTCACGTTCAGCCGATCATCGACCTCGCCACCGGCGCGCCGGTGGGGTTTGAAATGCTCGCCCGCCTCGCGGATACGCCATCAGGCGTGATCATGCCGTCGGTGTTCATTCCGATTGCCGAAGAGAGTTCGCTGATCGATTCCCTGGGAATGAGTGTGCTCCGTTCCACATGCCAACTCTTGGCGTCAACAGGTTCGCAACTTGATGGCATGACAGCCAATGTCAATGTCTCGCTCCGCCAGTTGATGCGCGACGGATTCCCAAAGGCTGCCGCTGCCGCCGCTGCAGAGTCCGGCGTTGCACCCAGTCGCTTGTGCCTGGAAATCACTGAGAGTCAATGGCTCGACGGCGACGGTCCAGCGCGCAACGCGCTGCTGGAACTGAAGGCGATGGGATTCCGCCTCGCACTTGATGACTTCGGTACCGGCTACGCATCACTCCGCCTCCTGCAGAGCGTTCCGTTTGACGTGGTAAAGATTGACCGTAGTTTCACGCAATGCCTTGGTGACAACGGTGCTGGCACCGCGCTGTGCGAGGCGGCACTTCGCATGGCCGCCGCGTGCGGCATGCGCGTCACCGCTGAAGGCGTGGAGACGCAAGAACAAGCAGACTTGCTCCGCGTCATGGGCTGCCAGCAAGGGCAGGGTTACTGGTGGTCACGCCCGCTGCCATCGGCTGATGCCATCAAGTGGATTGAGAAGCGCCAAGCGCAGCCGGTGTACTGACTAGATCTCGCGCGCGAGAGGCGGCGCACCGCGCGCTGTGAATAAACGAACTGACCAATTGAAAGGCGCCCTCCGCATCACTGCGGAGGGCGCCTTGTTTATTACTTGCAGTGAACTACTTACTTAGCCAACCCAGCTTCAATCGCTGCGCGCAGACCCTTGTCACCTTCTGGTCCAAAGCCCACTTCGATCTTCTCAATCTTGCCATCCTTACCAATCACGATCAAGGTGGGAATGCCAGAGATGCCGTAGGCAACCGCCAAGTCATCACCCGCCAAGAGGCACCCGTAGGTGAAGCCCTTGTCGGTCATGTACTTCTTGCCAGCGCCTTCCTTCTTCTCCCAAGTATTCACGCCCAAGATCACTACGTCCTTGCCCTTGTAGTCCTCGCTGATCTTCTGAATAGAAGGCATCGCCTGCTTGCAAGGTCCGCACCAGGTGGCCCAGAAGTCCAGCAGAACAACCTTGCCCTTGAGTGATGCAAGCGTGACTTCCTTGCCAGCAAGGTCCATGAGCTTGAAGTCCAAGGCGGCATCGCCGGCCTTGACCTTCATCTCCGGTCCGCGTTGTTCAGACTCTGCAGCCATTTCCTGCTTCTTGTAGTCAGCAGGAGCAGCGGTCGAGAAGGTCTTCTCGTCCATGGTTGGGTCGGCCTTCACACGACTGAATGTCGCAAGGGTGTTCATGCCGGACATGGCTTCTTCGCCAGGAATTTCCGTTGCACTTGCAACGCGGCGTGGCAGTCCATCCGTGCGCGCGAACGCGATCGTTTCAGTGATGCGCATCTCACTCGCTGGAAGCGGCTTGCCGTCATCATCTTCCATGCCTTCAAGCTTCATGCTGCGCACAACCTTCACCACATCGCACGGGGTGCCATCCACGGTCTCTTCACCGACGATGGTTGCGGCAACCATCTGCGGCATGTCCTCTGGGCTTCCGCCCATTGCGGCCATGTCCATGCGGTTCTCGATGTACCACTGCGGCAGTGCCGCGGCGCGCTGGCCGAGCATCTGGAACCACTGTGCACCGGAGACGGTGTAACTCTTCTTGGCTTCGTCAATCATGACGGCGCCCTTGCCATCGAACGCAAAGCGCATCTGCGGCTTGCCATCCTTCAATGACTCCAGCACAAAGCGGCCGAACGGAGCGGGTCCGCCACCGTCATTTTTAAAGTCAATGACCACGCGCGACTGGCCATCAAGTCCCGGTGGCAACATGCTTGGGTCCACGCTCGCGACCTTCATCTCAGCGATCATTTCGATGCCCTTCAACTTCTTGACGGTCTCAATGCCGCGATCATGGATCGCCTTCGCTTTGGCGTCCATCACATCCACAGCCTTGGGGGCTTCGGCTGCGCCGGGAGCCTTGGTCTGGGTCACCAGCGGAATCGCCTTCCGGGTAACCATCGGGACGCCTCGGACAGGGGTGTCTTGGGCGGTTCCGGGCGCCGTGTCATCGGCGGTGACGGGTAGGGCGCAGGTCAGCGCCATGGATGCGGTCAGTAGGAGCGACGCGGAAATGGAAAGTGGTGCTTGAAGCATGACGTGACGATACCCTTTCAAACATGATTCTGCGCCCCGGACCCGCTGCCCGTCCACTGTTAATAACGGTCTCTCTGGTTGGAATTGCAGCCGGCGCGGTCATGGTGGCCCGCGGATTTCTGCCAACCCGAACCCTCGCGCCCGCGCCCGCCGCTCCCGTCATTGCCTTCGAGCCCGCCACGCTGGAGATGGGCGAACTGGTCGCCGAATCGCCCAAGACAGTCGCAGTCACGCTTCGGAATATTTCTGCACGAACCATTCGAATCACCGCCGCGATCGCTAACTGCGGATGCACCACATCAACTTTTCCGCCTGATCCCATTACTGCCGGCGGCACCGCCGAGGCACTCGTCACCGTGAAGGCTCCGGTCACGCAGGACGAGTCGCTGATGAAGTCCGTGACTTTTGTGGTGGACGGTGCCGATCCGGTTTCGCTCACCGTGCTCGGTCGCGTCATGAAGTCAGCACCCGGCGCCGTTGCTCCGCCGACAACCGTTGACTCAGTAGAAGAGCTTGCACTCGCCGATCGTCCGACTGTGTCGCAGCCAGCGCCACCGACTATCGCCGCGCCCGTGACACCGCCCGCGCAGCGCCCCATCACCTTTGCGCGCGTCAATCCACCCATTCAGCCCGGCGCTCGCGTTTCGTTTCCAGCATTCGCGGCATGGGTGAAGGGCACGCCGATCACTTCATTCACGCCGGGCAAGGTGTACGTCTTTGAGTTCTTCAGTACGTCGTGCTCGCACTGCAAGGAATTTGCAGAACTGATCACTCGCTTAGCTCGCACCTACGGAGCGCAGGGCGCGGAATTCATTGCCATTACTGATGAGGAAGCGCCCATCGTCAAGGCATGGCTTGCGTTACCGGGGAAGCTGAATGAAGTGCCGTATTCAGTGGTCTCTGATCCGGATCGATCAGCCATGATCACCTTGCAGAATGGCACGTTTCGTAACTTCAATCCACGCTTCTTTGTCATTAAGAACGGCATCGTGCAGTGGTTTGGCCATCCCAAGGAGGCGGAGGAGCCGATCGCCAAGGTGGTTGCAGGAACGTGGGATCCGGAAACGGTCCGCGCCGCAGCGATCACTGATTCCACTGTGTCGCGCGGCAAAGATCTCTTAGACCGCGTGGCGCGTGAGTGTGACAAGACTGGCGATTGGACGCCCATGTTCACGGCACTCGATGCGGTGCGCGCCGCCATTCCGGAACGCGCGGGCCAGTACGACGCGCAGCGTTTCGTCATCATGATCGGCCTTGGCGATATGCCCGACGCCGGCTACGAATTCGGTCGCCGCATTGCCAAGGAGTATGCGCAAGACATGCTCACCACGCGCTCCTTGGCGCGGGCGATTCTGAATTCCCCCTATGCCAAGCGACGCGATGTTGATTTCGCCATGGAACTTGCGGTGACGGCCGACACATTGGCCAAGGGTGAAGATGCCCGCGCCGCCGACACGTTGGGTCTCGCCTGGTTCTCCAAAGGAAACCGCGAGAAAGCCATTGAGAATGCCGAACGCGCCGTGAAGCTTGAGAAAGACCAGAAGACCCGCGAGCAGTACAAACAGGCGCTGCAGAAATTCCGCACCGGCACTCCAGGCCCCGAGCCCACCAAGCCGCGCCCGGCTACTGCCGCGGCGGGCCCAACTGCAACACCCGGAGCAACTCCATCTGCAACGCCCGCGCCTGCTCCCGCGCCCCCGGAATGATTGTGCGCAACACCATTCGCCCCTACGCGGCGTAACGGCGCCGCTACGGCACTACTTCTTCACCTGTGCCTTCACTCGCACCCGCACTGTCACCCGTGCGAATCTGCAGCGAAACATCCCGCTTGCGAATCGCCTGCGAGAAGTCATCCATCCCAGCATGCTTGGCGTCTTCAGTGATGTCGGCCTGCTGCCGCGCGTCCGCAAAGGTTGCGGCAGACTTCATCCATCCATCGTCCCATGCCTGTTGTTCCCACGTTCCATTGAGCAGCAACCGTGGTGACGGGAACAGCGGAATACGCTGACCAAGCGCAGTACGCAATATGTCCACGCCGCAACTCTGCGTGACGGCGTTGTACCAACACGGTGCATGCACTACTTCAATCGAATGCAACGCGTACCGCTCGAACAAGATGCGCGCGTTCTCTTGTGTGCACTGAATCCGATAGCGTCGCACCGTTTCGCCTCGAAAGTTGGTTCGCACACGCACAACATCCCGCTCATCCGCCCATACATAGATCAGCGTGTATTGCCGAAACAATCCACCCACCGCGGAGTATTGCTGGCCAACACGCTTGCGCGCCTCAATAGATGCGGCCAAGTACGTCATGGTTCCGTCGGCGCTCTCAAACCCGAAACTCACAAAATTGTGGCAAATGCGTTGCGGCCCCCAGAACGAAAAGAACAAGTCAACCGTGCGTAGTCGTGACAGGTCATAGTTACGCTCCACCCAGACTTCTTCGCAGTCGGTGTCACTGCTGCGGTAGCGGAAGTTTCGAATGCCCGACACGGTCACTTCATCCCCGGTCACTGCAAACGTAGCAGTGTCCTGCACGTCGGGTTGCCAGTCCGCCCGTGCGGGTGCAGGAACGAACCAGAACCACGTGACCACGGAGCCCCACAAGACGGCCAAGCCCATCCATCGCACCGCCCGTGCACGCGCGAATGTTGGCAGTGGTCCAGCCGCCAGCGCCCCGCACGCCAGCGCACATGCAGCACCCATGGACCATGTGATGGCAGACGGTCCATCGGGGGCGTATCCGATCGCCATGGTGCACCACGCAGTGAGCACCAGCCACACGAATCCCAGCGGTGTGCGCCACGCCACGCCAAACACGTGGTGAATGACGCGATGGCGCACTGGTGCTGGAGCGTCAAGCGGCGGTGGTACGGGCACGTTGGAGTTCATGACGGTGTGGAGGAAGTGGTCGTTCGATAGAGCAGGGCGCCTGCAACTGGCACGCCCACTGCTAACGCGTTCCACGTCCAGTTTGGCAAGTTACCGCTGGCGTATGCCTCGCCGCACGCCGCCACGGTTCCCACCAGTGTTCCAGACACCACGGAGATGGCGCCAGCCACGGAATGCATACGTGGACTCCGTCTCCAGCACGCAACCAAGGCAATACTTCCAGCAGTCCCCGCCACGGCCACACACATGATTGCAAGCGAGGGGAATCCCGTCATCACCGCGCACACCGCCATGCCGAAGCAGGACACCGCCAGCGCACCCAGCGCAGTGCGAAGTCCACACATAGCGATCGCGCCGGATGACAGGGCGCACACCACAGCGAACAATGTGCGGCTTCCGTTACTTGCCCCAGGAAATGTAACAAGCGCTGCCACGCCGCACGCAGCGAGCAGCGTGGCGGTAATCACTATCACTTTGCGTTGTGCCGGCAGTGCAGCCGTCAGCAGCGCCAGCGTCGGCGACACCATCGCCAACAGCAATGCAACCAGCCCAAGCTGGTGCCAACGCTCGAACGGCGCGTCATCATCTTTCAATTCAACCGGCAATTGCCGTAGCAGTGCAGGTAGATCGACTTCGCGCACAAACGAAATGAGAAATGCAATTGCTAGCCCATATGCCACGCAACATTCAATGATGGCCGCTCGTTGACGGAGCGAACCAAGCAGGGCAGCACTGGCAACGCCGCTACCCACCAGTATCGGCAGCAGCACCACGCTCAGCAGGTAACTCACGGCGCCGTTCCGCCAACGGCATCGCCCTCAAGCGCAATGATCAGTTTCACTTCATCGCCAAGCGCCTTGGCTGGTTTCTCAATGCCCCACTTCATGCCAAAGTCACTGCGCTTGAGCGTGAGGTTGCATTCAAACCCCACCTTGGTACCCGCCGGGCCCGTGCCAATGCCGGTCGCCACGCAGTCCACCTCAACGGGTTTGGTCACACCGTGGAGGGTGAGATCACCCTTCACCATCCAGTGTCGGTCGCCCGCAGCGGTTGCACCGGTTGACTTGAAGGTGATGGTGGGGAACTCCTTCGCGTTGAAGAAGTTTGGTCCCTGCAGATTGCCATCAAGCTTCTCGCTGCCCGTATCGGCGTTGGCGATCTTGGCTGAGATATCAAAGGTGGGCGCCGCGGTCGGTTCCATCGTCCACTTCACCGTGCCTTCCAGGGCATTGAATCGCCCCCAGAAGAGTCCCGCCTCCAAGTGTTGGATGCGGAACAGTGCCACGGAATGCACCGGATCGAGCGTGATGGTTGCCGGATCCGCCGTCCGGCTCGGCGCAACTGCCATTCCAAGCGACAGAGTCGCCATTCCAAGCGCTGCGGCGGTGAGTGTGGCGAATCGGATGCGCGGCTGGGCGTGGTTCAGGGTCATCCGAGCACTTTACGAGCCCCGCAGCGGTCGCGCCGCCGTTTCGTGCAGCGCAGGCGAAGCGGAAAGTCCTCTCGGCTCTGGAGTTAGTTGCTGTGGATCGTCGCACGAAACATCGAATCAAGGCTCATTTGAGCCTGTTTATCAGGACCTAAACAAAGTTGATTTCCTTTCGCAGCAGCGTGATGGGTGGCAGCCGCCATTCTCGTTCTCGTATTTGAAGAAAGTGATCAGGGCATGCATCCGCTTCCGCGGATCCATGAGTTACCAACAGTGTTGCTCCCCCAACACTGTGTTTGAAGTTCTGTCTGTTCCTATTCCTTTCTGGAGCCTCACGTATGTCTTCCCGCGCCCTTCTTGCATCCGTTATCGCCTTGACTTCTGCCGGCTACGCCACTGCGGGCGTGTCAACGATCTTCTATACCGTTGATGCCGCTGTCTGGGCCACCTACGCCACAGACCGTGGAGCGTCCCTCAGCACCGAGAACTTCAACACCGTGTCGAGCGGTTTCTACGGCTCCGGTATTGCCGGCTCAACCGCCGGAATTTCTTGGACCGCCAACGCCATTGGCGGCGTTGACGCCACGGCGGGCTTGGTGTCCACCAGAACCGCCTCGAACAACCTCAGTTTCACCTTTGCACCCGGCGTGAACGGCATCGCGGGCAACCTCTACGGAATCAACTCCAGTGCCGCCGCTGTCCCGACCACCATCACGGTGACCCTGTCCGATGGCACCACCTACATCGGCAACTCAAACGGACCCGCGGATTTCATTGGCTTCTACTCGACGGGTGCCACCATCGCGAGCCTCGCCGTTTCGGCATCAAATTACCCGAGCGGTGGGAACCCCATCTATGCCACCGCGGACAACCTCTACTTCGCAGTAGTCCCGGCACCGGGTGCCGTAGCGCTGCTTGGAGTCGCCGGGCTGGTTTCTCGACGCCGGGAGCGTCGGGTCTGATCGGGTCTAAGAACAGTTATTAGCCACTACAGGTACACACCCGCCCAGCGCCAACGCGCTGGGCGGGATTTCTTTTGCGCCAGAACCTGAATCAACATCCATGCGGTATTGAGAATTTTTTCCTCACGATTGCTTGCATCGATCCAATATCGGGGCATCTTTCACTAGTCGGTTTGCAAATGTTGGAAAGGTGCACGTCTTCCCTGGCGTGCAGATACGCGCCTCCTGCTTGGTTTTGCGTCCTTTTCCCATTGTTTCCCGTCTGTAGTTCCCTTTCTTCCCTTATCCGGAGTTTCCTCAATGTCAATTCGAATCGCTTTATCAGCTGCGGCCATGACCGTAGTGATGACCCAGGCCGCCTCTGCTGCCATCGTCACCTTCACCAACAACACCTTGTGGAGCAGTTTCTCTGCGGCTCAAGGGAAGACGGTTGCCACCGAGACTTTCAACGCGTACAACGGCTTCTATGCCAACGGCCTCACCGGTAATGCGGGCGGGGTCCAATGGACAGCCAGTGCGCCGGGAAACCTCTATGCAGGTTTGGGCTACATGTCCACCAACAATGCTGAAGCGCTCCTCACGTTCAATTTGTCGCCAAGCGTGCAGGGAGTTGCCGGCAACTTCTTCTCGACTGACGCCAGCTTCAACATCCTCCCAGCCATCATTGGCGTGACATTGGCCGATGGCTCGTCTTACTTGGGCTACGCAGCATCCGCCGCTGACTTCGTTGGGTTCTACTCAACCGGTGCTGCCATCTCCAGCATCTCCGTCTCGGTGGCAGGCAACTTGCCCGCTGGAACCAACTTCGCCACCGTTGACAACCTCTACTTCGCAGTGCCAGCTCCAGGCGCAGTAGCGCTCATCGGCCTCGCTGGTCTCATCGGTGGTTCGCGCAAGCGCCGCTAAGAGAACTGCGGAACTCACGGAAACACAACAGGGGCGACCATCACGGTCGCCCCTGTTTATTTTTCAACCGTTCCCTGCTCATGGTCACATTGGCGCCGCGGATGGGCCTACACCCGCTATCCATGCGGGACACGGCACTCCAAAGCAACATGCACGGATCTTTGGCAATTTTGAGACGGTTGCTTGCGCCAGCATTAATCGGTGGCATACTTCGCTAGTTCTCATACCGCTCGTCATTGAGGTATGTGCGATTTCCCCGTTGGTTTGTGCTTTCTTTCCCGTCTGCTTTCCCGTCTGCTTTCTGTTTCCCCTCCTTTCCTTTCGGAGATTTCTCAATGTCAATTCGAATCGCTTTATCAGCTGCGGCTATGACCGTAGCGATGACCCAGGCCGCATCTGCTGCCATGGTCACCTTCACCAACAACACTTTGTGGAGCGCTTTCACTGTCGCTCAAGGGAAGACGGTTGCCACCGAGTCTTTCGACGCATACAACGGCTTCTATGCCAACGGCCTCACCGGTAATGCCGGCGGGATCCAATGGACAGCCAGTGCGCCGGGAAACCTCTATGCAGGTTTGGGCTACATGTCCACCAACAATGCTGAAGCGCTCCTCACGTTCACCTTGTCTCCAAGCGTGCAGGGAGTTGCCGGCAACTTCTTCGCGACTGACGCCAGCTTCGGCATCGTCCCAGCCATCATTGGCGTGACATTGGCCGATGGCTCGTCTTACTTGGGCTATGCAGCAACAGCCGCTGACTTCGTTGGGTTCTACTCAACGGGTGCTGCCATCTCCAGCATCTCCATCTCGGTGGCAGGCAACTTGCCCGCTGGAACCAACTTCGCCACGGTTAACAACCTCTACTTCGCAGTGCCAGCTCCAGGCGCAGTAGCGCTCATCGGCGTCGCCGGTCTCATCGGTGGTTCGCGCAAGCGCCGCTAAGAGAACTGCGGAACTCACGGAAACACAACAGGGGCGACCATCACGGTCGCCCCTGTTTCATTGAGGTTCTGTTTCATTGAGGTTCTGTTTCATGCGCATAGTGCGTCAGGCCGAGTTCATCAGGCCGAGTCCATCAGGCCGAGTCCATCAGACGGGTTGCGTTCGCGGCCGCGTGGCAAGTGAAACCAGGATGCCGGCCACTGCGCCGAGCGGGATGGTGACCAATGCGGGCTGGCTAAACGGCATCCACGCATCTGCGCCAGGAAGACCGTACACCTTCTCAAACGCGTCCTTGGAAAGCAGCACCCACACCAAGCTGGAGGACAGCCCCACAATGATGGCGGTGGCAATGCCCTCCTTGGTGGCGCGCTTCCAGAACAGCGCCATCAACAGTGCTGGCAAGTTGGCGCTGGCTGCAATGTTGAACGCCCATCCCACCAGAAATGAGGCGTTGAGGTCTTTGAATAGCAATCCAAGAATCATGGCGCACGTGCCCAGCGCCAATGCCGCAATACGCGCGATGCGTACTTGCGCGTGATCATCCGGCGTGCGGCCGAGTACGGTGATGACCAGGTCACGCGCCACAGCGCCGCTACCCGCGAGCACCAATCCACTGACCGTTCCAAGCACAGTGAAGAACGCCACGCTGGAAATCAGCGCAAAGAGCACGCTGCCGAAGCTGCGCGCCAAGAGTGGCGCCGACATATTGCTGTCAGAAGTGTCCAGCGCGCCACCAGTCATCGCACCAAGACCCAAGTACAGCGTCAGAATATAAAACGATCCGATGGCGCCAATGCCCACCACCGTGCTGAGCCGCGCACTGCGCACATCGGAAACGGTGTAGTAACGGATCAAGATGTGCGGCAGGCTGGCCGTCCCCAGGAAGAGCGCCAGCATCAGTGAGACAAAGTCAACGCGGTCCATCACGCTTCCAGAACGCAATCCCCTGAATGCGGGGCTGTTTCCTGGTTGGAGCAGCACATCACCATGGATCGTCTCCGGTGTAGCCATGCTGTGCACGGCGCCGGTTTCATCCTTGGCACTGATAGTGCGCCACGCTGCAATGTCACTTGCGGAGAAGACGCGTAGGAAGTCGATCGGGCCGAGTGGACCAGTGCGCGCGCCTTCGGTGCGTACCAGTCCATCCGGATCCACGGCGAAGCTTGCCGCTGCGCCTGGTGGACCTTCCATGATGGCCCACGCGGGCAGTGCAACCACGGATCCAACGTTGCGCGCTGGTGCCTCGCGCGCCGGTCCTGACGCGCGCACTTCAAATCCGCGCCCCAGAATCAGTGCAGCAAGAATGGCGCACAAAGAAAGTAAGAGTCCGCCCTTGATGAACTGCACCCACGTTGTACTCACCATTCCGGCGGTAGTCACGATCACCGTCACTACGACGCCCACCAGTCCAACCCCTACCCATGATGGCAGCCCCAGCAATGGTTTAATGAGTGCACCCGCGCCCACCATTTGTGGGATGAGATAGAAGAGGCTGACCAGTAGCGTGCTCACAGCTGCCGCAAGCGTGACTAGCCGTGAGCCGAATCGTGCATTCAGTGCGTCTGCAAACGTGTACTTACCAAGCCGACGAATCGGTTCTGCAACCACCAGCAGCGCCACGATCCATCCAGCCAGGTAGCCGATGGAGTAAAGAAATCCGTCATACCCCCAGAAGGCAATCAGTCCGCAGATACCAAGGAAACTGGCGGCGGAGAGATAGTCGCCCGCAAACGCAATGCCGTTGACAAACCAACCGATCTGTCCGTGCGCTGCAAAGTAGCCCTTGGCACTTGATGCGCGGCGGCCAAGCAGTGAGCTCAGTACCAGTACGGCCACCGTGAAGGCGCCGAAGACACCTACCGACACCCAGTCCGTGGGTGTGTTGTTTGCCAGCATGTCAGGCTTGCTCCGGAAGGCGAAGTGCAGCCAGTGCAATCACGAAGGCCAGCACGATGAGTGCAAACCCCCACACCACTGCAAGATTGATGCCGCCAATGACGGCGGTCGCCAATAGCGCGGGGGCAGCCACTGCTACGCCAATGAATCCTCCGTACGCGCAGACGTACACGGCAAGCAGCGCCCAGCGCTTCCAATCACGGCGATGTTGGTGGCGATTTGGAGTGCTCGTTAAGGAACGCGCTGCGGGTTGGTCTGGCACGGTGCGGAGGATAGGAGCGAACCCGGGTGATGTGCCTGCTCGGCCCATGAAAGAAGTTCGCTGCTCGAGGGGTGTCCTCGAGCAGCGAACTGGTAGTAGCAGTGAGATGGAGCGCTTCGATCAGACTGGGCAGTTGCCCCAAGAACCGAGCATCAGACCAAGGTCAGCACCGTTGACCACGCCGTCGAGGTTCAAGTCAGCAGCGCACGGGCTGGATGGGCATGGGCCCCATGCGCCGAGCATCAGACCAAGGTCGGCACCGTTGACCACGTTGTCGAGGTTCAAGTCAGCAGGGCAGGCCGGAGGTGGCGGAACGTTCGGTCCAACCACTCCGAATGCTTCAACCATGAAGCGCGACGGACGGTTGTAGAACGTAACGACTCCCGTCGCGGCGGGGGTCCAGGTGTACGGCGGGTTGAAGGTGTAGGTGGCGAGCACGCCAGTGCCATTGTCCATGACGAAACTGTTAAACGATCCGCCGTACGCTGGAGCAAACCCAGTGATTGGACCGTTGTTGCCCAGCAGTGCGTCCGAGTCACCGAGGAAACGAGCACCCACCCACATACCGCCGATGTTGGCGTTGGCAGGGTTGTCGGTGTTCAGAGCAACTACTGGCGCCGTCGCTGGGTTGCTCCACGTCCAATCGATGCGATCCGTCTTGGCCGTGTCGGACGCTGCGAGTTGGAACGTCTGGGTTGCCACCACATCACCAACACCGTAGGTGCCAGCAACTGCGTCCCAGGTCATCTTGACCAACGCCAGTTCCACGCCGATGGCGGGAGCCGGAGTTACTGCGGTGCCGCCACGGTAGACGTCCATGGAGACCTTACTTGGGGTCAGGGCATCGCCAACATTGGCTTGCACGAAGGCGCTGTTGTAGAACCGCCTGGAACCAACGCCATCGAGCGCATCGGAGGGTATCCAGTACGCGCCAGTTTCAAAGATCTTGCCGTACACCAGGGTGGCTGGCGGGGTGACTGAATCAGTCACCAGACCGTTCACGTTCACGGAGAAACGAGCTTGGTTCTCGCGGGTCACGCCGTCAGTACCGACGGTGGTGCCGAAGTAGAAGTTTGCACCCCAACCCGTGGTGGTTGGGTCATTGATGCCAAAGTTGTTGTTGGAACGGCCAACGACGGGCTCAGTGACGACGCGCCATCCGTTGGTACTGCTGCTCGAACCAGCGCCCGTGAAGCGGACGCCAACCCAGAAGCCGGCGTAACCATTGGCTCCGTTGGTAATGGTCTGCAGGTTCACTACTGGACGAACCGCTGGGTCAGCATCGCCCCATGACTTGGAAACCACTTGCGTCAGCGAGGTGGTGGACGCGGCTAAGTCCTGCGTGAAGGTCTGGACCACATTGCCAAGGTTGTAGTTGGTGCCGTCAAAGGTCATCTCCAGGATGGTGACTTCCACGGTCACTGCCACTGCTGGCGTTGCGACGCTACCGACGCGGCGGATACCGACGCTGGCCTGATTCACTCGGAGGAGCGAACCGCCGTTGGACGTCACATACACCGGTTGGTACGTAGTAGCGTCGGGGCGACCGGTCGGGTAGGTGGTACTGATGGCATTGACGTTGAATCGCGTGGTGGTATCCGGACCGGCGCTAAACACCGGTGGATCCAACTGCGCTTGCGCGGAAGCGGCAAGGCACGCGGTGGCGAGAACAGCGATGGAAGACTTAAAGATTGACATCTTGGCGAAGTTCCTTGTCTAGAAAGATGATGACGGGCAGGCGATCTGCTCGCTTCACACATGTGTCCGGGGTCTACCGAACAGTCATTTGGTCACCACGCGCACCGCAATTACGTGGCGATTGTCAGACTTTAACTAAGACGAAAGGTAGCGCGGATGTCCCCGCCAACAAGTAGTAGATCGGGAGTTTTTCAATAATTGCAGGGGTATTGACGTCGGAGTGTCGTTTGTTGATGGCAATGACCATGGGTTCGAACCGGGCCGTGGTGAGGGGCCAGCTTCGGGAAGTGTTTTCAGAAATAGCCGCTTTCAATGAATCCGGCACCCGGAGGCAGCGAAAACGCACCGTGGGCCTTTGCTGAGGTGGCTATCTCTCACGCAATTTTGTTCTGATAACCCGCACCTCATACCCAATCCCCACCTCACATGTCTACCCACACCTCCCCTGATGGCACCCTTCCTTCTTGGACGGCAGCTCAATGGGACGCCATTTCATCCGCCCATCGCCTGCAACTGCTGCAATTCATCGAGGGGGCTAGTCGCGCCACCATCAAGGACCTGAGTGGATGGACCGGGCGGACCGGCACTTCGCTCTATCCGCATCTTGAAATTCTAGAGGCCGCGCAACTGGTGGCGGTGGAGATTGAAGTCGGCAAGGGCCGCCCGCGGCGCGTGTACAGGCCGGGTGCAGCCGTGGCTTGGAATCGACAGTCCACTGATCAATCAAGCGATGGTCATTCGTCCATTTCGTTGGGAGTGCAACTTCTCAGTGACCTGGCACTCCGCCTGCGCCGCTGGGGTAAGGCGCGCGTGAAGAAGGCGGTGGAGGCACGCGACCTCCGCAATGCTGCGCTGGTTTCTGAAACCACGTGGCTTGATGACCAACAACTTCAGGAAGTCAACGCCAAGGTCACTGAACTGATGTCGTTCGTTCGTGAGGCTCGTGCCCAGCGGCGCGGCAAGCGGCACAATGTCGCCGTGTATCACTTTCCTGATGTCACGCTTCGTGAAGCCCGTGACGGCGTCACTGAATAGCAGCGCGCCCGGCGGTATCCGCGCGTTTGATCGCCTGCACGCAGACCAAGCCCCAGCATTTCGGTAGCCAGGCCTGCGGTGGCGCCCGGACCTTGCGAATAGCGGAGGGCAGCGACGAGGACTTTGTTCATGGGGTCTTTGGTACAGGCGCGGCGTTGCTGGGGAGTTCAAGCGTGATGAATGAGATCTTGCTGTTGGAATCGCGTTCGAAGAGTATTCCAATGCGTGAGTCGCCGAGCACAACGGGGACGCTGTACGCAAAGTTGCCGGCATACATGGGTAGCGACCGCGGCCACGTGGACCCGCCGTCGGTAGAGATCCACGCTTGACCGTTGGTCCGATCATTTGTGCTTGCCGGCCCAGTGCAGACGAGGCACGGCGCGCCGTCGATTGATGCCGCGACTAACCCACCCATGCATGAGGGGTCAACAAGGTCAGGCACTGCCTGCAGTGTGCTCCACGATGCTCCGCCGTCGGTGGAAACCGCGGACTTTCGGCGACCGCCGCCGCCGAACTGTCGCGCCACTAAGAGGAGCGAGCCATCGGGGCGTTCAGCCATCTGCACTTCGTTGCCGTGGCCAGCGCTGTCTTCCGGTGCGGGCTCGCCGAGTTTCCATTCGTCGCCGCCGTCGTCGCTAAACGCGGCGTACACGCGCCACTTGCCGGCCGGGCCTTCGTTGAAGGGCATCACCACGCGGCCAGCGTGGCTTCCTTTCACAAGCTGGATGCCGATGCCGGGGCCGGTGGCGACGCTGGTGACTGGTGCCGGGCGCTTCACTTGGCGAGAGACATCGCGGGGTGGCGACCATGTTTCGCCACGGTCATCCGAATGCATGAGGAGCGTGCGGCAGGTGTCTGGTCCATCAAAGCCGGCCGCTACTGATCCTTCGCCCTTGCCGGTGGGGTATGACTGAAACATCAGCAGTATGCGACCAGCGTGAGGACCGCTCGTCAGATTCACAGCGCACGGGTTGTTGAGCGACCGGCCGGGTTCGTCAAGCACGGTGCGCATGGCGCCCCACGTCGAACCCCCATCGTCACTGGTGCGCACAACAATATTGTTTGAACCGTTGTCGGCTTGGGAGCCGCGGGCCTCGGCGAACGCCAACAGTCGCCCCGAGGTGGTTCTGATGATTGACGGGATCCGATAGACCGCGTGACCGCCCTGGCCGCCCACAAAGACATCGGTTGGAACGAGGGCGGCGGTGCCCGCAAGCATGGACATGACGGTCAGCAGGGCAGCCGATTGGGAGAGGCGTGCCGCAAGTGGAGCTGTCAGCGAAACCGGCATTGCTCGGAGCCGGCATGCCATCCGCCAGCCGGTAAAGAAACGGCAAATGCTTTGGTAGGACGGGCTTATGTTTGAAGGCCAGCGCTGTTTCATTGCCAGAAACGCAGCCTTTGGATGCTAAAGAGGTTCGCTACAAGAATTTCCACGATTTATCGCCAATCGATGATCCGCTGTGCACGGAAGTTACGCCTATCAGGGTGGACCTGCCTTCCGGGAGGTTTTCATGGTCGTTGCGTACTCGTTCTTGGTCCAAAAGTTTCGGATTTCCTCAGGATGGTTATGAAAAATACAACACTTGCCGTTTCCATCGTTGCCACCGTTGCTGGTCTTGGCATGTCCTCCATCGCTTCGGGTGCCATTGTGGTCCTCAATAGTCGGACTACGTGGAATGCGTACGTCGGATTCCATGGTGCGACGGTCGCTACAGAGGACTTTGAGAGTTTCGTAGTTGGCGCCGCCCCAGCATCAGCCTCGCGCATCGTGGGTGATACGACATGGACCGCGAGCGCAGCAGGTAACCTTTACTTCGGTAATGTCAATGTGCCGCCCGATCATCGGGTCATTTCCACCAATATCGCCAACGCGACGCTGAATTTCACCTTCGCTCCCGGCGTTCAAGGTATCGGCGGGGAGATGTTCGGTAGGACCTCCAGTTTCGGGGTTGTGCTCGCCCGCATCACTGTGACGCTTGCTGATGGCACCTCGTACGTCAATGATCAGACCACGGCGACTGACTTCGTGGGCTTCTACTCCAATGGTGCAACGATTTCGAGCATCTCGATCTCGACGTCAACTCCTGACACCTACGCCACGGTCGACAATCTTTACTTCGCAACCGTGCCTGCTCCAGGCGCTCTGGCCTTGCTCAGTCTCGCTGGTGTTGTCGGTGGACGAAGCCGTCGCCGTGCAAACTCGGCAGCCGTCTGACAAGTGTTCGTAAGTCATTTGCCGATAGTTCACATCATCACCATCACTTCTCCCCTTTCCGGGACCTTTCAATCATGAAAAATACAACACTTGCTATCTCCGCTCTCGTGACCCTCTCAGCAGTTCAAGGGGCTTCAGCCGCAGTCGCCGTCTTTACGAACTACAGCGTTTGGGGTAGCACCGTCACTGCCAACGGGCAGACCGTTGCGGTTGAGGACTTCAACAGTTTCGCTCCGGGCGCGGCTGTCTCGCTCACTGGTAGCCCGCTCCCCGCTTCCGGCATCACTTGGACGGCGACCGCGCCAACGCATGGCCTGGTGACGAACTTCGCCACGTTGCGCCCGGACACTGCAACCGAAGACCTGGTGTTTAACTTTGCGCCAGGTGTTCAGGGCATTGGTGGCAACATCTACACCAGTGTTCTCGGGGAGACCCCAAGCTTTGCGTACATCAAAGTAACGCTCGTAGACGGCGTTTCCTACTTTGGAAATTCGGACAATGTGGAGAATTTCATCGGTTTCTACTCCGACACCGCATCCATCGCCAAGTTGACGATCAAGGTGTTTCAGATGACAGGCTCGACGTCATACGCAACGGTCGACAACCTGTACTTTGCAGTGCCGGCTCCTGGTGTGCTCGCGCTGCTCGCAGCTGCTGGGCTCGTGAGCGGCCACACTCGCCGCCGCGCATGATTGTTTCATACGCTTGACGTATAGGCAGTAACCCCACAGTGGCGACCATCACGGTCGCCACTGTTTCTTTTGGCTGCACGTGTTTCGCCTCGCACGCGTGTATTCGTCCCCATCGCGTTCATCGCGGTGAGGCATTCAGTTACTCCGCGGGGCTGTTGCGGTTGTGCAGGATCTGCGGCTCGCGCGGGTCCACGGTCACTAACTTGCAGGACTGCAGTATCCGGCGCGGGCTGTATTCGCCTGCCGCAAAGCGTTGCATGAAGTGCTGCACTGCCGTGGGCTCCCAGAGCGAAATCATTGGATCAATCTCAGATGTTTCTTGATTGAGGAATGTCACCGCGTCCACTCCGGGCGCGCGCGCTTCAAGCAGGCGGCGGATGTCTTGCGTTTCAAGGAACGGGTAATCGCATCCGATCACGAGCCACGCAGCATCCGGCGCGCGACGGAAAGCGGCGTGTATTCCGCTTGCGGGGCCATGGCCAGGCACCTGATCAAGCACGCCCGATTCGCCAATTTCCCAGTCATCACGTTGCTTTGCGGTGCAAGACCAGTAGGTGCGCGCGCAGATCGGCGCCAAGAGGTCAGCTGCCGCGCGCCATTGTGGCTGTGCGCCGTAAGTGATTTCTGCTTTATCCCGGCCCATGCGGGAACTTGCCCCGCCGGTGAGTACCAGTCCGTGCAGCTCAGTTGCCAACAGTCGCCTTCGATTCAGTCGTTTTCGATTGGGTCGCGTTCACCAGCGTCGCCTTCACTAGGGACACGATCACCGACTTTGAAGTGGGCGTGTGGCTTCCCTCGGCGAAACTATCAATCGGCACCAACACATTGGTCTCCGGGAAGTAACTCGCGAGGCATCCGCGCGGAATCTCATAGGACACGATGCGGAAATTGTGCGCACGTCGTTCGGCTCCGTTGTGGTGACTCACGATGTCCACTGCATCACCGTCGGCAAATTGGTGCGCGGCGATGTCATCCGAATTCATCAGCACCACGCGGCGGCCGTTGCGAATGCCACGGTAGCGGTCATCCAATCCATAGATGGTGGTATTGAACTGATCGTGCGACCGGATCGTGGTCATGATGAACTGGCCAGGGCCAACCGGCAATGTTGGAATGTGGTGAACAGTGAATTTCGCCTTTCCATCCGGAGTGCGGAACTCACGTTGATCGCGAACTGCATGCGGCAATTCAAAGCCATTCGGCTGGCGAATGCGCATATTCATCTCTTCAAAGCCAGGGATAACCCGCGCGATGCGTGTGCGAATGGCATCATAATTAGCCACATATCCGCTCCAATCGACGCCGAGCGTAGCGCTGGCCATGGCCGCCACAATCGCGGGCTCGCTCAGCAGGTGCTTGGAAGCGGGGGCCAGCGTCCCTGTTGATGCGTGGACAACTCCCATGGAATCTTCGACGCTCACAAATTGCGCGCCGCTGCTTTGGATGTCTCGCTCAGTGCGACCGAGGCAGGGCAGTATCAAAGCATGCGCGCCGGTGATCAGGTGCGATCGATTCAGCTTGGTGGAAATCTGCACTGTGAGGTTGCAGTTGTGCAGTGCCTGTGCGGTGTACGCGGTGTCCGGTGTTGCGGATAGAAAGTTGCCACCAAGTGCGATGAACACTTTGGCTTGTCCATGATGCATGGCGTTGATGGCTTCAACGGTGCTATGCCCATGTTCAACGGGAGGCTCGAAACCAAACTCGTCGGCGAGACTCTTGAGGAACGCGGGGCTTGGGCGTTCCCAGATTCCCATAGTGCGGTCACCCTGCACATTGCTGTGGCCACGCACGGGGCACGCACCGGCGCCGGGGCGGCCGAGGTGTCCGCCGAGTAGCAGAAGATTGATGATCTCCTGAATATTGGCAACCGCATTCTGATGTTGCGTCAGCCCCATCGCCCAGCAGCAGATCATCGCCTGTGACTTGCCGATGACATCTGCAATTTCGCGAATCTCCGCTTCGGAAATACCGGAGCCCTCCACGATGGCGCTCCACTCTTCCGCCGCAAGATTCGCGCGGTATGCATCGAAGCCTTCGGTGTATTGATCAATGAATGCACGATCAACTCGCGCGCCCGGCGTTTCCAGGATCGCCTTCTGAATTCCCTTCAGAAGCGCAACATCGCCATTGATGCGCACCGGCACGTGGTGCGTGGCCAGTGCGGTGCTCTTGCCAAGCATGCCGCCGACTTCTTGCGGATGGCGGAATCGCTTCAGACCAGCTTCTGCAAGCGGGTTGATGCTGATGATCTTGCAACCGCGGCGCGCGGCTTCTTGCAGCGTGATCAGCATGCGCGGATGATTCGTGCCCGGGTTCTGACCAATCACCACAATGCAGTCGGCGGACTCAAAGTCCTTGAGCGTCACTGTGCCTTTGCCGGATCCGATCGTTCGCATCATGCCAACGCCGCTCGACTCGTGACACATGTTGGAGCAGTCGGGGAGGTTGTTGGTGCCGAACATGCGTACGAACAACTGATAAAGAAACGCAGCCTCGTTGCTGGTGCGGCCGGAGGTATAGAAGTGCGCCTCGTTTGGGGATTTCAAGGCCTTGAGTTCATCAGCAATCACCGTGAAGGCGTTTGCCCATGAAATCGGCTCATAGTGTGTGCCCCCGCGCGGCAGGTACATCGGCTCAGTGAGGCGGCCTTGCTTGCCGAGTTGGTAATCGCTTTGGCGTGAAAGTTCCTCAACGGAATGCGCCGCAAAGAACGCTGGAGTGGCGCGGGCGAGCGTCGCTTCTTCAGCGATTGCCTTCGCGCCATTTTCGCAGAATTCAAACTTGGAACGACTGCCTGCAGGGTCTGGCCAGGCGCAACCGGGGCAGTCAAAGCCGGTGGTTTGGTTGACGCGCAGCAGCGTTGCCATGGTTCGCGCTACGCCCATTTGTGCCACCGAGGTGGTGAGTGCCACAGTCACTGCCGGCGCGCCGCCGGCTACTGCCGCGGGCGCGCCAATCTGAATACCGGGATCAAGCAGCTCCGGGCTGAGAAAAGCTGGGCTGCGAAGTAGTGGCGTGCGCGAACGGTTGGTTGGTTGATTCATGAAATGAGTTGGTGGAGCAGGTGCCTCACGGACCACACGATGAATTGGGATTCATGAACGCGTCGGAGTCATCCTCACGCAGAGCCGGGTCGCGCGGTTGCAGACAGGCAAAGTCCTTTTCAATCAGTAGAAGCAGCGGGCCAGCAGGCGTGACTTGTTCGGCAAGCATTCCAACTTCATCGGAATTCGCCCAGTGCAACGCGGCCGCCATCGGCACGCGAACACGGATGGTATTGCTTGCGAAGTCAGCGCACATGGCGCTGACATCGGCACTGATCTCGATTGAGTTGCGCAGCGTCTCTTTGCCGAAGCATGTTTCATCAATCACCGCGCCAGCAGCAACCAGTTGCTTTACTTCATGCTGTTGCAGTCGCAGGCGCAGGGAATTTTTTCGGATTCGAAGTTTCATTCCGTTTCGTCAGTCAATCGCCAGTCACCCGCGTAGACATTGAACCGTTCACCGCGCACGAATCCGACCAGAGTAATGTCAAATCGCTTGGCCAGTGCAATGGCCAGGCTGGATGGGGCGCCCACCGCCACCACCATCGGAATACCGCCCGCCAGCGCCTTCTGCGCCAGTTCAAAGCTGATGCGCCCGCTTAGGAAGAGCAGGTTGCTTGAAAGTGGTGTCTGCCCCTGCAAGAACTGCGCGCCGAGCAACTTGTCGACGGCGTTGTGGCGCCCGACGTCTTCGCGGATAGCAAGTATCTCGCCCGCTGAGTTAAAGAGTGCCGCCGCGTGCAGTCCGCCGGTTTCTTCAAACACCGATTGTTGCGCGCGGAGGCGATCGGACAACATGCGGATGGCAGCAACCGGAAAGCGAAATCCATCGCGCGCAATCGGGCACAGTCCGGGCACCTCCAATGCTTCAAGCGATGCTTTGCCGCAAACGCCACAACTGGAGGTTGCGTAGAAGTGGCGCTCCACGTTTGGCCATGCCATAGTGGCGTGATCGGCTAGGCGCACCTTGACCACATTGTTTCCATTGTGCGCGCCGCTCTCTGGTCCGCACGCGCGGATTGATTCGATGTCACGTGCCGAACGAACCAACCCTTCAGACATCAGGAATCCGGCGGCCAATTCTTCATCATGCCCAGGGGTGCGCATGGTGATCGACAGACTGCGGACGGCGCGCTCGCCGTTGGCAACAAAGTCAACGCGAATCTCCAGCGGCTCTTCAATCGCCACACGATCAGTGACTTCGTGGTGCTCGGGTCCTTGAAAGCGAGTGATGTCGGCTGTGACAGTCCGCGTCATGGTTGCGCCGCGCCCGGATACGTCAAGAATCCAAAGTGCATTGCCGTGTGGTTCAGGTTGAGCCGCACCCATTCATCATGCGTCATTGCGCCGAGCCACGGGCTTGGCTTGGTCATGCGCTCGCCGGCTTCGATCCGTGCGAGCGTCTTGCGGATTCGCGCCATGCCTTGCTCAAAGGTAACGCCGGGTCTGGGCATGAGCTCCGGGTTGGACTTGCCGACGTTGAAGCCCGGGCGCATTGCATCGGGCTTCGCTTTCAGAAGCATCGGTTTGATGAGCTTTGCAAACATTCGCACCACGAACGACACCTTCTTGGTCGAACCGTCCAGGCCCTCTTCAAGAGGCACCGCGCAGTGGTCAAGATTCTGACCAGGCGTCCAGTTTCCGGTGGTGGTCAGGGTTCCGGCGCGATGTGCGGCCTCGATCCGGTCCAATTCACCGCGCAGGCATCCCAAGCACTTGAAGAAAAGATGACGACGCGCGACAGTCTTGGTGTTGACGGGCATGAACGCAGATTACTCGGCGACCACCACGCTTAGGCGCGGCGGCGACGGGCAACCATTCCAGACACTGCCAGCAGGGCGATGGCGCCTGGCGATGGCACGCCCACCAGACTGACGCCGTGCAGAACGATGCTTCCGGTCCATGTTCCGGACGCGATGTAACTCTCGCGACCGTTACCAATCCAGAACGACATGTCTGGATGGTTTTCCAGATTGATTGCGTTGTCCAAGTCCACGCGCCCAGTGGAGTTAGTGGAGAAGAGTCCGCCACCAGTTGGCCATTCACGACGCTCAGCCGCGCCGGCATTCAGGGCGCCGCCGATTTGCAGCAGACCGCCGGTGCCGAGGGGAGCGACATCCAGATACAGGGTCAAGTCGTTGGCCCTTGTGAACCAAAACGAGTTGGTCATTTCAACATTGATGGTGGCGCCGGTCAGCGTGCCAGCGATCTGCCCGGGCGTGATGGCCTCAGCGAATTGGTATCCAGCGAGCGTCAAGCCGGTAAACGAAATCGTCACGTCAGCGGAGGCGGCGGATGAAATGAGAGCAACGGTAGCAAACCCGGAGAGAAACAACTTGTTGGTGATCATGGCTGGAAACTTATCTAACAGGGGAAAGGAACAACAACACACCCTTCCGTGCACACGGGAATGTGCGCGGACGACCCCTTTTCACAGCCTCTCGAAGAGTGAGAAGTGTGCCACGTAATGAAAGCAAGGCAAGCAAAGGGAACACAATTTTCGAATTTGTGAAGCCCGTGGCCTCGATGCGGGGCGCCCCTCCCCGCAGATTTTCATCATCCCCGCCCTGTCAGCGCGCGTCAGTTGGGGCACGGACCCCAGGACGCGAGTACCCCACTCAGATCCGCGCCGTTGACGACGTCATTGCGATCGAGGTCGCCCAATCCGTCAGCGCCCCATTCGCTGAGCACGATCGCGAGGTCGAGACCATCAACAATTCCGTCCAGGTTCAGATCAGCCGGGCACTGCGCGCGGATCACTGGCGTGGAGGTCGGGAGCACTGCAAACTCGACGTTCAGCGCGGGGTGGCCGGCGGGGAAGTTGTTCCGCTCGCGGCTGATGTCATACGCCGGACCGACGCTTGCGCCCCAGAGCCGCGACGTGGTGTCTGCAGACCATGTTCCGGCAGTTGCGTTCTCGGCGAGCACCCGTAGCGAATTACCGCTTGCGAACACCACTTTCCCACGCCCGAGCAACCGCATGTGCCGCGGCGCCACAACGGAGGTGCTCGAGATACTTGTAGCCGACAAGACGCCACCCGACGCGCTGAGCGCCAACACATAGAACTTGCCTGCGGTGCCGCTGCCGGCAATCCACACCGTGCCGTTGTCGGGATTCACCGCCATACTGATGTCACCCGCAAGTGCCACCGTGAGTGGTGCGGTGGATGATGTCACTGCCTCGGCTTCCAGGCGTGGAATGACATACAAGGTGCGCGTCGCGAGGTGGTACGCAAGCAGTCGGTCGTTGGCATCGTCGTAGCAGATCGCGTCTGGCTGTTGCGGCAGAGTTCGCTGTGTAGGAGTGGATGTCTCGGATGTCTGGAGGCGCGTGAGCGTGTTGCTTGTGCCGTTCGTACCCAGAACAAACACTTCGCCGAAACGACCAGCCACCACCTTGCGCGGCTGCGAACTCAGTGTGACGGCGGTGGTGCTCGTTGTCAGTCCGTCCGTCAGCGTTAACTTCGCGGAGGTGCCGCTTCCGTGGATTGCGTAGATGCGTCGTGAAACAAAGTCGAACGTCATGTCGGTGACGGCGGTGGGGAGGGTGATGGCGATCGGCTGTATCGGGTTGATGTCTTCGTATTCAAATCGCAGCGGTCGCACGAGTTGCAGCAATAGCCCGCTTGGATCGCAGGTGTATATGGTGGTTGGGAAGACCAACTGCTGCGACAACAGAACGCCGCGCGTGGTACCTGCAGAGAGGCCTTGCATCCAACCGCCGGTGATGGTCCAAGTGCCGTTGATCGGATAGGCCCCATCGACCGCGTTGTAGATGGCGGTGGTGAACACTGACTGTGCGGTGGTCGGCTCGGTGGGATCGATGCGTGCGCTATCTGCTGGATCAAAGATATCCAGTTCAACCTTGTTGTTCGGGACTTGCCAGATTGCTTCGCCCATGGTGAAGCAGTGGCCACCGGTGATATTCCAAAAGGTGGAACCAGAGGCTGGCGGTTGCAGCCACCCCACGCATACGGCGCTTGCGGGGCGCGGGAAGAGCGGGGTGGCGAGTATCTGCACTACCGTCGCTGACCCGAGCCCGTTGAACACGCCAGCGGCGCCGCCGAGGGTGAGCAGCGTGAACTCGTCGCTGGGCAGGAAGAATTGGAAGCCGCGATTGATTTCTGAGTAGCGCGTCCCATTACCGAACGCATTGGTCTGCATCACGTTGCCGCAGGTTGCAATGAGCGTGTTTGATGATGCATATTCGTCAGCGTTGCGATCAGTCCACGAGTCGTTGGGCACGCCAGAAATTCCGCCCGGCGTCGCTCCGGCGAGATACGCGAGCACATTGCTCGTGGCTGTCGGTGCGCAGTGTTGCCGTCCGTTCAGCCCAAGTCCGGGGATGTTTCCCGAGGCGGTACGTAACTGATCAAAGTCGCACATCCCGGACACCCGGTAGGCCTGGCGCGTGGGCGACACTTGTTGGGTGACATCAGCGGTCGCGATCGCGACGACCGAGGCGGCGAGGAGCGAGATCGGCAGATGATGGGCGCGCATGCGCGAAGTGTGGCACGAAAATTCCCAGGAAGCAATCTCCGTGGTTGTCAACAAAGCAGAATTATCTGTACATCGCAAGGTCGGGGCGGCGATTGCCAACCTCCCCGTCCCTCTATCGCCAATAATTGTTGGCAGCAGCGATGGTCGCAAACTCAGTAGCGACTGTCTGGCCGATGGCGATCAACATGCCGGCATCTTCGGCATAGACCCCTCGGAGCCGTTCACGGACTGCGTTGTCGGGCTGCGTGGCCTTGATGATGAGCCTCGACATCTTGATGGCAAGCATCCGCCCCTCCTCTGGCGTCTTGGTGATCAACGAATTCCCTGGGACGAGTTGAATTGGAGGTGCAGGTGTTTCGCTCATAAGAAAAAACTATACTCGTTAGTAGTCGGGTGGGAGAGGTTGTGCGTGCGTCACGGCGCTTCAATCAACCAAAGCATCGCCGCAATCTCGCTGGTTTCCAGGGTGCCGCCCGACCAGTTGCACACCACTTCCGATGTGCCAGGGCCGCGGTACAGCTTGGTGCCGGAGACGTTGAACAGCGCCTTGGAGGAACCAGCGCCTTCGTACACCTTGCCGCTGGTGATGTTCCATAAGCACTCCGATGTGCCTGCGGCGCGGTACACCTTTGTGCCTGACACGGTGAACAGCGCCTTGGAGCTACCCGCGCCCTCGTAGCCCTTGTTGCCGCTCACGTTGAGTAGTGCTTTGCTTGAGCCCGCGCCTTCATAGAAGTTGCGACCGTTGCTGTTGAAGAGCACCGTGCTTGAGCCGGCACCTTTATAGAACTTGATGGATGTCATTGCAGCGGTAGTCCACGCCCCGAGGGCGGTTGCGGTGGCAGTGGCGATTGTCAGCGGGAGCAGGGCGGCGATGGACAGTCCAAGCACGCGCAGATCGGATCGCTTTGATATGTGTTTCATGGTGTCCCCGTGTGCTGAGAGTGCTGGAGTGTATTCATGTTGCCTTTCGCGACTCACCTATCCCGCGTAGCGGGCCTCTTAACCGCAATCTGACCGTTCGTGAGTCCTCCCTGAATGGGAATCACATGATCATTGCGGAGCATCCGCACACGAACCGAACCGGTTCTGCCCTCCTCGTGACTGGACAACCCTATGCGCTCGCACTATGCCTCGCTCCTCGCCGCCTCGCTCTGTGCCGCCGCCTTCGCAGGCACGCCGTTCATCTCGCTGCAGTTCCTCGGTCGCTCAACCTCCGGTGGATATGACGTGTCCGCCGCGGAGATTGCCGCGTACGACCCCGCCACCGCCCGCGCCTTTGTGGTCAATGCGCTCACCGCATCGGTTGAGATCATGGACCTCTCGATCCCCGCGGCGCCGATTCGCGTTGGCTCCATTCCGATGCTTCCGTACGGTGGGCAGCTGCAAAGCTTGGCCGTGCGCAATGGACTCGTCGCGGCAGCCGTTTCGGCCACAACCAACACTGACCCCGGCAAGATCGTCTTCTACACCACCACCGGTGCCTTCGTAGCCGTGGTCACGGTCGGCTCGGGTCCGGACATGGTCGGCTTCACGCCGGACGGAACCAAGGTCATGACCGCCAATGAGGGCGAGCCAGACGCCAACTACGTTGTTGACCCAGAGGGCTCGATCAGCATCATCGACGTGACCGGCACGATCTCACAGGCGAGCGTCACGACCATTGGTTTCAACGGCTTGCCCGCCGGCGTGATCGACCCAGCCATCCGTGCGTTCGGCCCGAATTCGCCGACCATCGGACAGGACCTTGAGCCCGAGTACATCGCGTTCTCCGCGGATTCATCCACCGCTTGGGTCACACTGCAGGAACACAGCGCGGTGGCGGTCGTCGACATCGCTACGCGCACCATCGTCGCCGTGCGTCCGCTTGGCTACAAGCCCCATGGCTCCGGCACCGCGGCCTTGACCACCGCCACGTTTACTGCACCGCCCGTGGTCGGCACCACCGCCGCGGGACAGGACATCCTGCTCGGCGGCTTCAGCGGCCTGTGGATCGATTCCGTTGATGCAACCACCGGCGTGATCACATTCCTTGCGCACCCTGACCGCGGCCCCAACTGCGAGCCCCTGAATCTGGACGGCGATGCGGCGCTCGAGCGTCCGTTCGTGCTGCCCGCTTACCAGCCGCGCATCTGCACGTTCACCTACAACCCGGCGACCAACGCACTCGCGCTCACCGGGCAACTTCTGCTCCGCAAGCCTGACGGATCCCCGCTCACCGGCCTTCCGAACGTGTTCGGTCAGTCCGCTGGTTTGGCGAACACCGATGAGGATCCCTGCGACCTATTCGGCAACCCACTCACGCTCGACCCGCTGGGCGCCGACCTTGAAGGTTTGGTGCGCACCGCCGATGGCTCGTTCTGGATGTGCGACGAGTACCGACCCTCGCTGTACCGGTTCGATGCGACCGGTCTCATGGTCGACCGCTTCGTACCGATCGGCGCCAACAGCTACGGCGTGACGCTTGGGACCGAGGCGTTCCCAGCGGTGTACGCGCAGCGCCGCGATAACCGCGGGTTTGAGGCAATTGCGGTGTGGGATGACCAGCTGTTCTGCTTTGTGCAGAGCCCGCTCGACAACCCGGACGTGGCGAACGACGCGAACTCGAAGGCCTCGCGGCTGGTGCGGATCGCCAAGTTCAACCCCGTCACCCGCAGCGTTGTTGCCGAGTACGCGTACATCTTGGAGGGTGGCGCCAGCGACAAGCTCGGTGACGCTTGTGCCTTCGGCCCCGGGCGTTTCCTGGTGGTTGAGCGCGACAGCGCCGTCGGTGCATCCAGCCAGAAGCGCATCTACGAGATCGACCTTGCCGGCGCCACCGACCTTTCAACACTCTCCGCCGCGATCGCTGGTCCCGGCGGAACGCTTGATCGCATGACCCCGGCTCAGCTTGCCGCTGCTGGCATCGTGCCGGTCCGCAAGACGTTGAAGGTTGATCTTGCCGCAGTGGGCTACGCCGCGATTGGCGACAAGGTGGAGGGTCTGGCAATGCGAGACCCGTCCACGATCTTCGTCATCAACGACAACGATTTCCAGGTGCAGGGCACGTTCGACCGTACCACTGGCCTCTTGACTTCAAATCCGTCGCCCGCGTCGACGGTGCTCGGGATGATCACGTTCTCCGGCAACGGTCTTGATCCCAGCGACCAAGACAGTGCCAATGCCATTCGTGGATGGCCAGTTGACGGCGCCTACATGCCGGACGCGATCGCCGCGTTCCGGTCCGGCGGACAGGATTACTACGTGACCGCCAACGAAGGCGACGCCCGCGAGTGGGGCAGCTTCGTCGACGGCACCACCGTGGCTGCAGTCACGCTCGACAAGGACGTGTTCCCCGGACGCAACTGGCTGCGTGGCAACGCGCGCCTGGGCCGCTTGCAGATTCGTAAGGACCTGGGTGACCTGGACGGCGACGGTGATTTCGACCGCATCGTGTCCTATGGTGGACGTGGCATCACCATTTGGGCCGCGGACGGCAGTCGGGTGTGGGACTCCGGTGATCTGCTTGAGCAGGTCACCGCATCCTTGTATCCCCTCTACTTCAACGCAAGCCACACCAACAACACGCGCGACAATCGCAGCCGATCGAAGGGTCCGGAGCCCGAGGGTGTGACGGTCGGTGTCGTCGCAGGGCACCAGTTTGTCTTCGGCGTCGCGGAGCGGATCGGCGGCCTGTTCGCCTTCTGCGTGGACAACCCTGCATCGCCGAGCTTTGAGGGGTACGTGAACAGTCGCATCTTCACGGCTCTTCCATCGAGCGGCAACGCCGGCGACCTGGGCTCCGAGGGCGTGTGCTTCGTCCCTGCTGCGCAATCGCCGAACGGCTATCCGCTGGTGCTGGTGGCAAACGAAGTCAGCGGCACGCTGTCAGTCTTCCAGGTGAACGCCATCTGCGACGCCATCGGCGACCTGAATACCGATTGCATCGTTAACGGGCTCGACCTTGCCCTGCTCTTGGGGGCATGGGGACCGTGCACGTCACCGTGTCCCGCCGATCTGGACGGAAACGGCTCGGTTGACGGTGCGGATCTCGCATTCCTGCTGTCTAAATGGGGCTGAACAATTCAAACAATGTCCGAACGGCAACTGAATTGTTTCTGAACACATTGCTAACAGAGGTGGTTTAGTTTTTCGCCATACGAAGGTTTGGTTGAAGGGGCAACGTGGCGTTTCAAACGTCCACGGGCATTCGTCTTCTGCTTCTTTTCTCTTTCCTTTCCCCTTACTTGGAGCTATCTCAATGCGTTACTCCCTTCTCTCGGCCCTCGTGGTCACGTCTGTCACTATTCCCGCTGCGCACGCCGGCATCGTCATCACCGAGGTGATGAGTTCGAGCGGCACCAACGGAACTCCCGACTGGATTGAAGTCACCAACGACGGCAGCTCCGCCGTGAGCCTCAGCGGCTGGAAGATGGACGATGGTTCCTTCAACATCGCCGCCGCAGCTTCGCTCAGCGGCATCACCTCGATCGGCGCCGGTGAGTCGGTGATCTTCATCGAAAGCGCAGCGGGCGCGGGCGTCGCTTCCTTCCGCACCTTCTGGGGCGGCCTCACCAACGTGCAGGTTGGCTACTACTCGGGCAGCGGGCTCGGCCTGAGCTCCGGCGGCGACGGCGTCTGCTTGTTCAACAACCTCGGCGTCAACGTGAACCAGGTCAGCTTCGGCGCCGCGACCACCGGTTCCAGCTTCTTCTGGGGCTGGGATGCGCAGGGCGCGATCGACCCGAACTACTCGGGTGTAGTGAGCACCGTCGGAACGATCGGCACGCAGGTCGGATTCGTGTCCGCGGATGCGTTGGGCAACATTGGCTCGCTGGGCACTGCGATCTTGGTCCCCGCCCCGGGCGTGGCCGCTTTCGCGAGTCTCGCGCTGGCGATCCGCAGCCGTCGTCGCGCCTGATGCCGACGCTGGTGTGATTTGACATCCGATCCCGCGGGTCGCGTGTGCGGCTCGCGGGATCGGTCGTTTTGTGACTCCGTCGGTGGTGCGGCCCGCCCTCACGGGCTCGGCAGGCGGCCGAAGATCAGGTGGTACGTCCCCATCGCCAGGAACATGGCCGAGGCCACGATGGCCACCACGAGCACGGATGCAGCGAGGAGCTGCTTGGTAGTCGGGCCGGTCTCTCGCGAGGCGGTTTCGGTGGCGGAAGCGTCGCTCCACTCGCCGGTGGGTGATGCGGCGGACTTGCTTGCGTTCGCCGGCTTTCCGCTGCGCAGATGTACGAGCCGTGCGGGTTCCACCAGCTGATCGCTGAGCTCTCCGAGGGCCACCGTCGCCAGTTCCGCATTCAGCGTGGTGGCGTTGCGCTCACCGGCCCACAGTGCGATGGAACGCGCCAGCCGCAGCGTGCGGACCCCAGAGTTCACCGCGAACTCGGCCAGCTTCGCGAGCGCTTCCGTGTCCGACGAAAGCCCAACGCGGCGCAGCGTGCGGTCGATGCGCAAGGATTCCGTGCTGGCGGTGCGGGTCGTGTAGAGGACCATCTCCGCCCACGCGGTGCATCCATAGCCCTCGGCGTTGGTGTCGCGCGTGGTGGCGATGATGGTGAACTGGCGGTACGGCTCGTCGGCGTCCGTGCGCTTCCAGCCTTCGCCCGAAAGCTCCCACGGCGGCGTCGGCCTCTTCCGCACCCGGTCGCCCTGCGCCACGCGGCACAGGTCGCTGCAGATGGCCCACTGTCCCTCGAGGTTGCCAACCAGGACCACCGCCCCGTGAGGCACCGTCATCAGGATGTCATGCAGTTCGTCCGACCCCTGGAGCGAGGCAGGGTTGATGCAGACGAGCGGCGCCCCCAGCTCCCGGGCCACGGTGGCGGCGATGGTCTGCTTGCCGCTGTCGGCGGGCCCGATCAGCAGCAGGTGGGGGAAGCGCGGTCCGGTCTCCAGGCTCGCCTGCACCGCGCGCGCAAGCGTTGCCGCCAGGCCCGGCGCCTCTGACATGTGGTTCAGCGTTGGTGCCTGCAGTTCGAGCAGCGAGGGCAACTGGACGGGCCCGGATCGTTGATTTGCCATGGTGCCTCCGGAGGGGTGCTTGGACGTGAGCACTATACGGAGGGCGGGCGGGGGAGGTTGCGGGGCGGGGCGGAATCTCGTTCGCAGATTTCGTGGCGTGTTCATTGCCGCCGTCGATTCTTGCACCAACTGGCAGATAGGAATTTCACCATCGCATTCACTCAACTGCATCCCGCGTGGCGACCGATGCTGTCATGAGTGCGTTCCAGGATGGGACGCCGCGCCTGCGCTAGGAGGGAACCATGGGCACTGAGCATCCGCACACAACTTGGGGTACGTCGCATCGATGGCATCTGCTGCCGCTGATCGCGGTGGTCTTTCCGCTGATCGCGTGGTTCGTGCTGGTGGGTGTGCCTGCGATTTCGGAGGGCGAGCGCATTGGCGCGCCGTTGCCGGATTCCAAGACGTCGCCGCTAACAGGCGCACAGGACCCGCGCCGCGTTCCGGCCACCGGCCTCATGGGCAGGGTGATCTGGTCCGGCGGTCTGCCGCCTGGGCCGGTGGGCACGCTGGTGGATCTCCCGCCAGCGGACTACCGCTACGTGCCGCTCTTCCGTGACGATGTGAGCGACGTCCGCATCGCGCGCCTGCTGTGGTCGATCGTCGAGGGCCGATTTGGCGAGCCGCTGGGCGAAGAGCTCGACGGCTGCGGGCCGGCGGCGGCAGAGTTCGCCATCTACCTCGCGGGTCGTTCGCTCGCGGAATCACGCAACCTGCCCGGCGCGCGGGCGACGTGGCACGCGCTCCTTGCCATGCCGCCCGCCGACCGGGTGTGGCGCTCGACATGGGCTGCGTTCATGATCGGTCGCTCGTACCAATTCGACGATCCCGCGGAGGCGATCCGCTGGTTCCGGCGTACGCGCGAGCTTGCCGCGGAGGGATTCGCCGATTCGCTCGGGCTTGCGAACTCGAGCATCGGCTGGGAGGCTTGCGCGGAGCTCGACCTCCACCACCACCCGCGCGCCATCCGGCTGTACCTGGAGCACAAGGCAGCCGGCGACCCGACCTCGGTTGAATCGCTGGGTTTCGCGTCCCGGTGGGCACTCCGCGTGCCGATGGAGATGCTCGTCGAGTACGCGCGCGATCCGGTCATGCGGCCGGTGATCACCGATTCCGCGGAGAGCCTGATCGACAACTACCCATTGGAGTACGCCAAACCCACGCGCGACCGATGGCGGCTGGCATTGGTACTCGCGGATGCGGCGCAGGCGCAGCGCTGATTGGCGGATTGGCGGTCAGGGCGGCGTGGATGTGTGGAGATTGGGCGTCGGCTGGAGTGCATCGGACACCCCAAAAAGCACAGAAGCCGAAGGCACAGACCTTCGGCTTCAAGCTTAAGAGCGGGTGAAGGGACTCGAACCCTCGACGTCCACCTTGGCAAGGTGGCACTCTACCACTGAGTTACACCCGCAAAACCTCCGGTCGGGCGCGCAACCGGCTACTTCGAACTTCGCGCGCGCCCGAACTCGGAAAGAGAGATTGTAGTCACAGCCGACAACGTGCGCAAGGGGTAACTGCAACTTGATAACACGGCGGACGTTGCATAAATCGCAGCCAAACGGCGCTGCGCAGTATCGACGCGACGCTCCATACGATCCCCCCATGCAAGCCTCCACACACGCCGTTCGCAACAGCGTCGCCACCATCATTCGCGGCTCCGCCATCACTTGCGTATGCCTGGCCACCGCGTGCGCTCCGAACGCCGCAAACACCCCGAACACACTCAACGCGCCGCCTTCGCCACTCGCGCCGCCCGCATCCGCATCCGCACCCACCCACATCGCCGTCATCGCCGCTGAGACCGGATCGATGTCACCCATCGGTATCGCTGCCATGCGCGGGGCGCAACTTGCCATCACGGAACACAACCGCACATCCACACTCCGCTTCGACACCGAGTGCATCGACACGCAGAGCTCATCACCACGCGCCACTGAACTCGCCCGCGCCGCCGCCGCTCGCAACACGCTTGGTATCGGCTTCACCGACAGTGATCCAGCACTGGTGGCTATCCCCGAATTCACACGCCTTGGCAAACCATTCGTGGTGCTCGGCGCCACCGACCCAAAGCTGCCCGCCCGCTGCGGCGTTGGCACATTCCTTGCATGCTTTGGCGACGACGCACAAGCGATCGCCGCCGCCGACTTTGGCGCTGCGCGCTTTGGGAAACGCACACTCGTCATCTTCGACTCACGCTATGAATACACGCGCACGCTCGCTAGCTACTTTCGCAACCACATGGGAAATGACTTGGGCGGCACCGTGGTTGCAGAGTTTGACCTGAGCTTCACACCCGCCGCCGCCGTTGCGCCGCACTTGGTTTCGCCAGCCAACCAAGCGGACTTCATCTTTGTTGCATGCATGCCAGAAGACATCGCCGCGGTACTGAAGTCCGTTCGATCTGCACTGCCAACAACCCCGATCATCGGCGGAGATTCATTCGACTGCGCAGCGGTACTGAATACGCCCACCGCCAACAGCCAAGCAAGTACGAACGCAGCGCCGGCAACGGCCCCCAGTAATCGCGTCTGGTTCACCACTCACGCGTGGCTTGGCGCTGGCGCCTCGCCCGCCGCACTTGTATTTGTCGATGCGTATTCCACCGCGTACGGAACTCCGCCGCCCAACGCGTTTGCAGCACTCGGTTACGACACCGCTCGCCTAGCCATTGACGCACGTGCGCGCGCCGGCAGCGACGATCCCAAAGCCATCGCCGCTGCGCTGGCCGCAACCACCAATTTCCAAGGCATCACCGGCACGATCAGTTATGCCAACGGGCCGGTTCCCCAAAAGAAAGTCTGGATCGTTTCCGTTGCGAACGGCACGCTGCAACTCGCGCCATAAAAAAACTCGCGCGCTCGCCAGACAGGCCGAGCGCGTGAGCGTGGGGGTTAAGAATTCGCCGACTGTGCGTTCCTGCCGAACGCGTCCATCACATCACTGGCATGCACCCCAGGCGCTCAAGAGCCGCCCAAGATCCGAGCCATTCACTACGCCGTTACCGTCTAGGTCGCCAGGGCCCGAGAGTCCCCATGCGCTCAGGAGCAATCCAAGGTCCTCGCCACCCACCACGCCGTTCCGTGCGTTGATTGGTGCAATGTCCGCCGGGCACGCACCTGGGTAACTATTCGGATCCGACGGATCGGTACCCGCAATCCCTTCATCGCGGTCGAGCGCGCCATCTCCGTCGCGATCAATACCCAATCGACGCGCCATGCCTGGAGGCACCAGCGTGTAGGTGACTTCATTGCCACTGGTGGCACCAGCAAGCAGGGCCGCGGCGGTGATAGTTTCGCCAGTACGGTCGCTCACAAAGCTTCCGGCTTGCAGCAGCCAGCCGCGCGCCACACCGTCACGATTTCCCTTGGCGATCAAGCCAATCTGCGTACTCTGACTTGTTGCCAAAGTGATGAGCTGGGTAATGCGCGCACTGTCATCGCCACTTCCACCCGCATTACGCGCGGTGACTTGCTGGCCCGCGCCAGCATGCGTGTCAGTACCGAAACTCAACAGGAACGCCTCCACGTCGCGCCGTTGCGTAGCACCGGTGGCGCCAGCAGGGAATCGGAAGCCAATGTTGAGGACATCCTGCAGGGTGGCTTCATCGCCACCGTGATCGAACCCGAAGCCGCGGTTGTTGACCAGCGAACTCTTGTTGGCGCCGACCTTTCGGTACGTGTCGCGCAGTGGAGAATTCTTGCGGTTCTGCGGCTCATTTGCCGGCGGTGGAGCCGGGATATCAACGAGCTGATTCGTGCCAGTGATCCCAGCGTGGCAATTGATGCACGTGAGTCCGGGAGGCGCGCCAAAGATCTGCGAGGTATTAAAGATGGTCTGCCCAGCAGTTGGACTACCCGTGCCGCCAGCACCAGTGACCACGCCACCAACGATCGGAATGGAAGCCTTCAGCGTGTTATCAATGTTGCGATTGGGGTTTGGTCCAAAGGTGAGCGAGGCAACATAGTGCTCCATGCTGGCCATCTCAGTCACGGTGATTTCACTGTCACGCCCCTGCAGATGGACGTACGCCTCATTGAACTCAGCCAGATCATTCTTCTCGCCGCGCCAGTGGAACGGCTCGGTGCCGATGATTCCAAAGAGCGTCTGCGTCGTCATCGGTCCCTTCATCGGGTGCCAACTGATGCAGCCCGGTACTTGGCACGATTCATCAAAGAGCTGCACGGTGCCTTGGGTATTACCAATGTCCCACGCCACACGATCGCTCCGTGCATCCACATGGCACGATGCGCAGCTTGACTGCCCAAGGCCGGAGGTGAGATGCGTGTCAAACAGGAACTTGCGCCCCTCCTTCACGGTGGCAGGCGTTGGATCATGGAACGCAATCCGTGCAATCTCAGAATTGGTGGCGGTGCTGACTGCAGACACCGATCCTTCAAATCGATTCAACACATAGAGCCGGCTACCGTCGGCATTCATCACCAGACCAGTTGGGCCTTCGCCAACAGTGATCGTGGCAGTGCGCCCGCCACTTGCGTCAAACCCAATCACGTTGTTGGAGCCAAGACCAGCAACCCACGTCGTGCCGTTTGCGCTGAACGCCACGCCGCGCGGATCACCAATCGACTGCAATCGATTGAGCACCGATGTGGTCGGGCTGGTGTAGGTGAGGTGCGGATTCATGTCAATCACCGAGCCCGGGCCTGCACCGCCAGAAAGGCGCGCAGCAACGCACTTCACAAACACGCTATTGACATTCTGTTCAAAGCGCAGTTCATTGCGTGATTCCATGCCAATGGCAACTACATCGCCGTTGGGCGCAGTGCCGATACCGGCAACGATCGTCATGAGACCCTTCACGTAACTCACTGCGTTGGTCTGCGCGTTGATGACAGCAATATCGTTGTCGTGCTGGTCCCACGTGACAAAGCTGGTCCAGTTGCGATTGTTTCCATCAAGCCACTGGTTGGTGGTGGTGTTCTTGCGAACGATTTGACCAACCCTTGGCGCAGTGCCGTTCGATGCAGCCTTCGCTGGGCTGAAGGTGGTACCAGAATTCGGAGGCGGATTCACGCCGCCGTACGGGCCACTTGCCAGACTCACCGTTGCGTGTGGCAACATGGTGGAGTGATTGCCAGATTCAAAGATGGCCAGGTACACGGTGTTGCCATCCGCACTCGCAGTGAGTGCTCGCGGTTGACTGCCGGCAATCGCTACCGTTGTCACAGTCGCTGGGCTTGCAGCATCAACCACCGCCAGTCGCTCGGCGAGTGAGAGTGAAACAAACGCTTTCTGCGGAGTGCCGGCAAAGACCACGTCGGATGGCTCGTCGCCGATCAAGATGGTTCGGGTGACGCGCATGGTGGCAAGGTCAACCACGCTGACGGAGTCAGAAATCTGATTGACAACCCACGCTTCCGTAGCATTGCGTGCGCGCACCGACACCGGGTCAAGACCAACCGGCACCGAGCCGCGCTTCACCGGCGAGCCGCCCACAACGTCGTACACCTCCAGTCGCGCATCGGCAGTATTCACGGCGAGCAGGACGAGTCCGTTCGGCGTGAGATCGATGGGGTGCGACTGCGGTGATTCCCAGTTCACGAACGAGGCGCTCTGCGCAACGGCAGGCAGAGCGATAGCGAGGGCGGCGAGAGCGGATACGTGGAAAGTGCGCGTCATTGCAACCACTGTTGCCCGACGCAGCTACTCAGGGACAGCGCCGGCGAGAATTGTGGGTGGCTACCAGCGCGTCCCATTCCGGTCCAAACGCGGATTCGTAGTTTTTCCAGCGGCCGATCGAGGTTCGATTGATGGGGCGTCGGACTTGCTCATGGCTCAGCGTCAACACCGTGCGCGTGTTGTCCTCCGGGCGAAGCATGTCAGATTCCGGTGCAATTCCTAGGAAGTTGGTGACCCGTTGCGCGTGTCCGTCGGGGTCTTCGATCAAGTCTTCGTACACAATTTCTTCGTGGCGAATCTTGAGTACAGAAAGTGCTTCCATGGAGAGCGCGCGTTCGGCGGTCATGACTTCGCGGATGCCGCCGACTGAACCGGTCCAACCAAAGTGCTTGGGGTTAAAACTAGAGAGATACAAACTCACCGCCGTGTCACGTGGATCGCGGGTGATGTGCATGCAACTTGCGCCGGGCAGAATGGCGGCAACAGCAGGCAGCCAGCGCCATGTCTGGAGCGACTTGTCTACCAACCACGCCTTGCCTGCTACGTCTGGTGTCCGCGCGCCGGAGATGTAGTTGTTCTGAAACATCACCGCATCTTCTGGACTCAGGGTGCCAAGTCCGCGCGGCCATGCACCCGCATGAACCAGCGAATCTCCAAGCGCCATGATCCCTTCGTACTCGCCGATTCCAGCGACGCAGGAATGCCGGTCCAGCATTTGCTCAAGGAGCGTTGTGCCACTGCGCGGCATTCCAACAATGAATGCAATGCCTTGCACCTCCGGAACGCGCGGGTTGAACCAGGCCTTGCCGTTGGCAAGCAGTTGCCGCTGCGCATGGACGTCCGCGTGCATGTCGGAAAGGTTGAAGAGTGGGGCGGTGTGTTCGTGGATGTACGTGGCAAGTTCCCACGCGCGGCGATATTCGCCAGCAGAATCGAGCAACTGCACTGCTTCGAACCCCGCGTTGCGGCGCATGGACATTTCGCCTGGCTCGCGTGCGATTGCTTCAAACTCAGTAACCGCACCTTCGCGGTCATCTTTCGCGCGCACACGTGCCGCCATGATTCGGCCGCGCACATCAGTGAGCCACATGCCGCCTTGCTCAACCAAGGCCTTCATTTCTGCACGCTTTCCGGTGCGGTGCAGGATGTCAGCGAGGAAGATGGTTGCGTCCAGCGCGTTCGGCGCCTTGCGCGCAATCAAGACGCGCAGGCGATCAATGGCCTTGTCGCTGCGAGCGAGGTAGTGATCAACGATCGCCCATGCCATGCCAATGCGGTGGTCGCCAGTGATCATGCGCTCCGCGCGTTCGAGCGCTTCTTCTGCAACTCGCATGCGGTTCATACCGATCGCGCAACGTGCAACACCAAGCCATGCCTCGCCGTCGCGCGGGTTGCGGCGCAACATGTCGCCCGCAAGATGCTTGGCATTCAGGAAATCGCCGCGTTGCAGCAAGCGCTGAAGTTCTGCCCGTTGATTGACAGGAGGTGGCATGGAGTTCGGATGCTACTAGTCACAGCGGTGCGGCCGCTGCGCGAAATACTCGATCAGTCCCACTCTTTACCGAACGCCCATTCATAGTTTTTCCAGCGCCCAATGGACGATCGGTTGATCGGCTTGCGTACCTGCTCATGGCTCAGAGTCAGCACGGTGCGCGCGTTTGCTTCCGGCGCAAGAACGGAATCTTCCATCGGCAAGCCCATGCGCTGCAGGCACCGCTCCATGTGGCTGCGCGGGTCGGCAACCAACTCTTCGTAGACGATCGATTCGTGCGGGATTCCCAGGGTTTGCAGGGCTTGCGGCACCAGCGCCCGCTCGGTGGCGATGATGCGGCGGATGCTTTCCAACGAGCTTGTCCAACCGACGTTTTTTGGATGGAAGTTCGAGAGAAACAGGCTGACCGCCGTGTCGCGCGGTTCGCGCATGATGTGGAAGCACACGGCGCCCGGCATGACGGCCGCGACAGCGGGCAACCAGTGCCAGGTGTTGAGTGACTTGTCGAACATCCACTGAGTATTGCCGCGTCGCATGGAAGCGATGCCTGATAGATAGGCCTGCTGCATCGCCAGCGCTTCATCAGTGGTCAGCATTGCCAGTCCGGTTGGCCATGCGCCAGCGGAGATGACTGCAGTGCCCAGTGTGTTGATGCCGTCGTACTCGCCGATGCCAGTCACCGCGGAATGGCGATCAAGCATCTGCTCAAGCAGGGTGGTGCCGCTGCGGGGCATGCCAACCACCAGCGCAACGCCATTCACCGCGGGCGCGCGCGGCGTGAACCATGGCTTGCCGCGGGCGAGCAGCGCTGATTGTGCGTTGGCATCGGCAATCACTCCGTCAACATCGAAGCGTTCGCCGGTGGTGGCGTGCAGGTGTTCCGCCAGTGCAAAGGCACGGCGGTACTCGCCCGCGGCATCAAGCATGCGGACCGCATCGAAGCCAGCGATGCGGCGCGCCATGGCAAGCGCGTCGCTGCGTGCGAAGGCTTCCAGTCGGTCGGCGGTGCCGGCGGGGTCCGTCAGTGCGGTCACCCGTGCGGTGAAGATCGGCGCGCGCGGGTCGTTGAGCCAGGCGCCGCCGCCGCTCACCAGTGCTTGCAGTTCTTGCCGGCGCCCCGCGCGGTGGAGCACTTCCGCAAGCACCATGGTGGCGTCCGTGGTGTTGGGTGATCCGCGGGCGATGAGAGTGCGGAGGCGGTCGATGGCGGCGTCGCTGCGGCCGAGTCGGTGGTCGATGATGGCCCGCAGCAGGGCAATCTCCGGGGAGGTTCCGCTGAGGCGGATGGCGCGTTCGATGGACTCGTCGGCGACGGTCAGGCGCCCCAGAGCAAAGGCTGCTCGGGCGTTGGCGTACCAGGAGCGAAAATCTCGGGGGTTTCGGCGCAGGCTTGCGCTGGTTCGTAGCAGGACTTCCCCAAAGGCTCCACGGGTCAGGAGGGCCTCAAGATCAGGGGTTTCAGAGGGGGAAGCCATTGGCGTCAGGGACTTTACCGTGCCCGGGACTAGAAATATTAAGAAAGTTCCTTGCAATTGCCCGGGCGCCGGGCATAGTCATGATCGTTAGCGGGTTTCCCCCCCCCTCTGACGAATCCCCTCGGTCTGCTTCCCTTTCGTTTCCCTTATTTAGGACTTACACCATGAAGACTCTGATCGCCTCCGGCATCGCCGCAGTTGCTTTGGTTTCATCCGCATCAGCGGACGTTACCTTCACGTTCACCAACCAAGTTTGGACCGGCTTCAACTTCACCGAAGCCTACGCCGCAGGCAGCCTCACCGGCACCCTGACTGGCGCGACCGTGAACGCGACGTTGAATGCATCCACCAATTACACCTACGCCGACGACCTGTGCATTTACGTGGCCGGATCGCCGTTGGCACTCGGCGGCGCGCTGCAGTGCGGCGGTTTCTCGAACCTCAACGCAACCCAGCGCTACGGCTGGGCAAACGGCGCCAGCAACGCTCCCGGCACCACCGTGACCGGCACCGTGAACTTCACGACCGGCATCAACATGGACGCCGCTTCGACCTTGTCCATCTGGATCGGTAACGGCTACGGTGCCGCTGGCACCTCCGGTACCTTTACCGGCACCATCACGCTGCTCGGCGTGACCGCAGTTCCAGCCCCAGGCGCCGTTGCGCTCTTGGGACTCGCAGGCTTCTGCAGCCGTCGTCGCCGCGCCTAAATCGCACCGACGATCTGAAGATACGAATGACACCAGGGCGACCCGTATGGGTCGCCTTGGTTCTTTTTCGGCCGACCTACTTGGGAATCAACGCCACAGTTCGGCGATCGGGACCGCGAACATCCCGTCGCCGAATCCCACGGTGACCTCGCCGTCGTATAGGACGATGCCATGGCGGCAACTCTTCCAGAATGAAGATGCGCTCGAGCAGCGTGACGTAGTCGCGGATCGTTGGTCGCGTTATCTGAAACGGTGCTGCAAGCTCACTCACGTTGATCAGCCTGGCCGCACTGCGCGAGCGGGTGGGCATACGCCAACCAGGCGACGCTTCGACATCTGCCCGGCGATCCAATGTCAGCACCATTGTTGGAGGTAGACTTTGCCCCGCTCGGCGCATGCACCGCGCCTCTTGGAACAACATGACCCACACAATCGCCGCCACCCTCGTCAGCCTTTCCATCGCCTTCGTTGCCCCCACCCAGGCGCCAGCAGTTGGCAATTCCGCGCCTCCGGCGAGCACTCCCGCGCCTGCGGCGGGGAACAGCGCTGCCCCCGCACAAAATCCAGCCATGCCCGCGCACCCAAATCTCTGGCCGCAGGACATCACTTCCAACGGCAAGACCTATCGAGTCTTTCAGCCGCGTGTCACCGGCATCGACGGCGCGCGTGCGTACTTGGTCACGCAAGTATCCATGGACGGCGCTGATGGCAAGACCGTGACTGGCAATGCACAGTTGCAGGCCGAGATGATGGCCGCTGATGTTCCGGGCGAAGTGGAGATCAATCAGTTTGCCGTGCGCGCGTTCACGATCGATGGCAAACCTGCCTCCGATGCCGATGTGAAGGCGCTGTCACAGGCACTCTATGTGGTAGCCATGACCACCACGCGACCCATCTTGCTGCAGAACATGCGGTTGGTGAATGCGCGCGGCAGTTCAACGCCGGGCGTTGTTTCCGAAGTGCCGGCAATCACTTTGACGCAGCAGCCCACGGTGCTGATCGCTGTGGATGGCGCACCGCGGATGGCTCCGCTTGGCGCCACCGGTTGGATGATGGTCACCAACACCGCATCCGTTTTGCTGAAGTCAAAGGATGGCGCGTGGTGGACACGCGTTGGTGGAGCGTGGGTTTCATCCGCGGTGATGGAGACTGGATATCTGGCTGCGTCTGCGCCGCCGCCGGCGGATGTCGTTGCCGCACTTGGCACGACACCTGCGCTACCCAAGGCTGTGTCCGCAATGCCGCCCCTGGTAAAGGCGCCCATACTCAAGCCCGCCACGGTGGTGGTAGCTACCAAGCCAACCGTGTTGGTCTCCATGGATGGCGCGCCAGTACTTGGTAACGCTGGTCCCGGCGTGCAGTGCGTTAAGAACACCAACAGCATTCTGCTGACTACCGATGGCAATGCGTTCTATCTGTTGGCTTCGGGTCGATGGTTCATGACCACTTCGCTCGGCACGGGCGCATGGAGCGCAGTGTCACCCGGCGCAGTGCCTGCCCAGTTTGCTGGTCTGTCGCACACCAAGCGTTACGACGGCGCACGCGCTGCAGTCCCTGGTACCGATGAGGCCGACGAGGCAACGCTGGCCGCGCGCGAGATTCGTACCGTCACGCTAAATCGTGCTGGCGCGCAGCCGAAATTCACCGTTGCGGGTGGCATGCCGGATGGCAACACTGCATGGGCGTCCATTGAGAGCTCGCCAGTGAAGTGGTTGCCCGGTGCTTCGCAGCCGGTATTGCTCTTTGAGGGCAAGACCTATTGCTGCGATTCCGGTGCATGGTTCATGGCGCCGTCAGTCACCGGACCGTGGGCGCTTGCGGAGACCGTTCCGGGTGCGATCTATGCGCTCCCGACTTCGTGCCCCGCGTATGCGTGCACTTACGTGTGGGTCTTTGGCGCAACGCCGGATACGGTGACGTATGGATTTTCACCCGGATACCTCGGCACGTATTTGATGGACGGAACGCCGGTGTATGGAACCGGTCGTGTGTACACAGCGCCTGCGGGCGGCGCGTACCGCGCGTACCCAGCCACTTACGGCAGCGATGCAACCTATGACTCGCAGACCGGCACGTTCTCGCCGCCGGATGATCCGAACGATGATTACGCCTATTACGGAAGCGCAGATGTGAATCCCATGTACCTCACTGGCGACGGTTGGGGCGGATGGGGTTGGTGCTCCGGTTGGAACGTCGGTTGGGGCTACGGCATGAACAACTGGTGGGGTTGGAATCACTGGGGCTGGTGGATGAATCAGTGGCACCCGTACTACAACCGTTGGGCAGACAATCACTCGGATTGGCACAAGCAAGGTCTGACCGATGCAGCCAAGCGCAACGCTGAGCGGAACAAGCCGATCGACAAGCGTTCCTGGCCAGCGGCGCGCGGCTCCATGGCGAATGCGGGGCAAACCGGTATTCGTAGCGCGGGCAATCAAGGCTCGCGTCGCGATGCTTCGACTCAGGCCGCCACCGAGAATCAGCAGGCGATCAATCAGCAGTTCCAAGGCGCTGCTGGCGATGCGCCGGCGGCGTTCCGCGGCCCGGGTAACGAGTACGGATATCCCGCTGCGGCGTACCGCTCGTGGACCGGCATGGGCTCCAACCTCGGCGGAAACTGGGGGTATTCACCGTTGGCACGTCCCAACGGATTCCACCCGCCGCAGCAGTTTGCTAATCCGGGCGCCTATTGGGGTTCAGGCACGCAGATTGGTAACAACCTTGGGCCAAACGCTGGCCCGTACTCGTCTCCTACAGGTCACGGTGGCTGGGGCACCTACGACCGCTGGGCAGGCGAGGGCATTCGCGGTACTGAGTACAGCGACTCGGGCGACCATGTTGCAACGCCGCGCTGACGGCAGTTGAGTGTCGCTGACGGCTGTGGTGATAGCGCAGAAATGAACAGGTGGGTACGCGAGCCAAGGCTCACGTACCCACCTGTTGTGTTTGTGGAAGTGCTTACTTGTCTTCTGGGGTAATGCCAAATCCTGAGCGGTTCGGATACGCCGGGCGAGCAGGGTGCGTGACCGGTGCGCGTGCCAGCTCAGCGAGCAGGAGTTCAACAGCCTTGTCCATCTGCGGGTCAACGCCGCCGTAATGCGGTCCACCCTTCATGACGCCCGGGTCATCAAGCACCTCGACGGTTGGATCAACGCCGTGGCCTTCGATGCCCCACGTGCCGTCCTTCTCATAGAACGCAAAGACTGGGACGCGGACGCCGGAGCCATCGATCATTCCAGGATTACCACTGATTCCCACCAGGCCACCCCACGTGCGGGTGCCAACCAGCGGGCCAAGGTTCTCATGCCGGAAGAGCCACGGGAACATGTCGCCGCCCGAGCCAGCGAGCCCGTTGATGAGCATGGCCTTCGGTCCGTTGTGCGCACTGCCGGGCCAGATCCAATCGTGCTGGTCGCGGCGCGCCCAGTAGTTGGTGACCGGGCGATTGAGCATTTCAATGAAACGTGATGGAATCTGTCCGCCACCATTCCAACGATCATCAATGATCAGCGCTTGCTTGAATTGCTCGCCTTGGAATTGCCGCACCAGATCAGACTGGCCATCGAGCCCCGTGTTGGGCACGTAGATGTAGCCCACCTTGCCGCCAGATTTCTCGGAGACGTAGCGGCGGTTCGATTCAATCCAGTCGCGGTAGCGCAGATTGTCTTCGCCGCCCATTGGCTTGACGACTACTTCGCGCACCTTGTCATCCATCGTTGGGTTTGTTCCGATGGTGAGCGCAACGGTCTTGCCGCTCAGGCCTTCGAATGCAGCCCATGGATCCTTGGCGCCGTTGACAGGCAGACCATTGACGGCCAGCAGGTACTCGCCTTCCTTGACATTCATGCCAAGCTCTTGCAATGGATTGCGCGCATCAGTATCCCACGGAGCGCCGGACACCAAGTGCTTGAATCGGTAGACGTTCTTGCCGTCTGGTCCGATTGCTACTTCCCAGTCAACGCCAAGCATTCCGATACTGACGCTTGGTCCGCCGCCACCGTCACGCCCGTTGTAGTAGGCATGACCGACGTTCAGTTCGCTGATCATCTCGCTGATGATGTAACTGACATCTTCGCGGCTGTTGGCATCATTCACCATCGCCAAGTACCGCTCGCCGATGCCGTTCCAATCAACGCCGTGCATGTTCGGGTCATAGAAATAGTCCCGGAAGATGCGCCACGCATCCTTGACCACTTGCTTCCATTCACGCTTGGGATTGATTTCCGTGAGCATGGGTTGGCTAACAATGGTCTTGCCGGATGATCCGGCGGAAGCGTCCAGAATCTGCAGCCCCATCAGCATCTTCTTGCCGTCAGCAGTGAGTTGGAAGCCGCCGCCATCGGCAACTTTCTTGACTTCCTTCTTCTTGTCCTTGATGTCAAACACCTTGATCTGGCCGCCCTGGCTGAAGATCAGTTGGTTCTTGTCATTGACTCCCATGCCGCCGATGCGGCTGGTGCCAAGTGGCAGTTCAATGACGCGCGATTCAAAGCCATCAAAGTCGACCGTGATCGGCTTCTTCTCTTCGGGCTTCTTCTCGTCCTTCTTGGTGTCAGCGACAGCGCGTGTTCCGGTGAATGCGTATTTGGTCTCGCCGTCCTTGCCGGTGGCAGTGCCGTTACCAGTGACGGCATCACCGTCGACGGTGGCTTCAAGCCAGTAGGACATCTCTTTTTCGGTGCCCGCGTCGTTCTTACCGGTGAGCGTCAGCTTCTTAGCGTCCGCGTCCCACTGCCCGGTGAGTTCGCCGTTCTGTTTGTCGGAGGTGAACTTGGCGGTAGCGGCGCCGGCATCACCGAGCGTCACTACCAGCGTGAAGGTCAACGCCGTTTCACCCTCCTTGGTGGTGCAGTTCCAAGTACCAGCAGGGCCAGTCGCGGCAGGTGCGGTGGCTGCGGCTGGGGTCGCGGGCTTCTCGTCTTGCTTGGGCTCGGCAGGCTTTGGATCAGCGGGCTTTGGATCAGCAGGCTTTGGATCAGCGGGCTTCGGGTCTGCAGGCTTTGGCTCGTCTTGAATCTCGCTGCTCGGACGGCGACGACGTGGGCGATCGCCCGCGGGTGCACCCTCGCCAGCGGCTCCGTCAGGCTTGGCTTCGTCCTTCTTCTCGTCCTTCTTGTCGTCGGACTTGTCGTCTTTCTTAGTGTCTTTACCCTTCTCCTCATCAATTTCCAGGAGCCAGGGGTTCTTCACGTCTTTACGAAGCGGCACGGCGTAGCCACGAACGGTGTCTTGATAGACCCAGGTTTCGTCCAACTCACCGTACTCAGCCTTGCCGAAGCCGCGTTGGCTGGAGAAGTACAGCCAGTCGCCGGCGCGATCGAAGGTGGGATTGCTGTCATTGAATTCACCGCTGGTGACTTCGTGACTCTCGCCCTTCGCCACGTCGTACAACCAAATGCTGGCGGTGCGACGCTCAGGCAGTGACTTTGCGTAGGCCAAGAATGCGCCGTCGTGACTGACACTGATATCAAGGTTGCCGTCCCACGGCTCCTTGTCGATCATCTTGCGTTCGCCACTTGCAAAGTCCACCAGGTACGCCGTGGCGGTCTTGTCTTGATAGATCAGTTTCTTGGAATCAGGGAACCACTGAATGTTGGTCTTGAAGGGTCCGCCATCCTTGGTGAGTTGTTTCTTCTCACCCTTGCCATCAGCAGGCATCGCCCATAGTTCATACTCACCGGTGGAGTCATCAAAGTAAGCAATCCATTTGCCATCCGGGCTCCATGCTGGCGTGCGCTCAGCAATACCGTCGGTGCGGGTCAGGTTGCGCGGAACACCATTCTCCGCAGGGGCGGTCCAGATATCGCCGCGCGCAGCGACTGCCACGCGCTTGGCACTTGGGCTGATACTGGAGCCTTGCAGTTCGTCGCTGACATCTTCAGTGCGCGTGCGAACGGTGGGGCGGTCGCCTGGAATCTTCACTTCCACGTTGCGAGACCTGCCGGACCCCAGATCCAATACCATCAACTTTGTGCCTTTTTGGAAGACGATTTCGCCATCGCCGATCGCTGGCCACTTGATGTCTTCATCCGTGAATGAGGTGACTTGCTTGGTGGTGCCGGACTTGGAATCCCATGACCAAATGTTGAGTTTGTGCGGTGCCTTGGGGTCAGTGGTGGCGTCGCTCAAGTAGTACAGCGTGGTACCGCCCCACATTGGCAGCGTGTCGATTCCTTCGTAGTCAGTGACGCGCTTGGCTTCGTTGCTGCGGAGGTTGTAGACCCACACATCCGTTTGCATTCCGCCGCGGTAGCGCTTCCACGTGCGCCCATCGATCGAGTGCGGCGTGTATGCCAACCACTCGCCATCGGGACTGATAGTGCCGTTGGTTCCGTACGGGACGGGCAATGCTTCGGGAAGCCCGCCAGTTTCCTTCACCGTGTACAAGCGACCAGCGCGGGCGATGCCCTCCATGCCACTGGCACTGAAGAGCAGCGAACCGTCAGCGGTCCATTCGTTCACCAGTTCCGCGGTCGGATGGTGCGTGACACGTTCCGGGGCGCCGCCAACGGTGGGCATCACGTAGATGTCACGGTTGCCGTCATAATTGCCAACGAACGCAATCTTGTTCCCGTCCGGTGAGAAGCGCGGCATGACCTCTGCGCCCGCCGCACTGGTCAGCGGTCGCGCCATACCGCCCGTCTTGGGTACGAGCCACAGGTTGCCCGCATAGACAAAGACGATGTCTTCGCGCCCAATATCCGGGTAGCGAAGCATGGAGGCATCGGGCGTGGTGGTTGGGCCGGCGCTGAGCGCGGCCGCGACGATCGCGGAAAGGTGGGAGGTCAGCATGTGAAGAGGTGAAGTTTTACCCGCGCGGACAGCGCGCGTTGGGCGCGGAGTGCTGTCTTTACGGAGTTATTGAGGCTTTTTGCGGCGATCGGTCGCTTGGTCAGCAACTTTCGCCACGTCCGGGGCCTCCGGGCGAGCCGGTTGGAGTGCGCCTTCTGACTCCAAGATTTCGCGCAGCCGTATCAAGCCGCGCCGCGCATGTGTCTTGACCGTTCCGAGCGGCAGTCCGGTGCAGCGCGCAATCTCTTCATGCGAGCAACCGTGGTAAATGGCAAGTTGCAGAACGCGCTGTTGCTCAGGTCGCAATTTCCCCAAAGCGACCGTGGCGCGGCTCGCTTCTTCGGTTCGCTCTGGCATGTCAGGGATCGGCGCCGCCTCCGGCGCCATCGCATCGGGCAATGAAGTTGAGTCAAGCCGCCGCTGCCGCCGCCGCCCGCGATCGATCAGTCTTCGTCGAGCAATCATGGCAACAAACGTTGATTCGCTGGCAATCGCTGGGTCAAACCGAACGGCGCTCTTCCAGACATCAATAAAGATCTCTTGCACAGCGTCATCTGCATCGGACCCAGCGAATGAAAGCTGCCGGGTCAGCGACCACACCAGTCCGCTGAATTTCTCCATGCATGCATCCATGGCGCCGGGCGTACCCGCGGCAACCTGATGCAAGATCGATTCAGCATGGGTGTCCGTCTTCATGTCTCTGGCGATGCGGAGTGCGTGCGTGGGAGGCGAATCGCGCCGTGATCGGCGGTCATGCCGTGAATCAGAAAGTACGAACCATTGAACCAGTAGTACGCACGTTGCCCGTGAATTTCTGACAATGCGTCCGCTTCTCCAATACTTGCAGATATCGCAAAGCCATTCTCGGACCATTTGCCGTCCGCGCTCCGCCCGATCACCGGTCGATGCACCAACTTCGCATTGCGCAATTCCAGTGCAAGAACGCTGCGCCGCAACATGTTGGCATGCGGTGATCCAGGAATGCTCATCGGATTGTCGCTGGTGATGACGGCAAACGTGCTTGACCCCAGTTCACGCTGAATCTGTGCCATGGTTTCCGCGGAGACGGGCTCGGTGAGCGGCACCGTCGGGCCGCCTGGGAATTCCAACACTGCCGAGGCGTAATGGTGGTCAATCTCCGCAGCGTGTTCAGCCTGTGCTACTCGGGTGTGCGGCGTTGCTTCAAGCAAGGCGGCTACTTCGGTTTCTGCGTGAGTGAGGCTGGCACCAATCCGCTGCAGCGCTTCTGCGCGAGAGACATCATTGCCGCGCGAATC
>CAMDUB010000007.1 GCA_945878575.1 Phycisphaera mikurensis NBRC 102666 | reverse complement strand
ACTCGTCGACTTTCATGCCTTGGAACGAACGATCGACAGCATCATCGGTCGTTTCCATAATCAGAATCTGAACACGACCGCCCCATTTGATCAGATCAACCCGTCGGCCGAATTGGTCGCGCAATACATCGCGGTGCAGATCATTCCATCCCTGCCGATGGGAGTACGCGTGCAATCAGTGAGCGTTGGTGAAGCGCCCGGCTGCACCGCCACATACATCAACCCATTTGCAGGTACGGAGCGATGACTGACGTCACGCCGACTTCCTCTTCCGCGCCACTCATCGCTCCAGCCCCAGCGCTGGTAGTGCCGGCGAGCCGCGCGGTACTGACCATTGATGTCAACGATCCCGCGCGGTTCCTCAATCGCGATATTGAATGGCTGGAGTTCAACGCGCGTGTCCTCGACATCGCCGCCGATGCGCGCACGCCGCTCCTGGAACGTCTGCGCTTTCTCTCAATCTACTCAGCAAATCTCGACGAATTCTTTATGAAGCGCGTCGGCGTCTTGAAGCGACAGATTGAAGCCGGCGTTTCGGGACCGGTGCCTGAGGCACTCACCCCTGTTCAACAACTCGACGGAATTCGGGCACGGGTCGCGACGCTCGCTCATCGACAGGCGATCATCCTGCGCGACCGCGTCATGCCCGCACTGGTGCCACATGGCATTCGGATCTTGCGCTGGGATAATCTCGGCGAGGCGCAACGCACAGAAGCCGAATCGTGGTTTCGACGCAGCGTCTTCCCGATTCTCACGCCGCTTGCCGTTGATCCCGGTCACCGCTTCCCGTTCATCAGCAATATGAGCGTTTCGCTTGGGGTCATGTTGCGCCGGCCGGGTGAGAGTGAACAGCTGTTCGCACGGGTAAAGGTCCCGGAGATCCCTTCGCGCCTGTACCGATTTGATGACACGAACGATTTCATTACCGTCCAAGACATCGTTGAGCACAACCTTGATGATCTCTTCCCCGGCATGGAGATTCTGAAGGTTCTGGCGTTCCGCGTTACCCGGAATGCAGAGGTTGAACGCGACAGTGAAGACACCGAAGATCTTCTGGAAGCCACGCAGCATTTGCTCAAGGAACGACGTTTTGCGCGGGTGGTTCGCTTGGAAATCGCCGCTGGCGCGAATCCGCGAATCTTGAAGTTCCTGATGGAAGAACTGCAGGTGGATGCGGACGATGTCTACGAAACCGAAGGTTTGGTGGACTACGGTTCCTTGAACGAAATTGCCGACACCGACCTCGCTGATCTGCACTGGCCGCGCATGGCAGCGTTGCCGCCCGCTGGCTTGGATGATGATCACACCGATATCTTTGCCGCCATTCGCGCTGGCGACATTCTGCTGCATCACCCCTACGAATCGTTCGAACGCTCGGTGGAGAAGTTCATTGAGGACGCGGCTGCCGATCCGAAGGTTGTTTGCATCAAGCAGAGCCTGTATCGCACCTCGGGTGATAGCCCATTCATTGCCAGTCTCATCCGCGCTGCTGAGAGCGGTAAGCAAGTAGCGGTGCTGGTTGAGTTGCGGGCGCGCTTTGATGAGGCGCGCAACATTCTGTGGGCGCGAAAGCTGGAAGATGCGGGCGTCCATGTCGCTTACGGCGTTGTTGGATACAAGACGCACACCAAGACCGCGTTGGTGGTCCGTGAGGAGCAGGGCACCCTGCGTTCTTATGCTCATATCGGCACGGGAAATTACAACAGCCGTACGGCGCGCATGTATGAAGACGTTGGCCTGCTCACCGCCGATCCGGAAATCACCGACGACCTGGTGAATTTGTTCAACTACATGACCGGTCGTTCACGCCAGCGCGAGTATCGGCAATTGTTGGTGGCGCCGGTAGCCATGAAAAAACGCTTCCTTGAGTTGATTGATCGCGAGGCGCAGATTGCCGCCTCGGGCGGTACGGGCCGGATCATTGCCAAGATGAATCAGCTTGAGGATCGTGGCGTGATGGATGCGCTGTACCGCGCCAGCGAAGCTGGGGTGCAGATTGATCTCATCGTGCGCGGCTTCTGCTGCCTGCGTCCGGCCATGCCCGGGCTGAGTAAGAACATTCAGATTCGCTCGGTAGTGGGGCGGTTCCTCGAACACAGTCGCATCTTCTGGTTCGGCGCGGGTAAGCCCGATCCGCTGGACGGCGACTTCTACATCGGCAGTGCAGATTGGATGTATCGCAACCTGCAAACCCGGGTTGAAGCTGCCACGCCAGTGCGCAGCCGCGACGCGCGCGCAACGCTCTGGGACATCCTGCAAATCTGCCTCAATGATCGACGGTCGTCGTGGCAGATGCAACCCGATGGAACCTATCGGCAGATCGATTGCGCACCACTTGCACCGGAAGATCCGAGCGCTGTTGGTGTTCACGCGCGATTGGCGGCGTACTACCTTGACCGCGCAGCGTTACAAGCGCAAGCGCGGCGCGGCGAGTAAGTTCTATTTCGGCGCGGCAGGCTGTGGCTCTTGCGGCTTGGGCGCTTCGGGCTTCGGTGCCGGCGTAGCCACCACCGCTACCTTTTCTACACCCGTCCCACCAGTTCCAAAGCCCGTGCTCAAGTGGTTCACACCAAGCTGATAGAGCAGCTTGTCAAGCTTGCCGGTGGCGCGGTAGGTCAGTTGCCCACCGACCCGCCACTCTGCACCAGTGATGTCACCGAACGATGCAGGAACGAACGCCGGCAGTTCCGCCAGCATGCGATCGTTGGGCGGCAGCGTGAGCGATGCCACCCACTGCCCGGTATAGGCAGTCTTGTCGTTGACGATCACCGAGTAATCCCAGGTGGTCAGTTCCACCGGGGCGTCGTTCGGGTTGCGTAATTCAACCGTCACCTCAATTTCTGAACCCTCAGCAGTGACCGCCCGCTCCCGCGCCTTCAACGCTTGAACATTGGGGCTCGAAGCGCACCCCGCGGCCGCAATCAGCCAAGCTCCGGCAGCAATCTGAAGAATTGGCAATGGGCGCGTATCCAGCATCGGTGCGAGAATGTATCACCTTCCGAGTGGAAGCCTGTTCCCTCCAGATTCGTCTGCCCATGAAGTACCCACCGTCCATTGGCTGCCGCCCCACGATTGCTGCCTACCTCGCGGCAGTGCTCTTGGGATGTTTGACTCCGGCAGTGGCGGCGCAGGAGCTTGCGCTGCCCGCCGTTGATGACTCGCCCTCGTCACAGCTGCTCATCGAGCAGGCCACTGATCAAGCCAAAGCCAACCCGCGCGAAGCCGTCCGGCTTCTTGTGCAACTACTTGATGCCGGGCCGGATCGGTTGGTACGCGCTGGACTCGATGCAGACTTGTTCATCCCGGTATCCCGCCGCGTGCACTTCATGCTGGTGGCAGATGCGGCATTGCGGAGTGCATTCCGGCGCGAATTGTCCGCCGATGCGGACGCGCAACTCGCGCGCGGTGAATATGTTGAACTTGCGTCCCGCCGGATCGATACCGAGGCGGGTCTGGAGGCATCGCTCCGCTTGGCTGAGACAAGCCTGACCCGCGGGCGCGTGGCGGCTGCATCGTCTTACCTTGATCGAGTGGACGATCATGATTTACTTGCTGGTCGTCGTGCGCTCTATCACGCCTCGATGACTGCAACGGTTGCCGCGCGGCTTGGACAGCCCGAGCGCGCTCGACTGGCGCTTGCTCGCATCGATGCGCTCGCAGCCGATCAAACCGGATTACTGAAAACAACCGAAATTGCCGGTGCTCGCGCCGCCGCACTGGCCACACCCACGCCGCCTTCGGAAGTCACCATTGGCCCGCTGGGTCCCGGGCTGTTTGATTCCTCTGCTGCTGCTGAGACTTGGAGCGAGACGTGGAACGAACCCCTGGACGTCACGGCGAGTCCCATGGCACAGACGGGCGTCGGGCGCTTGTCAGGCGCGCAGCCGGAGCGGTTGCAGTCAACCACCGCGCCCACGTGTGTTGGTGAGCGCGTCTTTGTGGACGACAACGGCGTGATCCGTGCATTTGATCGCCTCAGTGGTCGTCCGCTCTGGTCGGGTGCCAATATCGGTGCTGATTCAAATGGTTTCTCGATGCGCATGCTCGCTGCCACACCGAACGAGGTGGTTGCGCTTGCGCCCATGCAACTCGGCTCCAATCGAACGGGAATCAGCACCGGACGTATTGCATGCCTCGATGCCACTACGGGCGTATTGCGTTGGGAAGCCCGCCTTGATCGACTTGATACGCGCGTTGATCTTGATGGTCTGCAGCCGCAGGGTGCGCCGATCATCGTTGACGGGCGCGTGATCATTGCCGCGCGGCGCACTTCGGTCCGCATGGAAACGGTGAGTTGGCTGGTGGCGATAGATATTGATGCGCCGCGTCCCGCAGCGTGGGCGCGTGTGCTTGCCTCCAGTGGCAGCGTTCGCATTGGCGCATTGCGCGCCGCCGACGCACCAGTACTTGCTGCGGGCATCTTGTATGTGTCAACTCCTACCGGGGCGATTGCAGCGATTGATCCATGGGATGGTCTGGTGCGTTGGCTCCGTCGATTTCCTGTACCTGTCCGTGATGCCGCCGCACGCTTGGAACCATCTGATGCAGTGACTCCCGCCGTCGTCGGGGACCGAATCTATGCCATCAGTCCAGACCGTGCGCGCATTGAGTCGTTCGACATTCGTGACGGTTCTCCGCGTGGTTCCATTCCGACTGGCGCTGATGGATCGATTGGTACGCCTTCATACCTCGTTGGCGATGATCGTTCCGGCCTAGTGCTCGCCGTCGGCGATCGTGTGACCTGCTTTGCTGCGGCGGCACCCAACACAACGCTGTGGTCCATGCCAGCCATCGGTGCTTCATTCGCAGAGCGCACACATGGGCGCGTTCAATTTGCAAACACCACGGATCCGTCAGCACCGGTGGTTCTGATTCCCGACGCAACGAACATCTCCATCCGCGACGCGCGCACCGGAAACGAACGGATGCGATTGGCGGGCGCTGGAAATTCCAACGCAATTTTGGCTGGAAATCAGGTGCTTGCTGCTGGGCCAACGGCACTTTCTGGATGGATGCCGACTGCAGCTGCGGAGCGCATCGTGCGCGCACGGATGGCCGCGAGCCCTGCGCCCGATGCAGCCATCGCGCTCGTACACCTGGCGCGGCAGATTCGCTCTGGATCGCTTGCTGCCGAGGGGGCCAAAGAATCGGTACGTCGCGTTCGAGAGCTCCCCGCCGACGACGACGTTACTCGTAGTGAATTGCTGGAACTCCTCTTGAATGTCGATGCGATGGAATTGGCACAAGGCGCCGACCGCGACACGCTGGATGCCGCAGTCGATGAATCGGCGGTCTTGGTGAATGGGCAGCTCCGTGGCGGATTTGCACGGGCCGACCGCGCACTTCGACGCGGTGATCCAGTGTCAGCCGCGACAATCGCAGCGACAGTTGCCATGAGTGCACAGTCCGGGGAGATGGTGGTCAATCGGTCCGGTCAAGCGTGCGCCGATGCTGAAGCACTGCGAATAATCGCGATCGCTCGTGCCAAAGATCCGCGCGCGCTTGATGCTGTTGATTCCGCCGTCACCACCGCACTGACTTCCATCCGCGCTGATGATCGCACCGCTGCACTTCGATGCGCCGCGCGGATCGGAGCCGGCACGCGTGCGGGCACATCCGCGTTGACGGCCATCATGAATGCCGCGAAGACGGCACCAGCACGCCTCGCCGCGGCGCGATTGATTCGCGAGTGCACTGCGCGCAGCGGCGCCACCGATGCGGGTGATGCATTCCTCCGCGCTCTCAATCCTCGTTGGGGTGTCGCGCTTGCTGCCTCGGCAATGCCATCGTTACCGCGTATTGATGGAACCGCGTCGCGCATTGTTGAATTCCCGGGTCGCCTTCCGCGCACCCTTCCCGACGCCGGCCGCCCGGCGCGCGGATTGTTGACCTTGCAGGGTTCGGATTTGGTATTGCGCACCGCGCCTTCCTACGCCGCCGCTTGGCGTGCCCCGCTTGGCGCCCGTGATTGCTCGGTGGTCGCTACCTCTCCGGACATTCTTACCTGCGACGATGCGCCCGGGGGCACCGGGGCCATGTGCTGCATCTCTCCAGAGGGCGTGGTTCGATGGACTTCGCGCGGGGTGATCGATCCAGCTGATTTAGCAAGCGACCCGGACGCGCTCGACGCTTCCGAGACCCGTCGTGGACCGTCAATGATTCCACTGCTGACAGCGCCCGCAGTTGCTGTTCTTGGGCGTGACGGCAGTTTGACTGCGTTTCAGATCGATAGCGGCACCGAGGCATGGCGCCATCCTGCCGACGGCAGCACACTGTTGTCGTGGGCACGCGAGCCACTTGCCGTTGCGCTGGGCACGGAGTCCGATGACGGATCTGGTCCGACGTTACGCATCACGGCGCTTGACGCCACGGACGGATCGCCGATCCTCTCGTGGACCGCTGACACCGCCACGGAAATTCAGTGGATGCGCATCGTCAACGGTGGAATTCTCCTGGTGGCGACTGACGTTGGCATTGAGGCGCGGCGACTTGCCGGTGGCGATGAAAGCACTCCCTACTGGACGATTGATTCTTCAGAAGCGCGCGGCTCCACGCGGTCCTGCAGTGTTGGCAGCCAAGTGCTGGTGCTGCCGCGTTCTGGGGATGTGTTGGTGATCGACCCGTGGACCGGAAGGCAAACCGCCGGCGCCTTCAATATCCCCAGTGATTCGCCCGACGCGCCGATCCGGGAAGTGGTTGATGGAAAGTCTTGGGTGGCCTTGATCGCGGATGGCCGCACGGATTTCTTCTCCCCGGAGGGGGCATGGACTGGTCGGGACGCCCCCAGCACTGAGCGCGCCTACGGCCGCACGGCGGCGAGCAATCACGGACTCTTTATGGTTGATACGGGGGTGGCGGGGGACCCGGTGCCCCTGCGGTTCGGAATACTCCTCCGGGAACTTGACGCCCGGCACGGGGGTCTCGAATCCGCGCCCCCGGTCATGCTGCGCTCGCTCGGTCAGCGTCTGAACGATGTAACGGCTCTCGACGGCGCGATCGCCGTATCGAACGGGTCGATTATTCAAGTGATCGAATATTCTGACGCGAAAGCCCCGTCGGACCGATGAAGCGAGGCAGTCGGTCGATTCCTCGGGTTTCCGGGGGTGATGCCGATCGCTACACTTCCGCCCGTTGTGCCCCGTGACCGCACGCTTTCCTGACGAGACACCCATGACATTCATCCGATCCACATCCGCCTTGGCCGCCCCAGTACTCGAGGACCCTCTTGATTCCCTCTACGGTGCATTGACCCCGTTCACCGTTATCGCGTCCGATGATGACGACGAGGATGAGGACGAAGACGAAGACGACGACGACGACGATGATGACGACGACGACGACGACGAGGACGAGGACGAAGACGAAGACGAAGACGAGGACGAAGACGAGGACGAAGACGAAGACGAAGACGAGGACGAAGACGAAGACGAGGACGAAGACGAAGACGAGGAAGAAGAGGAAGAAGACGAGGACGAAGACGAAGAAGAGGACGAGGACGAAGACGAAGACGAAGACGAAGAAGAAGAGGAAGAAGAAGTCTGATTCTTCAATCCAACCAACCACCCGCGCGCGGCCTGACCCCGGTCAAGCAGCGCGCGTTTCATTGTTGGTGGTGCTCGAAGCGGTCAGCGTTCCGCTGGCGGCTCGGTGCTCGTTGCTGCCTCGGCATTGATGAATAACCGCGCAAACGCCACCGCCGATCGATCGCTGCGGAATCCGACGAGCTCACTGGCCGACAAGATCGTTGGGCGGGTGATCCATGCACCGTCGGTCATCAATTCTGACTTCCGCGGATCAGTGGCCAGTTGCTCACGAATCAGCGAATCTTTCAGGGTCACCAATGCGTTGCTTGGATCCACCACCGTGGCAGCGAAGGATCCTTCGGTGAGCCATTCAATTCGTCCGCCGGGTCCCCACAGCGCCATTCTGCCAGCGTCCGGGTTGTAGAAGGCAATGCGCTCGCGGCGTGGAGGTGACGCGGCAAGGCCTGAAACTGGCTCCAGTGCACTGACTACCCAGCTCAGATTGGCGCGGAGTGAAACCACCGTGAGCATGCTCGGAGCAACGGTCGCGTCTTCGAGCGGCAACCCATCATCCGCAAACGGTAGCCACGCAAGCACCAATGACTGACCGTTGAGACGCATCGCAAACATGCCGGTGCCATCGCCGCCAAAGACGGGCATCAACCAACTGGCGCCATCGCTGGTGCGCAGCGTGCGCCGTACGCCGTTGCGTTCGCAGACGAGCTGCCAATCGCCGCCCTCTACGGGGCGTCTGCACCACGCCATGGTGCCGTTGGGGGCCACCGTGGCGAAGGCGTTGCACCATTCATCGCGGGCAACCACACGGATAGCTCCCGTCCACGCTGCGAGTCCGATGTCTCTGCCGCCGTCCGCGCGTGGCCGTTCCACTAAGTAGCCCTCATCATCGGCACCGCGCCCGAGGAGCCACTGGCCTTTGAGCGTGGAGATGGGTGCCCCGGCCTCGTCCTTCACCAAGGAAACCACGTCAATAGTGCAGTCGAATCCGTCCGGTGGCAGCGGGTCGCCCACCCGTACCGCCCATGAGGCGGTGCACTGCGATTGAATGGCCGCCTTGCGCCCGTCCGGTGAGATCAAGGGCAGGGTGCGCCCATCGGACGGGATGCGCGCTACGAACTCCACGTCAACCAGTACGCGGGGCTTGAACCGTTGGCGATCATCGGTAATCACCGTGCGCTCCGTGCCAGGCACGGGCTGCGACTTCAAGACAATGTTGTCCTTGCTTGAGATGCGCTCCGTAGTGCAGCCAACGTCGGTCATGCACCCCAAGAATGCAAGCACAAGGGCGGCCTTTCGGGCCGCCCTTGAAGTGGTTGCGCAGACTGTTCCTTTGCAGACTGTTCCGTACATCGATACGTGCATGCGCTCAGCGCGGTGCGGGTGACGTGCTTGGAGCAGGCGCCGGCTTGCTGGTCGTCGGCGCCGGCGTGGTTGTTCCAGCGGGCACGACTGCAGGGGTTGCCGGCGCATCGTTTGGGATATCGATCGGCGCCAGCGGCTCGCCTGGTCCAGCAGTCACCGTTTCATCGCCGCTCAGGATGTCACGCTTCTTGATCAATTCCTTTGACATATCGGCGATCGGCTTGGCCAGTTCACGAAGACGAGTGCGCTCACCAGCGTTGTAGTTGCTGTCGTTCTCGTCGGGGTTGTCTACCACGGTTGGTGTTACAAACACCAAGAGTTCGGTAACGGCCTTTACCTCACCGGTATTGGCAAACACCCAGTCGAGCACCGGGATGTCGCCAAGCAGAGGCACCTTGCTCTTGATCTTGTTCTCCGTCTCCTTGCGGATACCGGACAGCACAATCGTCTGATTGTTCTTCACGGTCACCGTGGTGTTCGTCTGGCGGCGATCGACGATCGGGTTGCCGCCCACGCCTTCCGGACTGGTGACATTGATATTGGAGAGCAGTACTTCAATCTCCATGTTGACATTGCGATCCTTGGTGATGCGTGGTCGCACATTCAAGCCGATTCCCACAGGAATCTGATCGAATGTCGCATTCACGCCGCCGCCGGTGTTGAGATCGCTCAGACTTGAACTCTGGAACGGAACGTCCTGCCCCTGGAAGAATTTCGCTTCCTTGTTGTCGCTGGTGAATACGCGCGGCTGTTGCAGAATGCGCACCGATGTCTCTTCAGCCAACGCCTGCAGGACCACGTTGGCATCAATGCCAAACGCAAAGATGGACTTGTCGAGATCGGGTGGGAAGATTTCACTCTTCTCGCCATCGAATGTTGTGCCAACCACCACCGCATTATTCGGGTTGACTGGTCCAACATTCTGACCCCACTTGATACCCAACTGGAAGTCTTCTCCGAGCTGAACTTCTGCAAGCACCACCGAGATCATCACTTGGCGTCCAGGCTGATCAAGGTCATGCACAATGTCGGCCAAACTATCTTGAATCTCCGGCGGCGCCAGAATCAACAGCGAGTTCTGACCCGCATTCGGCACCACGCGGCTCTTGCCAACGAGTGCGCTGACTTCGGTAGTCGTATCGCCGGCACCACGACCCGACTGCCACGGGAACTGAATGCCGCCGCTTGAGCCGCCGGCTCCTGGGAGGTTGGTGTTGCCGCTGGTGAATCCATTGGTGTTGGAGGCACCGTTGGCTCCGCCGCTGGCAACATTGAAGTCAATTCCCGAGAGGCCTTCCTCGGGTGCACGAATCGATGCCGTGGATCCAGACTGCGCCAACAGGGCATTGAGAATCTCCGCCAACTCCACCGCACTTGCGTGCTTGAGCGGGATGTTCTTTGGCATGCCTGCTTGAAGCGGGCGATCAATTTCCTCAATCAACTCGTCCAACCATTTGAAGTTGTCGGGAGTCTTGCTGACAATGATCAGACGGTTGGAATCGGGGTACGCCTCAATGCGGAAGATGTTGGCGATGGCCACATCGGCGCCCGATGATCCACCACCGCCACCGCCGCCGAGACCTTGAACCCGTGATGCGCCAGTGTTGCCGGCGCCGCCGGTTCGTCGCGCGCCGCCGCCGGCACCGCCACCGCCCTCAAGCAGCGATTGCAGAACCGCCTGCACTTTGAGTGGGTCGGTGTACTTCAGGTCATAGAGTCGGAAGATGCCGCCACTTGTTTCCGATGACGGAGCATCGAGTACGGCGATGAGGGACTCGATCTCCTTCATGATGCTCGGCTCAGCACGAATGGTCATGCTGTTGGTTGCCGGGAGCACCGTGACCACCAGTTGTTCACTGGTACCCACCAGTTCGCTACCGCCGCCTTGAGCAGCACCAGGTGTGCGTCCACGATTCTGCCCAGGCTGTTGCGGCTGTCCGCCGCCAGCGCGCGGAGTGGATGCACCGCCCGATGGACCACGCGAGGAAAATAGTTCAGTAATGATGCCCTGAATCGTCTGCGCATCTTGGTAAAGCAGTCGAATGGTCTTGGTGCGCACGTCCACATAGGCGGCCACATCAAGCAGGTCGATCATGTTCTGCACGCGCTTTGCCAGCGCGATGTCGCCTTCCAAGATGATCTGGTTGGAATTGTTGTCTACTTGCAGCGTGGCGTAACTCGGCAACGAATCTTGCAAGCGTTCAAACACCTGTGAAGCCTTGGTGTTCTTGATTCGGAACACCTTGATGACAATGTTTCCGTTTTCAGGAAGCGGAGAGATGTCAACGTCTGGTCCAAGCACCTTGGCAGGCTGCAACTGATTCAGTTCGGTGAGACTGTCAATCAGGATCATGTCCTCGGTTTCCACAACACCGAGTCCATTGAGGCGGAATGCTTGGAAGATCAGATTGAGCGCTTCGCTCTTGAGCATCTTGCGATCACTGACGATGGTGATCTTGATCGGCGTCAGTGCGGTCTGCTTCGGGATCACCACCTTGCCGGTCCACAGTGAGATGGTGTCGATGAGCGTCTTGATTTCCTGGTCACGGAATTGCAGTCCAACCAGTTCGTCGGTGACGGGCGCCTTGCGTCCCGATCCAGGTCCGCGGTCCGGTGTGGTTGCAGGTGTCGACTCCGCAGCGACTGGTGGAGTGTCTGGCTCAACCGCGGGTGTCTCTTCCGGGGGCAGGTCCATCGGCTGATTCATCCCGTCGCCGCCGTTGCTGCCGGGCTCCTGCGGCGAATCTTGGAACGCAGCGGTTGCCGCACGCCCGACTGGTGACGCAAGCAGGGCAATGAGCAGTGCAAGGGAGGTGGTGTGTCGGGTCTGCAAATGTGTTCTCCAAGCGTTGTGCCAAGGTGCTCGGTACGGAGCCATCTGGCTTGGGACCAGTCCGAGCTCGTTGGAGCCAAAACATGGTCTTGTAAGTTCTATCGGCTGTGTGGGTCCGTTGACTAAGAAACGCCAGTCCCCACCGGCAGATTGCTGGCAAGCCCCGGTTTCGGAGTGGTTCGAGTGAGTAAATACTGCCTGGGCTTTGGCGGGCACCCGCCGTCCCCTGCGCCCCCTTCCCCTACACCCCCTTCCCTGACACCCCAGGTTAGCGGGTGAGGTCCTCAAGGCGTTGCAGTAACCACTGCTCCTCGGCCTCCAGGCGCTGGCGAGTGGCATCGTTCAGGTCTGGGCGCCCGCGCGCAGCCGCGACCTGTGCCAGGGCGGTTCGAGCCGGTTCCATCTCCATCCGTGCAACCGCCACTTGGGTGGTTGCGGCGGGAATAGGCGGCACTGCGGACGTGGAATTCAAGACGGGTGCTGTTTCGGCGGCTCCGGTAGCCCCACTGGCCCCGGTAGCCCCGGTAGCGCCACCAGATCCGGTAGACCCACCCGGACCAGCGGGCCCGCCAGCCCCGGTAGCACCAGTAGCACCAGTCGCTCCCGCAGCGGCTCCGTTCGCCCCGGTTCCGCTTGGGATGCCACCGGCTCCAGCGCCCGCCACCGCACCGGCCGCGCCGGATGACGTGGCCGTCTTGGAGGCCATGGTTCCTGCTGGGCTCGCCCCGCTTCGGGTTCCAACCCCGCCGGCGCCCGTGGCTGGTTCGACCGTCACGCCGGACGGCGTACTCGCGCTCGTCAGCGGCTTGAAGTTTGCCTCGTTCATCTTCTGGCCGACCGCCACGTCGTACTCCTTGCCCTTGTGCCGGATCTTCACCATCCACGGCGAGATGATCTCGACCAGGGTGATGCCCTCCGCGTCCTTACCGATTTCAACGGTGCGAGCACCTTCCAGATAGACGGTGCTGCCGAGCATGCCCACCACTTTCGGACCGGTGTATTCGGTTGGTGCTTGTGGCGGCGGCGGTGGTGGGGACGGCGGTGGCGGTGGCGGTGGTGGCGGAATCTTGCGCTTCCAGTCCTGCGGCGCGAAGAATAACGAGCGTCCTGCAAAGCGAGACTCATACGTCCCCTGCGTCGTCTCATGTTGCGCAAGCAGCGGCGTAGTGACATCCACCGCGTCTATCGATGCCGAAGGACGAAACACATCAAGCAGCAGCGGGGCAGAGTGTTGCACCAACACCACCGCGCCAGCACTCGCGCACAACACCGTGGCGACCAACATGCCTGACCAACGAATTCCCGATGGAAGTTGAAATTGCAGGTTCATCGCGCGGACCTCCCCGTGCCGGCGATCACCCATGTCTCAATGGTCGCCTGCACCGTGACCTTGCGATTCTGGTCGTTTTTCTGCAGTCGCAGCGAAGTGATTCCATCGATCATTGGGTGTGACTCCAAGTCTGCGATGAACTTCGGCAACTCGTCAGCGGTTGTCTCAAATTTCACTTCTGCCTGCAGGCGATCAATGGATGAGCCAAGCAGCGCAGCGTCATTATCCTTCACGCGCTGTCCGGTCCGCGCTTCGTAGCTGTAGCCCGCCACCTTGTGCTTGCGGGCAACTTCGTCAATCGCACGCGCAAGTTCTTCACGACCAACCGCTGCTGGGCCAGGAGGAACCACTGGGCCAAACGTTGCGACTGAGCGGCGCAGGTCGGCGCTCACCGTGCTATTGCGCTTGGCGCCGCGATCCAACGCCGCTTCAATGCGCTCGCTCTCGGAAGCCCAGCCGCGCGCGTATGACCACAGCAGTTCATCAATCGCAAACCACGCAATCACCACCAGGACAGCAATGACCATCCACTGTTGCCGGCGCGGAAGCGCGTCGTAGCGCATGCGGAGATCAGCAGCTTGATTACGGAACGAACGGCGCTTCTTGGCACGCGCTGGTGCTGGAATGCTGCTCTCGAGGTTGGCGGGAAGATTGGTCATAGTTGCACTGGAGCGGTCGATTTCAGTCGTGCTTGCATCGTTCGAGCAGAAGGTCGAACTCGGTCTTCAGACGAGTCTTGACGGCATCGTCAAGATCGGCGCGCTGTCTGGCGCGTGAGACCTTCACAAGGGCCTCGCGTGCTTCTTCGCGACTCATGCGCTTGATTTCATTCTCACTCAAGACTGGTGGCGGTGGCTCCACTTCACTGCTTCCGCCCAGGTTGCCGCGTGTGGCCAGTCCACCGCGCGCTGTGCCCGCAGCGCGTGCTCCACGAGCGGCGGCTTTGCTGTCTGCGCCCGCAGCCGCAGTGGTACCGGCATCGGAGGTAGCCGCGTCAGCTGGTTCAGTCTTCGCGGCCGCGGCACTGGCGGCATCCGTAGTTGCTGCACCCGCGGCACCGCTGCCGGTGGTGGTCGACGGCGTGAATGGCGTTCCGGCGGATGACTTCCCTCGCCCTGAACCGCGCACCTGGCGACCGCTGTCTTTACCGGTCTTTGCATCCCCGTCGGCGGGATCAGTTCCCGAAGCCGCTGCGACCGTACCGCCGGACCGTGCTGCTTCGTCCGGCGCGGCGCCAGAGTTCGTATCGGCAGATGCACCGGTTGACCGTGCTGTCGAACTCGGCGTGGTAGTGGTCCGCGCATCCAGTCCCGACGCAACCGCGTCAACATCGTCTGGCGGCGGTCCGTAGCGACGGACTCGCATCGAGGTACGTGCAAAGTCTTGTGCTTCGGGGAAAGCCACTGTGTAGGTTGGACGTACTGCAGTCGCGTTGATCGCAAACTCTTGATAGCCGCGTGTGTCGGGCGCTTCAGAGTTGCGCAACACCTGTTCAAATGCGCCGCTTTCGCGCAACTGCTTCTCCATTTGCAACATGATCTCGGTGCCCTGTAGCCCGCCCGCCGCGCGAGCCTTGCCACGTACCGTGACCGCTTGGCCCTTGGCCGACTGCGCAACATTGATGAATTCCACCTCAATGCCGTCAGGTGCACTGCAGGCAATGTCTGAAAGCGTCTTCGTCATGGAAGCGCCTTGGCGACCCAGCACGCGATACATGGCCTGCTTCTTGCGATCAAGCTCCTCAGCCTTCACGTATCCCTGAAGATCCGGCAATTTCCAGCGCAGAAGCAGTAAGCGCGCTCCCTCCACAGCCAGGGGCGCCAGGGCAATCGTCAAGATGCCGACCAGCATGATGCGACGCGCAGTGCGCGGCTCGGAGATGCGGTTGATCAACGCACCTACTCGGTCCGGACGCGCGCTCAAGTCAGTCCATTGCAGTCGGGTCAATGGCATGGCTGGCCCGCTTGCCGCGAGCGCGATACCAACCGCTAGTCCATGAGTGCGCCACCACTGCGGGTCCGAAGACTCATCACAATCGCGCACCAATGCGGAGAGCTTGCCAAGGTCTGCATCGGCACAACCGAATCCGCCAGACAGTGCGCCGCGGGCCGCTTGCACGGTCCGCTCAATGGTGTTTGGAATTTCTGCACCGGGCACACCAGCATGCACGCACGCTTCACCGACGGCTTGTGCTACCTCCGCGATCTCAATGTCCTCGCCGTTGCCACCAGCGCGGATCACGCGTGCGAGCAGGCCACGGGTAGTTGGAACGCACACCGACAGCACGCCGTTCGCTGAATCCACCCACAGCAAGGGAACATCTGTCACCGAAGCGATGGCGGCGAGGCCGGCGATCGCGGGTGCAAAGGAAACCATCGGTCCTTCATTGAGTCCGTGCGGCATGTCCGCTCGGTTGGCATCTTCTGGCCACTCAGCAACCAGCCCAGTCCGGATTCCTTCACCGCGCTCGCGTGGGAGCAATGCCGACGCAACGCGCCAATCAGAAGTTCGACCTTGCACAAATGCGCTGGCGTTCAGTTGCAGTGCGCCCTCAAGGCGCGCTTCATCGGCGGGCGGCAGTTGCACCGCCCGAACGATGACGTCAGCACCGGGAAGCGCAACGATGGCACGTGCAGCGCGTTGTGTCTCAATCCATTTGCCGACGCGTTCATCGTCGGTACCGAAGTGCTGCGCAGCCAACATGCTGACCGCTCCATCGATGGTGCGCAGTGCTGTCAGCTCGAATCCGTCGCGCGTGGCGCGGATCACTGCCACCACGCGGGGATCGCGCGTGAGGGCGGGGACTACGGGCTTCTTTGGTGATTTCTTCATTCGTACTTCACTGCTCGCGGTAGGAGATGATCTTGGCGGGGAGCTGAGACTTATCAACGACCGCCTCGATTTCAACTTCGGCACCCGTTGTCGCGGCTCGGCCACGGCTCGTCACGGTATACACGCTGCTGGTGACATCAAATTGCGTGGCAAGTTGAGTAAGAACCGTGGGATTAATGCCAGACATGTCGGAAAGGTCGGCGAGGCTGGTAATGCCTTCTGGTTTGGAGCGTCGGCGAGCGATGATGGCATCGGCCACGCGCGGATCCATCTCCAGCACTTCCTTGAGTACCGAGTCTGGCACGGTGTTGATATTCATCCGCCCGGGGACGGGCTTGGCGAAGTCATCGGCGGTGGTTTCGCGTAAGACTGCTCGTAATTGCTGACTGGTCAGATCCGCGACAGCGGAGGTGCCGCCCGTACCGCCGCTTGATCGACCGCTACTGGAACGTCCGCTCGAACCGCCGCCCGCGGCTGATGAGGAGCCGGAACTGCCGGAACCTGAACCGCTGGAACCAGTGGAACCTCGGCCGCCACTGCTCGCACCGCTCGCACTCGCGCTCATGCTGGTGCCTCCACTGCTGGTGCCGCCAGTTCTTGCGCCAGTTCCACCACTCTTGCCGCCAGTGCCGCTGCTCGATCCGCTCCCGGTACTCCCAGTACCGCCGGTGCCTCCAGTGCCGCCCGAAGCGAGCTGACTCAGTGGCGTAGCAATCAGCGCCTCGGGTTTCGCATTGGGCTGGTTGCCATACGCTGCCAATGCTTTCGCTTGATCGGCATCAATTCCGAGTCGCTTGGTAAGCGATTCCGAATCGGCGCCCTTCAGAGGCAACTTGTTTTCGCCACTCAGCGACATGGGGCTCTGCACCGAGGTGGCAGTCAGGAACTTTGACCAACCGCCGTCGAGTTTCCCATCAGGCTTGTCATTCGGAAAGCTCTTGTTTCCATCATTCTCGTTGGGATCCAGGCGACCATTGAGATTCCAGTCCTCGCCGCGGACGTATAGCGGCCATGCGCCGGCAACCAACTCCAATTCAGCAAAGCTGCGGAAGTTGCCATTGCGCGGCTTGTAGCCGAGCGTGCGGTTGGCGTAATAGTCGCTCTCCGCGCCAAGACCTTGGACGTTGTCATCCGCATCGCGCCAGTCGATGATGGCGTCGACCACATCGGGCGTCATGTTCGGAATATTGGTGAGTTGCATGCTGGTGGCTACGTTGATGTTGAGTTTGGCACCCTCATCAAGCGGACCAGCCCATTCAAGGCCGTCAAGAAAATGTCGGATATCCCAACTGCCAGTGGCAGTTGTTCCGGTGGCGTGCTCTTCCATGTCACGCACTACCGCCATTGGGTCATCGGGGTCGGCGTTCTGGAGGTGAAACTCCATGATCGCCACCATTTGCTCCATGCCGGCGCGCGCAGCCCAGCGTGCTTGCACACGCGCGAGCGTCTCGCGTCCAACCACCGCTTGGCGGAACGTGACGATTTGCGTGGCAGAAACCAATACCGCCGCCACGGCCACAGCCCACACCACTACCACCACCACGCTGCCGCGGTGAGCCGCGCGTTGCGATATTGGTGCGTGCATCGTTGTCCAGCGGTTACGGGTTGGTGCAAACATCATCATTGCTGACCTCCGCGACCGCCGCCGCCACCACCACCTGGACGTCCACTGCCCGTGCCTGTTCCGCCGCGGCCACCACCGCCACCCATGCCTTGGCCGCCGCGACCGCCGCCACCCATGCCTTGACCACCACCCGGGCCACGTCCGCCGGTCGCTGGCATGCCACCAGCTCCACCAACGGGTGTCAGGGTTCCGGCACCGCCGGCACCGCCGGCACCAGCACTGACGGCGCCGCCGGTAGCACCAGCACCACCGCCCGCTCCGGCCACAGCCTCTCTCGCAGACGTTTCGGTCGGCGGTTGATCTTCCTCTGGCACCGGGTCTGGCTTCGGCCCAATCACTCGATCAATGGCAACCACTGTGCGCAGATCAACATCAGGGGTGAGGTTCACGCTGTCTGCACCAACGGGGATGCCCGTAGCCGTGACAGTGATCCGTACGAGCTTTGGCACTCCATCAACGTCCGAGTCCCATTCGGTGCGCCAGCCGCCATCGCCATCGCTTGCTTCCACCAGGAACCCAACAACGCCATCGGCAATTGGCTCGGCGAGTCCACCGCCATCGGGGCGTTCATCGGGAGCCATGTCGCGTCGGCGCCACAGGGCTGAGCCGAGTTCATCATCCTCAACGCGATAATGCGTTTCGTATTCGCGGCCTTCGCCTTGGTAATCGATGGGGTGAAGCGGACGCAGCGAAATATTGAACATCAATAAATCGCTTCGTTCATGGCCACCGGTACGCGCACTGGCTTCGCGCGTAGTTAGCAAGAACCGTGTGTCAAAGAGGTCGTCAGTACGAATGAGCGCAGCAATATCGCGGCGCAATGCTTCAATGGACATGCTGGCACGCTGAAACGCTTCCACCCGCTCGCGCGCGATGTTGCGCGTCTTGCTGAGTTGCGCTAACGCAAAGGTGACTGCCATCAACACCATCGCCGCAATCGTTCCGGCGACTACCAGTTCGATCAGCGTGAATCCAAGCTGTGAATGACGCTTATTGCTGCGCTTCATAGCGTGCCTCACGATCAATCGGTGTCTCCGGTGTTCGAACCGGATCTTCCGTGTTCTCCGGACGCGGCGCCATCAACGTGTCCACTCGATATTCCAAGTTGCGATCGTCGCGCGCAATGGCCATCACCGAATACGGATCGCCAAGCCCATGCTTCTGAATATCAAGTTGCCACTGCCACTTGTCGAACGGCGCATCAAATGCACCATCCGATGCGCGCGACAGTTGCCACTCCACCACGCCAACCGCCAGTACTTCATTCAGCAAGCCGTCCAAGAGTTGCGCGGCTACAAGTTCGCGTTCCGAGCGCTGCTGCATCGCCAACGACCGTTCGGCGATCGAAATCACCGCTGCGAGGCCGATGCCAAGAATGACGCCGCCGATGATGACATCAATGAGCGCCCAACCGCTACGCGCAGTGTGCAAACGGCGCACTGATGACGGGGGCTGCCTCACCATGGCTCAAAGTCCCGTCCCGCGCGGCTGAGGTCGATCGGCTCACGCGCGAACGGCGCGGGCTTGTCGGCATCAACACGCACAACGCTTGGTGATCCTTGCGGCAGTGCGACGGTGGAGTCAACACCCATTCCAACAATGCGAATTGCAATCTTGGGGCGTTCGCCGCCAGGGACACTGGCGATGGTCCATTCGGTTGGATCAACGCGTTGATCGTTATTCTGAATCTCCACCAATTCCACGCCCATTGGAAGGCTGACCGGGGCTGCAAAGCGGTCCGGTCGCCATGCAGGAAGTGCCTCCGGATCCTCTGGATCACTGTCCATCACCAGTAAATGAATGCGACCATCATTGCCGTCGCGCCACAGCGCCACCTGTTGTGCACTGAGGGACTGTCGATATGCGAAGAGCCGCAAGAGTTCGGCAACCTGATCGACCGCGTTGTCCGCTTCTTGCCGAGCAGTCCCAGTGAATTTTGGCACGATGGCTGCCGCTGCAATACCCAAGACCACTACCACCACAATCAACTCAATGAGCGTGAACGCTCGCCGCGTAGCGATTGGGTGTGCAGAGTGGATGGTGCGTGCGTGGGGCATGAAAGTAGGCACGCTGGCGCGTGTCAGTTGCGCTTGTCGCCCGCTACGACATCCGCACCTTCGCCTTCGCCGCCCGCTTGGCCATCGGCGCCGAAGCTGTAGACGTCAAAGTCCAGGTTGATTTCGCCGGGGATACGGATCTGGTACGGGCTGTTCCAGGGGTCCACGATTTGGTTCTTGTTGAGCAGCGCGCCGTCGCCTTCGGTGAGTTCCACCAGTTCAAAGTCGCTAGGCAGCGTGCTCATTCCTTTGGCGGTCATGTACATGCGCACTTGGTTGGAAATGGTTTCAGCGTCAGCCCGCGCCGTCTTGGCTTTGGTAAAGCCAATCCATTGCGAGACTCGTGGCACCACCAACGCAGCCAAGATGGCCATGATGGTGACTGCAACGATCAACTCGACCAGCGAGAAGGCTCGGCGTGCGTGGCGGGCAGGGCGGCGGAGGCGGTCGGTTCGCATGGGTTTCAATGAATTCATGTAGGGGTAGAAGAGAGGCGCACGACTGCGTGTTGTACGCATTGAACGCACGAGTCGGTCCGATCTGACATCGTCCATCCCGGTGAATCTAAGTAAAGTCCAATAACTATTTTCATCAGCCGCCGAGGGCTTTTTGCATCTCCATCAACGGGAGCAAGATGCCAGCAAGGACGAACGCCGCAATCATCGCCATCAGCACCATCAGGACGGGCGGCAAGAGCTTGGTGAACAGTTTCAGGGAGGTGTTCACTTGCCGGTCAAACGCGGTGGCGGCGTGCAGGAGCATCGGTTCGAGCCGTCCGGACCGTTCGCCGATATTCACAATCTGCACCAGGAGTGGCGGGAAGAACCCGCACTTCTCAAGGGGTTCCGCCAGCGATTGTCCGGTGGTGACTTTTTCCTGCACTCCGTCGATGGCGTCCATCAGCACGGTGTTGCCGAGCGTGTCGCGCACGATGTTCAGGGCGCTCAGAATCGGCAGGCCAGCAGACACCAATGTTCCCAGCGTGCGCGTGAAGCGGGCCACCGCAATGTCTCGCACCAGGTTCCCCACGATCGGGGTCTTCAAGAGCAGCAGGTCGATCTTGCGTCGGTTTCTCGGGCCCTCCATCCAGCGACGGAATCCAACCACTCCAGCCACGGTCAGAACCAAGACCAGCCACCACCACGCATACATGAAGTCTGCAAAGCCCATCAGCACCTTGGTGGGGAAGGGCAGTGTCACGCCCGGCTGGCCGATGATGGGCGCCATCAATCGTGGCAACAGGAACGTCACCGCAATGATGATGCTCACGCCAATCATGCATGCCACGATGAGCGGATAAATGGTTGCACCAACCAGTTCGCGGCGCAGTTCCACGGAACGGTCCAGAAGATCGGCAAGCTGGTGCATGACTTCACTCATGCGTCCGGAGGCGTCGGATGCGCGCACCATGCCGATGATCATGTCATCGAAGGGCAAACCATATTCTTCCATCGCTTCATGCAGCGGACGACCAGACTCCACGCGTTCGATGATGAAATCCAGGATCACCGGTTGCGCCTTGCCACTGGCTTGGCGGCGCACGGTCTTGAGCGCATTGAGAAGTGGAAGTCCCGCTTCGATTGCGGTGGCGAGTTCGCGAATGATGTTGGCAAGCTCGGTGCGCTTCAGGGTTGGTCGGCCAGAACCGGTACGGAACAGCCCTTTGACATAGGCAAGCGGATCAGTTCCCAAAGTTTCCGCGCCGCCCTGCGCAGTGCGCGGCGGCAATGGTTTCTGGATGACTTCAGTATCAGCAGCAACCAGTTGCATTGGCAACAATCCCTGCCCTTGCAGCAATCGCATAGCGGTCGCACGATCCGCAGCCATGATGACGCCACTTGCGATCGCGCCTCCGCCGTCCATGGATTGATGTCGATATGAAGGCATGTGTGGGTGGGGCCGACGGGTTACGCGTCGTCAATGTCCTGCGTGGCGCGGAGCACTTCATCGATCGTGGTAAGCCCGGCAGCGGCCTTCGCCATGCCATCAAACCGCATCGGTTGGAAATCAGTACCAACCATGCCACGCAGATCAAGGGCAGGTTTGTTCTTGCTGATTCCTTCGCGGAGTCGGGCGTTGATGCGGGCAATCTCGTAGAAGCCCATTCGCCCGCGGAAACCAGAGCCGTTGCACTTTTCGCAGCCCTTGCCAACCGCAACGCCGTTGACGAAGAGGTCACGTTCTTCAGGTGAGATACGAGCAGCTGTCTCTTCAGTCATCGGCATGCGCACGGTGCATTCGCGGCACAGTCTGCGCCCCAGGCGTTGCGCGAGCAATCCTTCGAGCACGCTGGCGATCAGGAACGGCTCCGCGCCCATGTCTACCAGTCGTCCCACCGATGAGATGGAATCGTTGGTGTGCAACGTTGAGAAGAGCAAGTGACCCGTGAGTGCCGAACGGATGGCAATGTCCACGGTTTCGTTGTCACGCACTTCGCCCACGAAGATGACGTCGGGATCTTGGCGCAGGATGGCGCGCAAGCCAGTCGCAAAGGTGAGTCCACGCTTTGGGTTCACCGGGATTTGATTGATGCCATTGAGTTCGTACTCAACAGGATCTTCGATGGTGATGATCTTCTTGCGCGGGTCGTACAACTTGTTCAGGCACGCGTACAGCGTGGTGGTCTTGCCACTTCCGGTTGGCCCGGTGACCAGCACCATTCCGTGCGGCTTCTGAATCATGCGGTCCATGATTTCCCGCATTTGGTCGCGCATACCCAGGCTGATCAAATCGAGCGGCAGCGAACTCTTGTCCAAAATACGCATGACCACGCTCTCACCGTAGACGGTGGGAACGGTACTGACGCGGATGTCTACCTTGCGGCCTTCAAAGCGCAGCGTGATGTGACCATCCTGTGGCACATAGCGCTCGGCGATGTTCATGTTGGCCATGATCTTCACGCGGCCAAGCAGCGCCGGCTGCAAGTGCTTGGGCGGCGATGGCTGTTCGATGAGCACGCCGTCGATGCGGTACTTGACCTTGAGTTCCGTTTCAAACGGCTCAATGTGGATGTCGGAAGTTCGATTCTGAATCGCCTCAAGAATGATCAGGTTGACCAGGTTGATGAGCGTGGGCTGCTCAGCCATCCGGTGCACATCATCAGCCTCAATGGCATCAAGGTTGTGGTCAACCTCGCCGCCGCCAACGCCACTGTCTTCAGCAAGGCTCTCGGCCATGCGTGCAGCAGTAGTTCCATACACGGCACGCATCAATTCGCTGAACAGACCGCCATCAAGGCCAATACGTGAAACCGGCATGCGCGCATGCGCTGCAGTTTCATCAACCGCAGCGATGTCGAGCGGGTCGATCATCGCCACAAACAGTTTGCCGCGTTCAACGCGCAGCGGCACCACCCGCAGGCGCACGGCTACGTCCGGCGGAATGCGCGCGGACGCGTCGTCAGTTGATTCAGGAACAGCCTCAGCCCACTCAATACCGAACAGCTTGCATCGGTCGCGGAGCGATGCATCGCCGCCAATCGATGCGAATGCCGCGGCATCAAGGCCGGCGGCTGGAAGTGGAATACCTTGCACGTCGTGGTCCATCGAAACTCGATTCACTCTGGTTTGGCTGACGGTGGTTCATCCTGACCCTTGCCGCCGGAGCGCTTGGTGTCGCCCGTGGCGCGTTGGTCGCGGCGCTTCACATTCTCGCCAGCGTTCAGGGCTTCCGAATCAATACCCACTTTGGCTGCGCCGCGACCCTTTTTGACAGGCGCATCCGGGTCTTCCTTGCGATTCTCCGCGGACTCCACCTTCACACCGCCTGGAAGTTCAGCCTTCTGCTCATCGTTCAGAATTGCCAGCAAGCGATCGCGGAACGGCGCGCCCATGGTCTCGCGGTCAATGCGAGCCTTCACCACTGGATCAGTGGAGTTGGCTCCTTGCGGCGTATTGGGAGCGCTGCCCGAGGCGCCCGACTTTCGATCGGCTGCCGCTTGCACTCGCTTGCGCGGGGCCTTCGGTTGATCGACACGCACTGCCTCGTAGATCTTCATGTTGGCGTCGCGACATGCCGTGCCGAACTCCGACATGAGTGCATCAATTTGCGAGGTTTGCTCAGGAGTGAGTGATGGCAGCGCGTAGGCCTGCTGCATCAGGATCATCACCGGGTGCGGTCGGAACACGTCCGGGTATCCGGCTTCGAGCGCGCGCGTGCGGAACTCTTCGCTGCGATCGCCCAGGGCTGCTGCGAGCAATTCGATACCAGCATCATTGGCGGAACGCACGCCAATACGAACCACCATGACTTTGTCCTGAATATCAGCACCACGGTCATAGTTCATAGAGGCCATGGCGTCAGACAATTCACGATCCAACACGGCGATGCTGGTCATGCGGGTCACCAACGCTTCGTCAAGCATCAGTTCATACGCGGCGAGTGGTTGCTTGACAGCCTCTTGTTCGGCTGGCGTCAGTTGCATGCGCGTCAGCACTGCAAAGAGATCCACGCTCTCGCCGGAAAGGTCGCCGTCCGGGAGCAAGCGCTCGCGGCGCAGCGCGCGTTCGAAACTGGGCCAACGCTCAAGCTGCTGCGGACCCAGCTGGCTCTTGAGGTCGGACATGAACTTCTCCAACATCTGCGTCTTCTCAGTACGCCACGAATTGAGCGGCGCCATGATCTTCTCAAGGACTGCATCGCCACCATTTGACGTGGCAAGTTTCCCCGCGTCGTCAGATGCCACTTTCATGCGATCCTTGAGTGCTTCCACTCCGGTGTTGAAGTTGGACATGTAATCCTGGAGCAGTGCTTCCACAACCGGTCGTTGCCACTCTTCAAGACCCAGTGAACTGGTCATTAGCGTCACATCGCGCTGCATGATGTCGGGCTGGAATGCTTGCGCAAATCCGCCGCGACCGCCGAACTGTGCCGATGCCGGCGATGTTGCAACCCCGGCAAGGGTCACCATGGCGATGGCTGCAAACAGTGAGCGAAGCCGAGGTGCGATGTGGTCAAGACGGGCGATGCGGGATGGTGTGCGTGGCATGATCTTGTCTCCGGGAAGTCGGGAGGAGGAATTGTCGCAGGAAGCGTGGATCGTGGCGGATGAGGAACGCGCGAGTCGGCGGGTGAGGAACGCACGAGTCGGTGCCGTATCGCATGTCATCGGCGCGGACTGCGGAAGTCCTCACAGGACTTTTGCACTTTGCGACTGATAACCAACAACGGACGCTGCCAACCATGTGCGTGCGAAGTTCGCCGACCGTGTTTCACCCCGTTGGCGCAGGCTGCAGGTTGTTCAGGCGCCGGAGACGGTTCGTTGCTCAATGCGTTTTTCAGAAACGGTCACCACGATGCGCTGCACAAAGATCCCTGGGGTGTCCACGTCATCGGGGTCAATGTCACCCAGCGCCACCAGTTCTTCTACTTCGGCAATGGTGATGGCGCCGCAGGTGGCGGCCATGGGGTTGAAGTTGCGGGCGGTCTTTCGATACACCAAATTTCCTGCCGGGTCAGCTTTCCACGCCTTGACCAATGACAGATCGGTACGAATGCCCCGCTCGAGCACGTATTCCGCGCCATCAAATTCCATGTGTGGCTTGCCGTCAGCAACCACCGTTCCCACGCCAGTCTTGGTGTAGAAGCCGGCGATCCCTGCGCCACCGGCGCGCATGCGTTCTGCCAGCGTTCCTTGCGGCGTGAATTCCAACTGCAGCTCGCCGCTCATGTATTGACGCTCAAACTCAGCGTTCTCGCCCACATAGCTCGAGATCATCTTGCGAATTTGGCGGGTCTGCAGCAAGAGCCCAAGCCCCCAGTCATCCACGCCAGCATTGTTGGACACGCAGGTCAACTCGCGGGCACCGGAATCCCGGAGCGCCATGATGAGTTGCTCCGGAATGCCGCACAGGCCGAATCCGCCCACGGCAACACTCATGCCATCCTGAACGATGCCTGCAAGCGCGCTCGCCGGTGACTCATAGACCTTACTCGCTGCCATGTATCAGATCTCCTGCGTTTCACGCGTTGTGGTGCAGAAGTGTAACCCCGGCGCGGCTAGGCTTGCTGCTGCCGTGAACCGCCGATCGACACTGTCCCTGATTGCCTTGCTCCTGGTGCTATCGGCCATGCCCGACACCATGGCGGCGCCGGTCTTGAAGGAACTGTTTGTCGATCGCTACGGCGCAACCGTCAAGGAAGCGCAGGTATTCATGGCGATCAACCTGCTCGGCGCGGTCGCTGCGGTGCCGCTGCTCGTGTGGTGGCGCCGTCGTGCGGAACCAGTGCGGATGCTCGTCATCGCTTCGTTGGCCGACGCAGTGCTCTTGGGGCTCCTGTCGGCTCCCATTGGACTGTGGTCATCGCTCGCTGTGCGCGCCGCGGAGGGCATCACTGATGTAGTGGTGTTCGCTTCGCTCTTTGACTTAGTTCGGCGCAATTCCGGGTCCCATGCTGCGCGTGGTCTTGGCCTTGCATCCACGCCGCTCCTGCTTGGCCTTGGACTCGGTGCCGTCGCCGGTGGGTTGGCAGCGCAGCGCGTTGCTGGCGTGAGTGACGACGCGGCGTCGGGGTCGGATGTGGCACTTGCTGTTTTTGGAGTGTCCGCGCTTGCCAGCGTGTTGGTGGCCATTGGCGCGCTGGTCTTTCGACGTTGGCTCGGCGGGATCGCCGCCGTTGAGCCGGAGACTGGGCCGTTGGTCGCCAGCGGCGCCTCGCATGCCGGCCGAGTTCCCTTGGGGCGGCTTGACGATCGCCCTCGACCGCTGCTGTGGAGTTGCGTGATGGCATTCTTCGACCGCGCCACTGGTGGCCTGATTACCACCACACTTCCGTTGGTATTGGCTGGATTTCTTGGTTACAGCAAGGGTCAACGGGGCTGGTTGATTGGGCTTCCGCTGTTGTTGATGGCGTTGTGCACTGGACCAGCCGGCGCGCTGTGTGACCGTGTTGGCAGCCTGCGCGTACGTCTCGCAGCCGGCGTGGTGTACGCACTGGCGTTTGCGATGATTCCATTTGCTGCGTCAAATCAAGCAGCCATGGCGGTGACGATGTTCGCCGTCGGAATCAGTGCCGGCGCGCTGTTCTCAAGTTCATTGGCGATCGCCGCCGAGAGCGGCGGATCAACGGTTGCTCTTGGTTCATTCCGCGCAGCGGGGGATGTTGGTTTCTTTGCAGGAACCACGCTATCGATCGTCCTTGCGAGCGCCATCGGTAATGAGGCAGCGCCTGGGTATGCCGACTACGCGTCGGTCATTGTCGTGTTTGCAGTGGCGCACGCGGTGAGCACGGCATTCATCGCCGGGACGGCAGTACTGGCTTCGCGTAGTGGTACGCGAGCGAACTCAGCGCAATAAGCGAGCGCGAAGATCAGATGAGCGTGATTGAAAGTCAGTTGATAGCAACAACCGGCGATGCATGACCATGTCCTGAACGGTCGCCTCGGCACGCGCCCTCTAAAGTCATGCGAATCTTCGCAAGTGCCTGGTTCTGAATTTGGCGAACGCGTTCCTTGGTCAGCCCAATCAGGTTGCCCACTTGTGCCAGTGTTGGGGTGCGACCTTGGTCAAGACCTTGGAATGCAAAGCGGTGCATGACTACTTCGCGTTCGATCTCGGTGAGATCAGCGCGGTTTGATTCAACAATGTCACGGACTTCCGCGGCATCTTGCCGTTCCGATGCGGCACGGATCGAAGCAACGCCGTCACCGTGTTCAAGCGCTGGATCAAACTCCACTGGGAAGCGCTGTTTGTGCTTGGAAACCTTGATTCCATGACGACTGAATGCCTTCAGGATCGAGCGGCACGCGTAGGTGCTGAACTTGAAACCTCTGCCGCAATCGAACTTGTCCACCGATCGCATCAGCGCCATGTTGCCTTCGCCGATCAGATCCGCATATTCGCCTTCACCAAGACGAACACGCTTCGCCATGGCCAAGACGAGCGCCAAGTTGGTCTCCGCAATTTGTTCGCGGTATGCAGTGGCGGTGCTGTTCCAGCGCAGCAATTCCTTGGCTTGTTCTGTTCCCGGGGCGCGACCACGCAAGGACTTCTGAATCCGATTCATGCGGTAGCGCGCATAATTGAACTGCATAAAGATCACGCGCTCTTGGGCTGCGGTGAGTACCACGCCATCATGCCGGCGCGGCGAAGTGGTTCCGATGTCGTCCATCATGGGTCGATACCAGGTCACGGTGGGACGAGGAACAATCGGCGCTTTCGTATAGATGCGCTGTTCTGCTCCGGCCTTGTGAAAGTCCGGGTGATCCATGAAATCGATTTCGTCTGCAAGCAATTCGCTGAGGATTGCCGCTTCGGCGCGGGTGCGGTGCGCCTTGGTTGGCTTGGCTGGCTTCGTCGACTTCGGCTCTACGCGCGCGACGGGGGCGAGCAGCGCGAGCGGTGCAGTTGGCAGTGGAGTCGAACCAGATCCACCACCACCGGTCACTTGCCCACGGCGGCGCCGGGCTCGTGCCTGAGGAAGGCGACCGTCTCCGTCCATGATGCTGTGGGGTAGTGTGGTCATTTGGTCCTTGGTGACGGGGTGGGTATCGCCAGATCTCTTACGAAGGAGTTCGCATCGTGTTCAGCACGGATTCAATAAAATTTGAAACCTAATACGGACGTCGAACCGCGGACTGGGGGTCACCCAATCGCCGAGCGCTGGTGCAGAGTCCGTTGCATCTTGAGATGCCCAGCGGCGCTCGCGGGTTCGGGATTGTGGCAAGCGAACCGTGAAAACGCAGCCAAGGCGCTCAAAATGAGCGCCTTGGCTGTTATTATAAGACGTTTAGGCAGATGAGGGAGTTGCTTACTCCGCGGTTCCGCTCGACATGTCGTAGACCCAGGCGTCGCTGGGGCGCTTGAAGTCCAAGACTTCGCCCTTGTTGAAGAACAGGGAAAGCTCGCGAATAGCCGCTTCTGGGCTGTCAGAGCCGTGGATCAGGTTGAAACTGTTGGAGACGCCAAAGTCGCCACGGATGGTTCCGCCGGCAGCCTTGGACCCGAAAGTGGCGCCCATGAGGTTTCGGCAAATGGCGACCGCGCCGTTGCCGCGGATGGCAAGCACCAGCACCGGGCTGGAGGTCATGAACTTGACCAGCCCAGGATAGAACGGCCGCGCCGCGTGATCCTTGTAGTGCTCAGCGGCCAGTTCCGGGCTGATCTGCGTGAGTTTGGCACCCACGATTTGCAGGCCCTTCTCTTCGAAGCGGCTGATGATGCGACCCATGAGACCGCGTTGGACGGCATCTGGCTTAAGAATGATGAGGCTTGTTTCCATGTTTTTCTCCGTAAGTTGTGGGGCGGCAAGGATAGCAAAAAACCGAGTCAGACAGGGCATTCAGCCGATCGTGCTACCGTACCCGCCCTTCGCCGCCAAACGACGAAGCATGACGCGGCCCGTGATCCAGGACGTTGGGCACGGGAAGCATTGATCCGCGAACGCACGTAAAGGAGCCCGAAATGGCAGCCAAGGAAGCCGTTGCAGTGGCTGAACCGAAGAAGAAGTCCGCCACGCCCAAGGTGGATGCGGAGTCCATGGCCACTCGGCAGCGGGACATTTCGGTCAGTGAATTCTTTGCAAAGAACCGTCACTTGCTTGGGTTTGACAACCCGCGCAAGGCGATGCTGACCACCATCAAGGAAGCGGTCGACAACTCGCTTGATGCCTGCGAAGAAGCAGAGATCTTGCCAGAGATCGCGGTGATCATTGAGGACCTTGAGCCGACGCGTCCTGCATCTGCCAAGAGTTCGCGCTACCGCGTGACGGTGGTTGACAACGGACCGGGCATTGTTCGTAAGCAGGTCGAGAACATCTTTGGGCGCCTGCTCTATGGATCGAAGTTCCACCGCTTAAAAATGAGCCGCGGTCAGCAGGGCATCGGTATCAGCGCCGCGGGCATGTACGGGCTGATCACCACTGGTCGGCCGATGGCCATCTTTACCAAGCCGAAGGCTGGTCAGCCGACCCACCACATCGAATTGGCGATGAACACCAAGACCAACCGCGCCGAAGTGACCTTTGACAAAGAGGTCAAGGACTTCCCGCCGGATCGCCTTCGCAAGTTGAGTGCGGGAACCCGCGCGCTGGCTGAGCAGAGTGGATTTTTGACTGCAACGGAATTCCCAACTGGTACGTCGGTGAGCATTGAGCTTGACGGCAAGTACCAGCGCGGGCGTGGTTCGGTGGACGAGTTTCTTGAACTCACGGCCATTGCCAATCCGCACGCACGCATTGTCTTTGTGCCGCCGACACGGGTGACGGAAGATGATGAACCGGATGTGCTGACGGCAGCCGAAGCAAGTGCTGCGGCTGTTGCCAAGGTCACTACCGAGACCAACGGCGTCATTGTCTTTCCGCGTGGCGTTCATGAATTGCCGCGGGAAACCAAGGAAATCCAACCGCACCCGAAGGGGATCGAGTTGGGAATCCTGCTGCAGATGCTCAAGGACTACGAGGCGACTGAGAAGGGCGGCACGCTCTTTAAGTTCCTTCAGGATTGCTTCTGCCGCGTGAGCGCGTCCACCGCGAGCGGCATGTGTGAAGCCATCGGGCTGACCAGCCGCACCAAAGTGGCCGACGTTGGTCCGCCGCAAGCAGAGAAACTCTTCAAAGTATTTCAGGAGTCGAAACTGGCTCCACCGCCCACGGATTGCCTGGCGCCGATTGGTGTCCGGCAATTGCTCGCCGGAATGCTCAAAGGGGTGCGCGCTGAGTTCTACGCGGCATCGAGCCGTGAGGCAGATGTCTACCGTGGTCGACCTTTCCAGATTGAGGCGGCCATTGCATTCGGTGGTGAGTTGCCTGGCGACGAAACCGCGCGCGTCATTCGCTTTGCCAACCGTGTGCCACTGCTCTTTCAGCAGAGTGCATGCTCCAGTTTCAAGGCCGTCAGTGAGACGGGTTGGAAGAACTACAACCTGTCACAACCGCGTGGCGGTATTCCGGTTGGACCGCTGGTGATCATGATTCACATGGCTTCGGTGTGGGTGCCGTTCACAAGCGAGAGCAAGGAAGCCATTGCGGACTACGACGAAATTCGCAAGGAGATGAAACTGGCGCTGATGGAGTGCGGGCGCAAATTGGGCACCTACCTGCGCAAACGCCAGCGCATGCGCCGCGAGGGTCTGCGTCGCGATGTGTTTGAGCGCTACATCGGTGAGATCGCCAAGGCAGTGCATGCCATCATGGGCGCTGATCCCAAGGCGATTTATGACGCATTGTTGGAGCAAGCCAATGCACGCACCGCAGTCGCCGATCAAGTGCTTGACGAAGACGGCAAGGTCATCAAGGATGAAGAACCATCCGGACCGGACGATGAAGGCGTGCTGATTGTGCACGAGGCGATTGCTCCGGCGGTGGCGCAGCTTTCCTCCACACCGTTTGCGCCGCTGGACTTTGGTAACAGCAATAAAAAGCAGACGCGCCAGGCCGGCGCAACCACCAAGGGTGCGACTCGTCAGCCCACGAGCAAGGGAGACGCTCCGTCCCGAAGCAAGGGCAAGTCCAAACCCGATGCCGCAGCGAGCCCCAAGCGAACTGTCAAGCAGGCTCCAGAATCAGCAGCCAGAGCAGAGCTTCGTGCGCGCGCAGCCAAGGCGGCGAGCCGCAAGCCTGGCGGCGGCAAGCCAAGTAATGACGGCCCACGTCTCTTCTGATCATTCTGATCATCATTGATCATCTAGTTACGAAATAGGAACGACCCCATGGCAAAGCAGAAGACACCAAGCGCGCCCGCTCGCACCAAGAAGGAGCGCGACGCCGCCACTGAGAAGAAGATTGTGACACTCGCTACCGATGTGGCGAAACGTTCGCTGGCAGGGAATGAGCCGACGGTTCGCGTTCCCACGCGCACCAAGAGCAACACGCTCTGGAACAAGAAGAAGGGCATCCTGCAAATGGGTCCCGCTGCGCAAGAGCGCGGGCTGTTCAACTTGAGTCAGGCGAAGAGTTTCATGCAGACCATGCTGCACTCATCAAGTATCAAGGACTTGATTGCAGCAGAGAAGACGCTCAGTTTGCGTGGAATGTTCTATAAGGGCCTGCACACCGTGGCTGGCACGAAGGAGAAGACCTTCGCTGATCAGGATGAGTCAGACGGAATCTTGGAAGACCTGGAAGTATCGCTTGCGGCGCTGCGTGAAGAGTTGCACATCTTTGCCAAGAAGGCGGGCACGATGGTGGGCAATATCACCATCATCGACTCGGGTGATGAAATCGACTGCCGACGCATGGGATCAGGCGGCTATGCCATCCCGTCGATCGTGGAACCAGACGTGATCAAGTTCAAGAAGTGTGACGCCAAGTTCGTCCTGCATGTTGAGAAGAACACCGTTTGGAGTCGCTTCAATGAGGATCGCTTCTGGGAGAAGCACAATTGCATCTTGACCGAAGGCGGTGGTCAGCCACCGCGCGGAGTGCGCCGCTTGTTGCGTCGACTGAACGAAGAACTTGGGCTGCCGGTGTACTGCTTGCTCGACTGCGACCCATGGGGGCACTACATCTACAGCGTGATCAAGCAGGGCAGTATCTCCTTGGCGTTCGAGAGTGAGCGCTTGGCGATTCCGGACGTTAAGTACTTGGGTATTCGCGCGAGTGACTACCGCACCTGCGGCCTCAGTGATGATGTACAGATTGCACTGAATGACACCGACATCAAGCGTGCCAAGGAAATTGCCGCGTACCCGTGGTTTCAAGGTCACAAGGGTTGGCAGCGCGAGATCGATGGGATGCTCAACAACGGCTTCAAGATGGAAGTGGAGTCCTTGATTACCAAGGACATCTCCTACGTCACCGAAACGTATGTGCCGCAACGACTCAAGGCGAAGGACTGGTTGGACTGAGCGCAGGTGTCGCGCAATCAGCGCGGCGCTGGTGCGTGGGACGCGGTCTCGGCGAGTGGCAGGGTGATGCGAAAGCGCGCCCCATCGCCATTGCTTGCAGCGAGCGCTTCGATACTCCCGCCGTGCGCCTCAACGATGCGCCGCGCGGTGGCCAGGCCGAGTCCATTGCCGCCCGGCTTGGTGGTGTGATAGGGCTCAAAGGTGTGCTGGCGCATCTCCGGGGTCAATCCTGGGCCAGTGTCTTCCACCTCAATGGCAGCACAGCGGGGGTTCTCGTTCCGACTTTCGGATGGATCGGCGTGCACTGAAAGTTTCAGTGTCCGGGCGCGGTCCTCGGGGAGGTCTTGCATGGCCTGCACTGAGTTTAGGAGCAAATTGAGCAGCGCTTGCTTCAGTAGCGAAGGGTCGGCGTCAACAATGACCGGATGCCGGTCCATATCGACGACGAATCGGACGCCCGCTTGCTCCGCTTGCGGCATGAAGAAGTCGCTGATTTCGGTAACGGCATCGCGGAGATCGCAGTGCCGCCGATCCAGTTGCATTCGGCCCGCGTAACGCAGGAAGTCAGTGAGAATGTCGCGCAGGCGTGCGGCTTCGCGCGCCAGGGTGTCCACGCGACGCGACATGCTGGCGCGATCGGTTTCATCAAGTGGCGAGTCCAGGATTTCCTCGCGCAGCAGTTGTGCGTTCAAGACCACGGTGGAGAGTGGATTCTTGATTTCGTGCGCAAGTCCTCGGGTCATCGATGCAATCTCGGCGTTACGCGCGCTCTCCGCAGCTGCACGTTCAGCGTGCCGCACTTGCGTTCGTTGCACGCGCATCATGCGGTAGGGGAGCCACCACGCGAGCGCCACGATGCCGAGTGCGCTGCAGATTGCCACGGCGATAACGGCCCACCCGGGAATCGATTCGGCCGCAGCAGGGGTGATCGTGCCAGTGGCATTCGTATCAACAAGAACCCCCGACACGCGCAGGTGTCGGGCAGGGAATAGTCCTGCATAAAGCAGGGAGCTAAACAGTTCAATATGCATCAGGCGCGCCGCATTGAGCGACGGATCATGTCCCGCTGCCAGCGGCTGGGACGCGAGTCAGCGAACGAGCCTTGGTGGCGGCCCATCCCTTAGCACCCTCAGTCGCGGAATAGACGACCATCTCAGCGTCATTCAGAGTGCGGAATCCGCCCTCTTGATCGATGACGGAGAAGTGAACAAAGATGTCCTGGCCTTGAGGTCCAACAATGAATCCGAATCCCTTGCGGGGGTCGAACCATTTCACTTGGCCTTCTACGTTTTCGAGAGTGGTGTTGGACATGGGTTGCTCGCTCTAACTAGGTGACATTCCTACCGATGAACACGCAGGAAGGTGCGGTTGTGTGATCCGCCGGCCCCAAAGATTCCGAGACCGCGCGAATTATGCTCCGGTTTACGGACTTATGCAAGTCTGAACAATCAATAGTTTGGGGTTTCGGACGGGCAATTTGGGTTCGAATAACTCAGCGGACGTAGTGGCTTATGAACAAAGGGTTTACGAAGGAGCGCAGGGGTTGGTTCGCAGGCGCTCCGAAAAAATTACCGAGGCCATCTGGTGTAGATGGCCTCGGTTCATAGGTACTGGTATTGCCGGCAGATTTTACTGCTGGGCCGGTGCGCCTTCACGGTCGCGGCGACCGCCGTCGCGACCGCCGTCGCGACCGCCGTCGCGTCCGCCACGGTCTCCGCCGCCGCCGCCGCCGCCATCGCGACGACCACGGTCTCCACCGCCACCACCTTCGCCACCACCGCCGCCGGCTGGTGCCTCAAGGAGGGCCTTGCGGCTCAGCTTGATGCGCCCGCTGTCGTCAACGTTGATGACCTTGACCTTGACGATATCGCCGATCTTGACGACCTCGGTGGCGTGCTTCACGAACCCGTGCGCCAGTTCCGACACGTGGCACATGCCGTCGGTTCCGGGGACGAGTTCGATGAAGCAACCGAAGTCCTTGATCGAGATGACCTTGCCGTCGTAGATCGAGCCAAGCTTGATCTCCGCACCGAGCGCCTCGACTTCGGCACGCGCCTGAGCGGCCTTCTCGCTGTCGGCGCATGCGATGAACACGGTTCCATCCTCTTCGACGTCGATCTGGGCGCCCGTGCGCTCCTGGATGCCGCGGATCATCTTGCCGCCTGGTCCGATCAACTTGCCGATCTTCTCGGGGTCGATCTTCACGGTGATGATGCGCGGTGCGAACTTGGAGATGTCGCCGCGTGGTTCAGCGATGACAGCTTCCATCTGCCCGATGATGTCGATGCGTCCCTTACGGGCGATCTCAAAGATCGTGGTGATTTCTTCGATGGAGAGACCGCGGGCCTTCAGGTCAAGCTGAATGCCGGTGATGCCCTCGCGGGTGCCGCTGACCTTGAAGTCCATCTCGCCGAAGAAGTCTTCTTCGCCGATGATGTCGATCACGTGGCCAACCTTGCCCTCAGAAGAGGTGAAGCGACCAACACTGATGCCAGCGCAGGTGGCCTTGATAGGCACGCCCGCATCCATCAGCGCCAAGCAGCCGCCACAGACACTGGCCATCGAGCTTGAGCCGTTCGACTCAGTGATCTCGCTGATCAGGCGCACGGTGTACGGGAATTCCACCGGATCTGGCAGAATCGCGCGAAGGCTTCGCTCGGCGAGTGCGCCGTGACCCTGCTCGCGACGACCCGGGCCCATGATGCGGCCAGCTTCGCCGGTGCAGAATGGAGGGAAGTTGTAGTGCAGGTAGAACTTCTTTGCGTACTCAGGCATCAAACCATCGACGATTTGCTCGTCCTTGATGGTGCCGAGGGTGCAAGTGACGATGCTCTGCGTCTCGCCGCGTTGGAAGAAGGCGCTGCCGTGCGTGCGCGGGAGGACAGAGACCTCCATATCGAGCTTGCGGATCTGATCCTTGGTGCGACCATCCGGACGGATGCCGTGGTTGGAGACGAGGTCGTGGGTGACCTTCTTCTCCATGATGCGCATGGCTTCCTTGGCTTCCTTGGCGCGCTTGTCAGCGGTCTGCCAAGTACTGAAGGAGATTTCGCCGGTTGGCATCGCAAAGAATGTATCGAGCACATACTTCTTGACTTCGTCCACCTTGGCGTTGCGCTCCTTCTTGCCGTTGATCTTGCGCGCTTCCTTCATGGAGTCGTATGCCTTCTCCTTGACGAGCTTCATGACTTCGTCCGATGGGAGAACGGGCGTGCCCATGGAGTGCGCTGGTGCGTCGCTCTTGGTGCGCAGTTCTTCGATCAGAGCCAGGATTGGCTTGATGCCGTGCTCCAGACCGAAGGCGATTGCCTCCAGCATGGTCTTCTCGTCGACTTCAGCCGCGCCGACTTCGATCATGTTGATGCCGTCCTTGTGACCGGAGAGCACCAAATCGATGTCGCTGTAATCAAGCTGCGCGACGGTTGGGTTGATGATGAAGGTTGAACCCTGTTCAGTGATGACGCGGCCGACACGCACGGTGGCGATCGGGCCCTGGAATGGGGCGTCGGTCAGGCTGAGTGCGGCGCTGGCGCCGGTGCAGGCGAGCACGTCGCTGTCGTTCTGCGTGTCGTGACTGAGCACGATGCACTGCAGCTGAATTTCGTCAATGAAGCCATCTGGAAAGAGCGGACGGATCGGGCGATCCATCATTCGCATGGTCAGGACTTCCTTCTCACTTGGGGCGCCTTCGCGCTTCTTGAAGCCGCCTGGGTACTTACCAGCGGCAGAGGTGCGCTCGCGGTAATCGCAGGTGAGAGGGAAGAAATCGATGCCAGCGCGCGGGTTGGCGCGGACGGCGGTGCACAGGACGACGGTGTCGCCGTAACTGGCAACAACTGCTCCGTGGGCGAGTTTGGCAACCTTGCCGGTTTCGAATCGCAGCGTACGGCCGCCGATTTCACGTTCAACGATGACATGCTTCTTGGTACTGGACATTTGCTTCATTCCTCTTTCTAAAGTGATGCTCTAACGCGTTTAATAATTTTGGACGGGGTGTCTCAGCGCGCAAATGGACGACAGCCACCCGCCTTCAGGACAGGAGCCACGGCGCAGTAAAGACTTCGTTGTGTGAAGGCTGCGCGATGCCAACTGCCGCAGTGCGGCGGTGCGGCTGCGAGCCTTACTTGCGAAGACCGAGACGCTTGATGAGGGTCTGGTACCGATCGCGGTCAGTGCGCGCGAGGTAGGTGAGCAGACGGTTACGGCGACCAACCATGAACAACAGGCCGCGACGGCCGTGGTGGTCCTTGGGGTTTGCCTTGAAGTGGTCCTGCAGCGTGGTGATGCGCTCGCTGAGGATGGCCACTTGGACTTCCGGAGATCCGGTGTCAGTAGCGTGGGTGCGGTTGACGCTGATGACAGCGGCTTTTTTCGTTGCGGAGATCGACATTGCTTCTGGCTTTCCTTGCTTGAATTGAGCCGCGTAGTGTAGTGAATCCGCCGTTTAACTCAAGCCGGGGGAGCGATGACCGTTATCGGGACAGACGAAACCGCCGTATCCTTCATTCCATCATGGCAGACGCCCCTTCCGCCGCCCCTACAGGACTTCACGGGGCGATCGCCCAATTCATCGCCGAAAGCGCCAAGATCGAGCAAGGCGGTGGCCCTTCGGGCATCGAACGCCAGCACCGACATGGTCGATTGACGGCACGCGAGCGCATCGCGCTGCTTGTTGATGCGGGGACTGCGTTCACCGAACTGGGATTGTTTGCGGCGTGGAACATGTACCGCGAATACGGCGGTGCACCTGCAGCGGGCGTGATCACTGGCATCGGCACCGTGCAGGGCCGGCTGGTGATGATCATTGCCAATGACGCCACGGTGAAAGCTGGGGCATTCTTTCCGATGACCTGCAAGAAGATCATTCGCGCGCAGGTGATTGCTGAGCGCGCGCGGTTGCCGCTCCTGTATTTGGTTGACAGTGCGGGCGTGTTCTTGCCTTTGCAGGAAGACGTGTTTCCCGACACCGATGATTTTGGTCGGATTTTCCGCAACAACGCTGTATTTAGTGCCATGGGCATTCCGCAGTACGCCGCCATCATGGGCAATTGTGTGGCCGGCGGCGGATACTTGCCGGTGCTCTGCGACACGCTGTTGATGACCGAGGGAAGCGGCCTGTATCTGGCAGGTCCAGCGCTGGTGAAGGCCGCGATCGGGCAAGAGGTTTCCAGCGAAGACTTGGGCGGCGCAGCCATGCATGCACAGATTTCCGGAACGATTGATTTCCGGGAGAAAGACGATCCGGCATGCATCACGCGCTTGCGCAGTTTGCTGCAGGCGAGCCGTGCTGCGTTGCCCGCTCCGACGCCGGCGGTTGCGTCGGCGCAGCCCTCGCGCGCGCCGACTGAAGTGACTTCGGTGATTCGCGTGGAGCCTGGCCAGCAGTACGACATGACCGAGTTGCTCGGCTGCCTGGTCGATGCAAACAGCATGGATGAGTACCGCGCCGAGTTTGGGCAGTCGCTCGTGTGTGGTTACGCCCGCATTGGCGGATTTGCGCTGGGAATCGTGGCGAATCAGAAGAAACTGACGCAGAAGAAGATGGCCGGCGGCAAGGCTGGTCCTTCGGTTGCCACCAACATGCCTGCGGTCATTTATGACGACAGTGCTGACAAGGCCGCGCGCTTCATTATGGATTGCAATCAGCGCAAGATTCCAATTCTCTTTGTGCACGACACCAACGGATTCATGGTTGGGCGCGATAGCGAACAGGGCGGCATTATTCGCTCGGGCGCCAAGATGGTGAACGCGATGGCCAACTGCGTAGTTCCTAAGTTGGTGTTGATTGTTGGTGGAAGTTACGGCGCTGGCAATTACGCCATGTGTGGACGTGCCTTTGATCCGCTGCTCACACTGGCGTGGCCCAACGCCAAATGCAGCGTGATGGGTGCGGCTCAGGCAGCGAGCACCTTGTTGCAGATTGACCTGGCGGCGCGCGAACGCAAAGGCGAGAAGATCGACGAGGGCATGCGCGCGCAACTTCTGGAAGCGATCACGCGCAGCTATTCCGAACAGCAGGACATCAAGTACGCGGCAAGCCGTGGTTGGGTCGACCGCATCATTGATCCGCAGCACACCCGTGATGAACTGGTGGCGGCAATGCGAGTGGCATACCAGGCGCCAGTCGAAGCACCGTTTCGTACCGGCGTACTGCAAACCTAATGCAACCAAGAGGAGCGAGCCATGCGCATCGTGATCGCAACTGGTAACCCGCACAAGGTGGATGAGATCCGTGCGGTGCTTGAGCCGATGGGATTTGCGGTGGTGTCACTGCCGGAACTTGGTCGCCCGGTGCCGGCAGAGCCTGACGAGCCCGGGTCAACATTTGAAGAAAATGCACGAATTAAGGCTCGTTATTACGCGGCGGCGCTTGGTGAGGCCGTGCTTGCTGATGACAGCGGACTGGAAGTGGACGCGCTGCAGGGAGCACCCGGCGTACATAGTGCGTATTGGGCTGGTACCGAGGGTTCACGCGCGGACCGTGATGCACGCAACAACGCCAAGTTGGTGGGATCGATGCGCGGCATTCCGCCGGATCAACGTCGCGCGCGATTTGTATGCACCATGTGTATTGCGACGCCGGACGGCATAGTATTGATTGAGACGCGCGGTGAATTTGAGGGCGTCATCGCAGATGAGCCGCGCGGCACAAACGGATTTGGATACGACCCACACCTATGGATTCCCGAGCGCGCGATGACCAGCGCGGAGTTGTCGCCTCAGGAAAAAAATGCAGTGAGTCATCGTGGACGCGCGGTACGGCGCTTGGCATATCTCTTGATTCATAAGCGGATTTCCTGGTGACCGACATGCAGCGCGCCTCCACTATTCCGTTGACGATTCTTCCATTGCCATCGCAGCGATACAGTTGCCATGGCTGCGGAAACTGCTGCCGCGATTTCACAGTGCAGCTGCGTGAGGCGGATTTGGAAAAATTGCGTTCGCAAGATTGGGAGCGCACGCTTGGCGATGTCACTGTTGAGTTTCGCGGACGACGATTTCTTTCCCAGCGCGCTGACGGCGCCTGCGTATTTCTCTTGGAGGGCGGAAAGTGCCGAATTCACGCCGAATTTGGCCTGGAAGCGAAGCCGTTGGCATGCCAGTTGTTTCCATTTAATTTTGCGCCGGACGCTGGAGCTGCGCATGTTGGCATCAGCTTTGCGTGTGCAAGCGTGTTGGCAAATCAGGGCGCGCCGCTGTCTACCCATGTGCGAGAAGTGCGGCGTATGGCGGATGCGGTCCCGGAGTTAGCACCGGTTCGAACATTTCTTGATGACGCAACCGAGGCAACACCGGAGGAACTTCAGTGTGTTGCTGACGCGCTGGATAATTGGATGGCAAACAGCGCGGTGCCGTTGGTTATCCGTATCGACGGATTGGCATGGCTTGGGCAGCAACTGTCCGGTGCGCGATTTGGCAAAGTACGCGGAGCGCGTTTGCAGGAACTGATGCAGACGCTGGTGCAAGCGCTTCCGCGGGAACTTCCACACCACCCGGTGCAGGCCGCAACGCGCGCGCAGCGGGCGACACTTCGGCAGGCAGCGTTCTTCCGACTGGAGGATCCCAAGATTGGAGAGCTTCGTCGGGTTGGCCGAGTGCGCGCGATTGTTGGTCAGTACCTGCGCAGTCGCGCATTTGCGAAGGGTGCGGGAATGATGCCGGCGATGGGCGATCGTTGGCCTTCGGCGCAGTTTGCGGCGATTGATCAAGTGCGTTCGCTGACGGATTCGCCGGAGTGGAACGCGTGCGAGGAACTGTTGGTGCGGTGGATGCGCGCCACCATCCTGGGCGGTCGCGCGTGGGGCAGCGGCTACTACGGGTGGTCAGTTCCTGCAGGAATTCAGGCCGTGGCGTTGAATGTGGCGTGCGCTTGTTGGTTGGCGCGCGCGCACGCTGCCGCCTTCCGTCGTGCCGAGCCATCGCTTGAAGACCTGCGCGCGGCGATCGGTCGGGTCGATCGCGCTTGTGGTCGTGCACCGTGGCTCGGTAGCCGCGCCGAAGCAATGCGCATGCGGTTTCTGCGCGTTGATGATGGGCTGCGCCGGGTGGCTGCAGCGGCGCTCGTCAACTTGGATTGACGGCGGGCTCGCGTCGGCGCATGCGATACCAAGAAATCACCAACGGCAACGAGATGAGCCCGAGCGGAATGGTGGTGAACATTTCGCCAAGACTCTCCAGCAATGCAAGTTGCTTGAATCCGCCATCGGCGTGTGAAACATCGAGGCCACCGCCAGCCATCCAGTTGGCAACCAAGACTGTGGTTGCTTCACGGAATCCGATGCGTCCAAATGGATTCAGCATGACAGCAATCGCCGCTACCCCAAGCACAGTGACGGTGGCAAAGGAAAGCCCCAGCTCAAGAATTTCTGCAGCGCACCACATGCGCACAATCCACAGGAGGACTTCGATAACCCGCAGAATCGTGCCGATCCAGTAGGTGCTCGGAGTGGTGAGCATGCGGGTCCACTCACCGAAGCGACGCGTGATGATCGGTAGGTGAGCAAGCCGCTGCAACACGAAGCCGCCGATGGCAAGCGCAACCAGTACTAACGCGGCCCAACCAAACCCAGGGACGGGAATGATGGCAGTCGCTGCGATGACCGCACCGAGAGAAACCAACACCACCAGTGTCACGGCAATGAACCACGCGGTGGCCTGCATAAATGTCAGGCGGTTGGCAAGCAGCGCGTAGGCGTAACGCACCGGAATACCCAGGCGTACCGGGAAGAAATTGCTCGTGGCAGTCACGAACGTCAGCCACTGAATCTCCATGAATCCAAGGCGCCGCACCGGAGCCAACACCATCCAGAACAGTGCGCCGTCGATGATCAAACTCACCGCGGTGGTCAGCGCAATGCCGATCACCAGCCACGGGCGTTGCTGCCATGCCGCGCGCACGCTTTCAAGAATCCCGGCACGAGTGGGATCGGCAGCAACGTCGATGGCGCCTTTCACTACCCATGCCACCAATGCCAGACCAACCAGGAATCCCACCGCCTGCATGGCCGCGCGCTTGGGCGCAAGGAACCGTTTCATCATGGCGCGGAAGCCAGTCAGTTCAGTGGGCTGTGCGTTCATTGGTGGTTACCTACAGCATGCGGTGCGCGGCTACGGAGACGTTCGCGCACAATGACCCACAGCGCACGGACGCCATCCGTCCAGCGAATCTTCTTTCCTTCAGCAAAGGTACGCGGTGAGTATTGCACGGGCACTTCCGCCACGCGGATCTGTGCACGCGCCAACGCGGCGGCAATCTGCGGTTCAATGCCAAAGCGTTCTTCAGAGAGCCAAGGCAGCACAGTTCGCAGCACTGGTATGCGCAGCAATTTGTAGCAACATTCCATGTCATGCACGCCCAGACCGGTCGCGTGGTTACTTAGCCAAGTGAGTGCGCGGTTCGCAAGCGCGTGCAGGTGCCGGTACCCGCTGCGCTCGGTACCGGTTCCCCAGCGATTTCCAAAGACAGCGCCAATGGACGGATTGCCGAGCGCCGCCAGCAGCGCGCGGAAATCAGCGGGGTCGTATTCAAGGTCTGCATCCTGCACCAGCATGGCATCGCTGTCAGTGGCGCGGGTGAGCACTGCGCTACATCCCGTCATGAGAGCCGCACCTTTACCGCGGTTGTGCGGGTGAACGATGAGCTGCACCGCACCACCCGCACGTGCCGCGCACTGTACGGTCGCCTGTGCTGCGTCTGCGCGGCTGCCATCATCAACCATGATGAGTTGCACGCTCCAGCCAGTGGGCATCGGTGCCGAAAGTACTCGGTGAACAATCTCTCCAAGGGTGGATCCCTCGTTAAAGACAGGCATCACCACGTAGAGAATGGGCATGCTCAGAGCAGTCCTGCGCAGCGCGTCAGGATTGCTGCTCCGGTTTACCGAGCGAAGCGCGCATGCTGGTATCGGCCATGATGTTCTGCATCTTGTAGTAGTCCATCAAGCCCAGATTGCCGCTGCGCAGCGCTTCGCTGATGGCCTTGGGAATCTCTGCTTCGGCCAACACCACCAAGGCCCGGTTCTTCTCTGCCTCCGCTTGGTGTTCTGCTTCCAACGCCACTGCCAGCGCGCGACGCTGCTCGGCTTGTGCCTGGAATCGCTTGGTGTCAGCCTCTGCCTGCGCGGTCTGCAGATTGGCGCCGATGTTCTCGCCGACATCAATATCAGCGATATCAATGGAGAGAATCTCGAACGCGGTGCCGGAGTCAAGACCCTTGGCAAGCACTGTCTTGGAAATCTTGTCCGGGTTCTCCAGAACGCTCTTGTGATCCTCGGCGCTACCGATGGTGGAGATGATGCCTTCACCGACTCGAGCGATGATGGTCTCTTCAGTCGCACCACCGACGAGGCGTGCAATATTCGTTCGCACGGTAACGCGGGCGCGGGCCTTCAACTGGATGCCGTCCTTCGCTACGGCGTCGATGGTCTGACGACCCGACTGCACGCTTGGGCAGTCAATCACCTTGGGGTCAACGCTGGTCTTGACAGCGTCAAGAATGTCACGACCCGCCAGGTCAATGGCAGTGGCGCGGTCCCACGGCAGGTCGATCTTGGCCTTGTCTGCGGCGATCATCGCGCGCACGACACGCTCAATGTTTCCGCCGGCAAGGAAGTGACTCTCCAGTTGATCTGAATCGATGTCCAGGCCGGCCTTCTTGGCAGAGATGCGGTTGAAGACGATCTCGGTGGGCGAAACCTTGCGCAGGCGCATCATCACCAGTTTCAGCAGGCTGACGGGCGCTCCGGAGAGCCACGCCTGCACCGCGAGCTGGATGTATTGGCTGATGACGATCAGCATCACAAAGCCGATCAGGCCCACGATGGCCAACACCACCCAGAAGATGATGTTGAAGTTGCCGCTGGTAGCCGGGGCGACCTGAGCAAGCAAAGTGAATCCGTTGCGAAGTGCGGGTTCCGTAGTCATGCACGGATGTTAGCCGCGCGCTCGTACCACCACGCGGTCCCCGGTTGATTCGACCACCGTCACCACTGCCCCAACGTCGATCATGCCCATTTCTGCAGCAGCTTCCATGCGCAGGTCACCGAAACGAACAAACCCGATCGGGCGCAGCGGCGTGAGTGCCACGCCCTCGGTTCCCACGGCTACCTGGCCTGCAGCGACCTTGATTGGTTGCACGCCTTCGGAATCGGCGTCAGTGTTGCCAAGCACCATCCGGCGCGCGATCGGCGTGCGCGTCCATAGTTTGAATCCGAACACCACTGCAAACGGAGCTCCCGCGGAGTAGGCGAGGAGCGCCGCGAAACCCCACAACATGCCGTGCATGAAGAATGCGATGATCGATGCCACCAGGCAGCTTGCAGTAGCGACCGCCAGCACACCGCCGGTTGGAACAAAGAGCTCCAACACACCCAACACCACCGCTACGGCGAGGAGTATGAATCCTGCAGCGATCCATACGGAGGAATCGCCGCTGGCAGTGGTGTCAGCCAACAGAGCAATGGATGCGTAAGAGATCATTCGTTGATTTGTTCCACATCAAGAGCGTACGGGGTGGAGCGCACCACCACGATCCGCGCGCCCGACGCGATGATCGGGCCGATGGCCTGCACATCCATCAGTACCCCATTGAATTCAGCCTTTCCGACGGGGCGCAGTGGCGAAACAGCTACTCCTTGCGCACCGACCGGTACCGCCCCGGATGCCGGCACCGTGGTGGATGGCCCGAGGCCACCGGTGGTCGTTGCAAGGATCGCTCCATGCAGTAGGCGTGACTGTGGCAGCACGCGTAACAGCGCCCACGCGACACCGATCGCCAGAATCCCGCCACCAGCGACGATGCCGATCGCCGTGGCAAGGTCATCGCGACCTTCAGGTGTGGCCAGCGGTGCATCAAGGAAGCCCACTACCAGTCCGACCAATATGCACGCGCCGCCAAGGAACCCCACGATTCCCACCCCGGGAATCAGGAAGATCTCGATCAAGACCAGTGCGAGACCCAAGACCACGATCATCAACGGCCACCAACTGGTAACGCCCGCAAATGCAGGCGCGCCAACCAAGAGCGCCAATGCCAAGGCCGCCGCTGCTCCAAACCAGCCGATTCCGGGAGCGGCAATCTCAATCAGGAATCCGCCCAGCAGTACCACCACCAAGATCAGTCGCACTGGCCAACTGGTGAGGAATCGCACCAGGGCATCGCCGACATTTTCGTCCAGTCGTTGCAGCGATGTCGCACCGAAGTATGAGGAAAGCTCAGCGTCGGTTCCAATTTCGCGGTCAGCAAGTCCAAAGGCGATCGCCTCCGGCGCGTACGTCACCAGTAGTTCTTCTGCACCATCGACCTGCGCCACCACGCGCCACTCTTGCGCCGTTGCCGCAGTGAGTCGCTCGCGCACCGGCGGGCGCGTCTGCTGGTCTTCCACCATGACATCGCGCTCCTCAGCGTTGCGTGGACCATCATCGTTGCGGCGCCGCAGTGATAGATCAACAAACGGAATGGCAGCCGCGCCAGCCGCAATGGCGTCCCGTTGTGTGCCCGCACTTCGCATGGTGGGGGGATCGGTCCCGAAGGCCTCACGATATTCCGGGCGCCCAACAAAGATGCGTGCGTTACCGTTCGCATCCGGATTGACTCGCTCCAGGAGCCACACTTCATCAGGCGCACTGACGAACGCGCGCACAAGATTTTCGTCGTAGCCGCGCCGTCGTGCGCTGTCGACCACTTCAGCCAGCACTGGCGCTTCCATCTTGGCGCGTTCGGCGGTTGGTAATGGCTGTAATCCCATGCCGGGAAGTACCGCAATCGGTGCTGCGTCTCCAAACGCAGCGCCCGGCGAAACGATGATGCCGCGGCAAGCAAGCGCGATGATGGCGCCCGCGCTGTACGCCTTGGGATGCACCCAAGCCCAGACGGGCAGCGGCGCGCGATCTTTCAGAAAGAGGCACAGTTCCAGCGTGGCGTACATGTCCCCGCCAGGCGTATCAATCTCGAGGACCGCAGCATCGAAGCCACTCGCCGCTGCTTCAGCAATGCGCCGCTCCACGCTGCTGCGCGTCATGGCGTCGATCTCCCCGTACACGGTGATGACGGCCAGCCGCGTTGCCTGCCGCCATGCCGGAACAGCAACGGCGTCCACGGGCGTCTGTGCATTCGAAAGCGTGGCAAGCAGTGTGGCCAGCATGACGCACGTTGCAGCGATGAACCGGCTGTGAATTGCTTCCCCTGAGTATTGCATGAGATTGCTACAGGATATCCCGACCAAGTTGCACGACGCCCAACCAAGTTGAATGAAGCCCAACCAAGTTGCACCGCGGCTCGCCAAAAAGCACCGCGGCCGGCGTTGCGTGCCGGCCGCGGGAAAGGTCACTTTCATTTCAACAATCAGTCCCAGCTAACGAAATCTCCGCCGCTGAAGAGATCCACCGTGGTGGTGCCAGTGGCGACGGTGTTGGATGAGGTCTTCTGGATCCAGAGGACGCTGTCAACGTTCTTCTTACCGCCGGTCTGGCAGCCAGTGTCATTCTTGAAGATGTTGTCCTGCGAGAGGGTGTTGATCACCAAGTCCGCTGGTCCACCGCTGCAGGCTGCCTGCGCAAGTGGCTTCACATTTTCTGGGTACGAGGTACGCCCGTACTCAACGTGGTTGTCGTTGTAACCGATGTTTCCGTCCCACTCCTTGGTACCACCGTGAATCAGCAGCGTCTTGGAGTTGGTGTAGTCATCGCCAGTCACTGCGCCAGCCTTGGGACCGCGATTGCCGAGGATGGCGAACCGTGAATTGCCGGTGTTCTTCCACTCGGTCTTGCGACGCGAAGTTGGGTCGACCGGCATGGCTGAGTAGGAGGTATTGCTCTGTATGAGCAGGTCGGCCTTGAAGCCCGTTCCTGCTCCGGGATCCCAGTACACATCGTTGGCTGGCTTGATCATGTTCATGTTGTACGTGGCGCAGGGAATCACCTTGGCGTTGATTTCTGCGGGCGAAACCATGATCTGGGCATTGACGTATCCACGGCCGAGCATCGATCCGTGCAGGTTGCCGTGATTGTTTTGAATCTCGTCGATGTCGCCACGGCCGGGCACTGCGCCGACGCGGTTAATTTCGCCTGGCAGCGGCAAGATGCCCTGCGAATCGTTGGCGGCGGTGAGCCAACCTTGGTGAATCTGCTTGACCTGTGTTCCGTCCTTCACTTGGCGTGCCGTGGCGCGAGCCTTGGCAAGTGCCGGTAGCAGGAGACCCAGGAGCAGTGCGATGATCGCCATCACGACGAGCAGTTCGACGAGGGTGAATCCCTTGTTTTGGTTGCGGTTCTTCATGTGAGTATCTCTCATGTCAGGGGTGAGTAATTGAAATGCGAGTGGAGACGAATTACTGATTGTCAAGCCTGTCCCACGCAGGGATGGCAATCCACTTGGTGGAGGCGTTGGGGTGGATTCCGAGCATGGTGTCTCCACCGGCCCATGGCTGTGGTGCATTGCTGGCGTTCACGTCAACGCAGCCGTTGCCGGTGAACTCGGCCGGAGTGGTTCCGCCGCACGCAAAGAGGTTGTCCTTGGTTAGGTTGCCGCCGTTGAAGGTGCCGCACTCATAGAACACGCCGTCGGGGCGGAAGGTTTCCACGAACTCCATGTGGGTGTCACCAAAGCAGACGTTGCCTTCCCAGCTCTTCTGGGGTCCGTGCAGGCGCAGGGTTGGGCTCTGCTCGTATTCGTCGCCAGTCACAACGCCGTTCTTGCAGCCGCGGGTGGACATGTGCGGGCGCGCTGAATCGAGGTTGTTACGCCAGTGCTGCGACTTGCGCAGTCCGCACAGGATCAGGTGAGCGAACGACGTGTGGCATTCATTGGTGCCGACCGCGCCATCAATCTTCGCCTGCATATTGGCGTCCCAATAGCTGTCGGCGGCGGGGCGGTATGCGCCGTAGTTGTAGTTGGTGTACGCCTTGACGATCGGGTTGACCTCGGTGGCGCCGTACAAGATGTCGGTGTTGAAGAGCTGCTGCGCAACGCACGCCGAAAACAAATTCTGCGTTCTGTTCTGCGCGAAGTCCTCTTCGCCTTCGCCGGGGATCTGCTGAGCGCCGTAGGCGAGGCGGTTAATGAGGCCTGGGGTAGGCATCTTGCCGCCCTTGGTCTCGTTGGCACGACCAACCATCGCGGTATGGACCTGCTTGATCTGGTTGGAGTCCTTGACGGTCTTGGCAGTCTGTTGCGCCTTGGCCAAAGCCGGGAGCAAGAGACCAACGAGCAGGGCAATGATGGCCACGACCACCAGCAACTCGACGAGCGTGAATGCGCGCTTCTTCATGTTCAGTAACTCCTAAAGAGACGATTCGGAGAGAACAACGACTTCAATACCCAACTGCTCGCACGCGCGAGCACTGATGCCGACGAGGCATCTGCAATGCAGGTTCAGAATGCGCGTTGGAGGAAGCGCCTGAGCTCAAGCCGCCTGATGCTGGAATCGCCGGTAGGCGATCATCAACGTATGGGCGATCCGACACACGATCGCAATGCGACCGTTTGGCGGGAGTGGCTCAGGCGTCTGGGTATGCCGTGTCAGTCCGGCGATGCGGGGCACCTCTCATGCGGCGCAGGTATGGCATCAGTTCATGTTCCGTAAAGTCCGCACGTGATGTGGTGGACCGTTCTGCCGAGCAGAACGCGGGGGATGCCGCAGTCGAGAGGTGAGCGCTTTGGGCTCCAGGCGCGTCGGGATGTCGAGCAGGCGGGGCAATCGCTCCGTCTGTCCAGGAGGAAGATACGGCGCAGGGGCGTCGAGTGTTGGCATGTGGTTCATATGAATCTGCAGAATTTTGATTTCCGTAGTTCCAATAAGCGCCCGCGCGCACCAGGTGGTTCCCTCATTACGATGCCCACATGACCTTTGAACAGCAACTCGCCGCCCTCGGATTGACCCTGCCCCCTGCCCCGAAACCAGTGGCGGCCTACATCCCGGCGGTTCGCACCGGGAATCTGATCTACGTTTCTGGGCAGCTTCCGATGAAGGACGGCCAGTTGATGGCCACCGGACCGGTCCCTTCGGTGTGCTCGTTCGAGGCGGCACAGGCGGCGGCGCGGCAGTGCGTGCTGAATGGACTTGCCGTCATTGGCGACCAGATCGGCGGCGACTTTTCGCGCGTGGTGCGGATCGTGCGCGTTGGGGTCTTCGTGCAATCAGACAACGGTTGGACCGATCAGCCGAAGGTGGCAAACGGCGGCAGCGAACTCCTGCAGCAACTGTTTGGTGAGGCAGGCCGACATGCGCGCGCCGCCGTCGGCACGAACGCTCTGCCGCTCGGGGCGAGCGTGGAGATTGAGTTGCTCGTTGAGGTGCGATAGGCCGGGGTAGGCATCGAGCGAAGCGCCGTGGCGCCTGCCGATTACTTGCCGCCGCGCAAGGTCAGTGCCAGAAGCAGCAGATTGCCGATCACACTCACTGCCAGCAGACCCAGCACAATAATGCCCACTGGTGTTGACCATGGGCTTGGCGCGCGCGGCATGGAAGTGATGACCACTTCGTCGGTGCCAGTGGCGCCCAATGAACCCATGCCAGAGATGGGGCTATCGAGTTTGGGTCGTGCATGGACCGGAGCATCGCCCGCTGCCACTAGGTCAAGATCCTCAATGAGGTCGGCCGCTGAGTGATACCGTTCGCGTTGATCCTTGGCCATCATCATTTCAATGACCATGGAGAGGCCACCAGAAAGATTGGGTGCAATCTGATCGGGCGGAATCAGTGCATCCCGCAGGTGTTTCTGCATCACCTCCTTCGGCGCTGTTCCATCAAATGGGACGCGACCAGTGACCATGTGGTACAGCGTGGCGCCGAGACCATAAATGTCCGTGGCTGGCGTTACATCGCGCGCGCGGATCTGTTCCGGTGAGATGTAATACGGAGTGCCGAAGATTTTGCCCTTTTCCTCAGTGATTGCCGCAGCGTCATCGCCCGCGCGGGCCAAGCCGAGGTCGGCCAGTTTCACTACGCCGGCCTTGTTGATCATCAGATTCTTTGGTTTCACATCGCGGTGAATGAATCCCTTGGCGTGCGCGTGTTTCAGCGCGCTGGCTGCTTGCCGAGTGATGTGAATCGCTTCCATTTCTGGAATCCGTCGCTTGACAGTGATGCGGTCGAACACGGTATCGCCGTCGATGTACTCCATCACAAAGAAGTACTCGCCACCCGGCGCCCGACCGACGTCGTAGGCGGCCACGATGTTGGGATCGTTGAGTTTGGCCGCCGCTTTGCCTTCCTTATAGAAGCGGTCGATGTACTGAGCATCCGAAGCAAATTTCTTGGGTAGCAGTTTGATTGCTACCAGTCGATCAAGGCTGAGTTGCTTGGCCAGCACCACGGTGCCCATGGCGCCCGCGCCGAGCTTCTTCATGACCTCATATCCAGGAATGGACAGTGCAGCGGTGACGGCGGGGCCAGCCATGCTTGAGCCGGACTTGGACGATGGATCGTTCTCTTCGCCGATCCAACCACGGAGCGTTTCGATCTGCTCCGCAGTGAGCACGCCACGGCCAGTAAAGACGCGAACAAATTGCGCGGCGCGTTCTTCCTTGGGAATTTGCTTGAGCACCTCAAAGGCGGCAAGCACTTGGTCGCGCGTTGCTAACCCGCGCTCGACCGCGGCACGACCGATCAGCGTTTCAACTGAATGCCGGGCATTTGCACCGGACATGGTGGTGCCAAGACGGGCGCGCTCCGCGTGGTCCGGGGTGCTGGCGGGCTTGGGGCGGGGGTCGGACATCGTCAAACAGTTCGCGTGCGGTGCAGTGGGGTTGCTGCCGGGGTGCGAACTATACTTGTATTTCCTTGCACGCCGCGCAGCGTCGAACTATGCACCCACGCGACGACACTGCCATGGCCGAAGTGACAGCCCTTTCGAACGTTATTTTGGCGAGTGGGTCACCACGTCGCCGCGAACTGCTTGCGGCTGCTGGTGTTGTATTTATCGTGATGATTCCGGCAATTGATGATGCCGATGCCCCCGCCGACGGCCGCGATCCGGAACGATTCGTGATGAGTTTGGCGTGGTTTAAAGCGCGGCAGGTACTTGCAGACGCGTCCGTCCGATTTGGCAGCGACGGTCCGCGTTGGATCGTTGCCGCAGACACGATGTGCGTTGCTGGCGGAGCGGTGATCGGCAAGCCTGCTGATGTGCAGGACGCAGCGCGAATGATGCAGGGTTTTGTTGGTGCCACGCACGATGTGGTCACCGGAATGTGTGTGCTTGACCGGCGCACTGGTGGTCGACGGATTTTTGTGGACACGGCACGTGTGACACTTGGCAACGTCTCTGATGCGGCGATCGCTGACTATGCGGCAAGTGGTGCATGGCGTGGCAAGGCTGGCGGTTACAACTACGCTGAGCGCTTGGCAGTTGGCTGGCCACTGCAGTGTGTCGGCGACCCCGAAACAGTCATGGGTCTGCCAACACGGTTAGTCCTGCCGGCACTTGGAATGAGAGGCGCATCATGAGTGAATCAATCAGATCCGCTGAAAGTGCCGGCGTGTCCGTTGCTGCAGCGACTGGACCGCTGCATCGGGCGCTTGCACCGCTGGCGCATGTGGCGGCATTTGCCTACGGAATGGGGGTGAGCGCTCGCAATTCACTCTGGGATGCAAACATCCGCACCCCGACATCCGTTGGAATTCCGGTCATCAGTGTTGGCAATGTTTCGGTGGGCGGTACGGGCAAGACGCCGTTTGTTCGCTGGTGTGTTGAGGCATTGCAGGCGGCGGGGCATCACCCGGTGATTGCGCTTCGTGGCTACGGGGCACGCGACGGAGTATCGGATGAAGCGGAAGAGTTCCGAGCCATGCTCCCTGGAGTTCCCGTCGCGGTTGGTGCGGATCGCATTGCATCCATAGCGCGTGCGCGTGCAGCAGATCAACTCATTGACTGCGCGGTACTTGATGACGCATTTCAGCATCGACAGATTGCTCGCGACTTGGACATTGTGCTTGTGGATGCCGGCAGGCCCGCCATCAACGGCGCGCTCTTGCCTGCAGGTTGGCTCCGCGAGCCAGCGCGTGCGCTGCGCCGAGCCAGCATGGTGATTGTGACGCGCGCTACGTGTATTGATCCCATCCTGGCAGCGCAGATCGAGCGTCTACATGGTGCACCGCCTGCGGCGTGGACGCGTCATGCATGGACGCGTGTGGAGCGATTTGGTGCTGGCGGTCGGGATATGCCGTTGGCAGCGCTTGATGGCGCGCGCTTGGTGGTGGCGACGGCGCTCGCGCGCCCGGAGGCGTTTGTTGCTGATGTGGCAGCACATGGAGGACGCATTGCCGGCGATTTCCGGTTTCGCGACCATCACGCGTTCACGGTTCATGATGTTGAGACGATCGCCGCGCGGGCCCGTTCCATGGGCGCGGCGGTCATCTGCTCCGGGAAAGACTGGGCCAAGCTGTCGCGGCTGGTTCACCACTCCGCCGGGGTTGAATGGCTGGTTGTACGGGCTGGGGTGGCGTTTTTAGGTGGCGAGGCACGGGTCCGGGCGGCGCTGGCTGGCGTCGTGCCCGGTCCAACACACCTATAACTATTGCCTTTTGGTGGATAGGCGGGGGATAAGGCTGTCAACTGCAATATTGCACAACCCTTTAATCCGCCCACACTTGCGCCCGATAGCGTCTTGACTCAATGCGTCATTCGGCGCATACTGCGTGCTCTCGTTGGGCGACGAAGCCCCGAGACCGCACATCAAGAAGGAGCCATCCATGCCCACGGTCACCAAGAAAGAACTGATTGAACGGCTTGCCGAACAGTCAGGACTGAAGCGACAAGATGTGCGTCAAGTGGTTCAAGGTTTTCTTGATGAAGTCATCAATGAGCTCGGCAAGGGTAATCGCCTTGAATTCCGCGACTTCGGCATCTTTGATGTGCGCGAGCGCGCCGAGCGCGTGGCGCAGAATCCAAAGACCCTTGAGCGCGTCATGGTGCCTGCCAAGCGCACCGCACGCTTCCGCGTTGGGCGATTGATGAAGCAATGCGTCGACCAAGAGTCGACAGTTCCAGTGCTCGCTGGTAGCGCATCCGGAGCCGAGTAATCCGACGCGCATCGCGCGGTCAAACGCGCACCTGAGGAGCAGCACGCATGGAAGATCAGTCAGGTTTCAACGGTCGCCCTGGCGATCGTTCCTCTCGTCGCCGCGATGCGGTACGCAGAACGGTTTCCGATCCCACCGAGGTAGCTCGGCTGTTCTCAGCATTACCGCCGGCCGCGCCGGAGGCGGAGATGAGTTTATTGGGGGCAATGATCGTCGATCCAAAGATGATCGCTGATGTGATTGGAATTGTCAGCCAGCCCGATGACTTTGCCAAGGCGGGACACGGCACGATCTTCCAACACATGGTGGCGCTGTACGACGCCACGGCGACCATGGAAATCGTCTCGCTGGTGCAACGACTCAAGGATCACGGTGTTCTTGATGATGTTGGCGGTGCGGCGTACCTGATGGACTTGGCCGAAGGTGTTGCGACCGCCGCCAATGCAGCGGAGTATGCGCGCATTGTTCGCGAGAAGGCCACGCTGCGCGAACTCATTCGCGCCGCCGGAGAAATTTTGGTTGATGCGCATCAATCAAGACAAGATCCGGTCATCACGCTTGGTGAAGCAGAGTCGCGCATCTTTGCGATCGCGCAGCGCCGTGAAGCGCGTGCCGCTTCCACCTTGCGCGAATTGCTAGACGAAACCATCCGGACGCTTGAGCAGAACGAAGGCAAGCACGTCACCGGTGTGCCCACCGGTTTCGATGAACTTGATGAGATGCTCAGTGGACTGCAGCGCGGCGAGATGATCATCTTGGCGGCGCGCCCATCAATGGGTAAGACTGCGTTTGCCCTCAATATGGCGGAGAACATGGCGGCCGCTTCGAATGGAGTGGCGTTCTTCAGTTTGGAAATGGGTAAGCAGCAGCTCGTGCAGCGCATCTTGTGCGCAAAGGGCGGCGTGGATGGACAGAAACTCCGCAAAAACATGCTGTCCCGCGAGGAATGGCGGCGCATCATGGGTGCGTGCGAAGGCCTGAAGAACTCTCCAATATTCATTGATGACACGCCTGGTTTGACACTCCTGCAGATGCGCTCCAAGGCGCGGCGCATGAAGGAGAAGCATGGAATCGGCGCGGTGGTGATCGACTACCTGCAGCTGATGAGTTCCGGCACGCGCGTGGAGAGTCGCCAGGTGGAAGTGAGTGAAATCTCGCGTGGTGTCAAGGCAATGGCACGCGAACTTGACGTTCCGGTGGTGTGCCTGAGCCAGCTCAATCGCCAAGCAGAAGGCCGCGAGGGTCATCGCCCTCGTATGAGCGACCTGCGTGAATCAGGATCCATTGAGCAGGACGCGGACGTGGTGATGATGTTGCACCGCGAGGCGTACTACCACAAGCAAGATCCCAACTGGGTGGAAGCCAATCAGGCGAAAGCCAATGTTGCGGAGGTGATTGTTGCCAAGCAGCGAAACGGTCCAACTGGAACCGTGGAACTCCTGTGGGACAGCAGTTCCACGGCGTTCCGCAACTTGGTGCAGCATGGGTCAGCGCGTGGTGTTGAGTATGCGGGCCGTTCGGACGGCGGCGCGGACTATGGAGATATGCCCGGGTGACCGAGGCCGATGCAAGGGAGCGGCGGGGAGCGCGTTCATCTACGGCAATGCCAGATGATGGTCTAGTATCAGCAGCGGTTCTTGCCCGTGCTGCGGGTGGCGACGATGCGGCATGGCGGATCTTGGTGGGCGAATACTCGGGCCGCGTGTACGGTTTGCTGCGCTCGCAGGGCGCTGATCCAGAACTTGCCGAAGAGATCACCCAGTCGGTTTTTTGCACCATTGCAGCCAAATTGGTTGACTATGTTGAGGGCGGACGCTTTGAGAGTTGGCTGTTTCGGATTGCCGTGAATCGCCTCCGCGACGACGCCCGACGCAAGCGCCGCCACGCCAAGCCTGCCGGGGCAAACGAGGTGCTTGAGGGGCTTGCGGGAGCGGCTCCGGACCCGAATGCTGGTCGCGCCGCGGCCGAGGAAATCGGGGCGCTCCGAGCCGCCGTGGAGCGGCTTTCCGCCTCCGACCGGGAAGTCATTGACCTGCGCCATGTCGGGGGTATGAGCTTCAAAGAGATGGCTTTACACCTTGGGGAACCGCTGGGAACCTTGCTCGCCCGGCATCACCGGGCGTTGGCAAAGTTGCGCGGATTTTTGGAAGGTACTGCGGCTGAGGCGGGTCGAACCCCGGAGGGTCGACCATGAATGGGGTTCAGGCAGTGATTTACCGGATTATCCGACCCGCGGGACTTCCCGCAGTGCAATGCGCGCCGGGTGGCGGGCGTTCGATAGAAGGAACAAGCAATGAGTGACATGTACAACGATTCCCATGACCGCCATGACCAGCACGATCAGCATGATCCGCATGATCCGCATGGCCTCCCCGCCGATGAAGCGCTGAACGCCATCGCCACTCGTCTGGAGTTGTCCGCCGCTTCCTACGCTGCGGAGCGTCCGGGTCTGGCGGATCGAGTGTTTGCGCGCAGCGTCACCGAATTGCAAACGGAACAGTTGCCCGCAACGCTGGCATTTGTGAGTGCACGAACGCGGCGTTGGGCATTGGCTGCTGCAGCGATCGTGATGTTGGCTGGATCAGTGGCAATCTTTGTCTTTGGTGGCACGCCGCCGCGCGCGCCCAACATCATGATGGCGCGCACCGTTGAACTGACCCCGATGGGTGGATCAGAAGCGTTGCTGGTGGCGTTCATCGATAGCGACACCGCGCTTGGCGCCACTGATGGCGGAAGTGCATTCGATGCGAGCGCCATCGGCTTGACGACTGGGCGCTCAGTGGATGATGTCACTGTTGAATTGGATGAGTTGCTTGCCGCCGGAGGTCAGCGATGAGTGGCGTCATGTTGACGCGGAGCAATGCGTGCAATCCGCGCGGATCAGTGGTAACTATCGCCGCGTGCTGCGCAGCGTTGGTGTTCGGCATGATGTCGTGGGCGGATGACAGCGTGAGTGCCGCGAAGGATGGCGCAGTGCAGAAGCAGCCAAGCGAGCCTCGACGTGGCGACGCCATGCGCTGGCGCCCCGATGGTCCGATGCCTCAGGAAATGATTGACCGCGTGATTGCCGTGGCACGCGATGTTTCGCCCGAGCTTGCCACACAGTTAGCCGAGCAATGCACCAAGTCGCCCGATGAAATGTCGCAGGCGATGCGGCAGAGTGCTCGTCGGTTGGTGGCGTTGGCAGTTCTCAAGGAACGCAACCCGGATCTCTATGCCATTCGCGTGGAAGACGTGCGCCTGCAACTGGAGTTGCGAACGCTTGGTGACGCATACCGCGCCGCTGAGGCGGCGGGCGACGCAACGAAGGTAGCGGCCCTCGGTGTGCAGATCGCCGCGAAGGTTCGCGTGCAGGTGGACATTGATCTCAAAGCGCGCGCCCAAGAGCTGGTGGCCCTTGATGAGCAGATGAAGGCCATGCGTGATGATTTGGTGAAAGAGCAGCGCAGCACCGAGACCCGGGTTGCCGAGCGCACCGACGCGGTGAAGAATGGTCAGCCGATTCAAGAGCGTGGGATGTTTGGAGAGGGTGGTGGCGGCGGTGAACGCCGTGGCAAGCCGCGTCCGGAGCAACCTTCTGCCCCGAAGCCCTGAAATTCGTAGACTGCAGGGGTGGAACTTTCACAGCGTCGATGGGCTCGCGTTGGCTGGTGGACCCTCGCGTTCGTGCTGGGGCTGTGTGTGTTTACAGCGCCATGGAGTTTCGGTTCCGTGCGTGTCGGAACAATTGACGCTCCGCGTTACGCGGCCTCCAACCTTGAATTGAATTTGTTGCCACCGTACTGGCACTCATTGCCGGCCGATGATGCAGCTCGCATTGAACGCGTGGCGGCGACGACGGCGTACGTGCCGGGGCGAGTCCTTGGTACCGATGCACTTGGTCGCGACGTACTGGCGCGCGTGTTGGCGGGTGGCATCTTCAGTATGGCGATCGGTCTGTCCGCAGCGGCGGTGGCGGTAGTGATCGGCACGCTGTGGGGTTCGCTGGCGGGATTCGCAGGCGGACGATCCGACGCCATCCTGATGCGGACGGTGGATGTGCTGTACGGGCTGCCTTCGATCTTGCTCGTGGTGCTTCTGGCAGTTGCCGTCGATGGGATTGTCAACCGCGTCGGCAGGACACTGTCGCCCGGAGCTTCGCAATTTGTCGCATTGGCAGTGCTATTGGTGGCGATCGGTGGAACTAGTTGGCTGACCATGTCACGGGTGATTCGCGGGCAAGTATTGAGCCTGCGCGCGCAGCCATTCATGGAGTCGTGCCGTGCGGTAGGAGTGCCACCATTCCGGCAATTCCGCGTGCATATATTGCCGAATTTGGTCGGTTCCATGGTGGTTTATGCCACGTTGACTGTGCCTTCGGCGATCCTCAGCGAGAGCTTCCTGAGTTTTCTTGGGATCGGCGTGCGTGAGCCAGTACCGAGTTGGGGCAATTTGGCAAGCGCTGGACTTTCGGAGGTCAATCTCGTCACCAGCCGGTGGTGGCTGCTTGCGGCGCCGTGTGCGCTGATTGCGCTGACATTGGTGGCGCTGAATTTCATCGGCGACTCGCTTCGGGCGCGCTTTGACCCAACCGCCACGCGTTCGCGTTGGTGAGTACGCGTCAATAACGTGCGACCGGGTGCGCGAACGCAGGGCCGAATGCGCAGCCGTTCCGCTACGCTGCCCCAACTCAGAGGTAATCCATGCAGAATCGATTCGGAATCAAAGACTTCGTGTTTCTGGTTGTGCTCCTTGCAACGCTCGGAAGCGTCTGGCTTTCAATGGTGCAGAAGACGCGGATGGAACTTGCCCAGCAGGGTATGTCCGCTAAACTTGCGGATATCGAGCAACAGGTAGCGCAGGTCAGTCGCAAGCTGGAGTCCGGTGCCGGCGTAGTGCGCGGCGCGACGGCGGCATCCGCATCGACGGCAGCGACGGCTGTTTCCACTGACCAAAGTTGGGCGCGTCCGGGTGTCAAGGTAGAGCACTGGGCCGCACCGCACTGCGCCATTGATCCGACCACCATTCCTGGTTTCGGCATGGGCGGCGAGTTCACCGAGTTGTTTGAGGCGCAGCCCGCCAAGTTAACGCCGTACATCTCCAGCGACGTCTATTCGACGCGCGTCCTCGACCGCGTGTGTGAGAACCTCAGTACTTTCGACCCCAAGACGCTGCGATTGGTTGGCGCGCTTGCCGATGGTTGGCAGATTGATCCTGATGGTCTGTGGATTCGTGCGCACATCAATCCGCGCGCGCGCTTTAGTGACGGCACGCCGGTGACCTCGGAGGACATTCGCTGGACCTACATGGACTTCATCAACAATCCGCTCATTGAGGCGGAGCGCGCTCGCAGCACCCAAGACAATCTCAAGGAGGTGAAGGTGGTGGACGGTCTCACCGTCGACTTCATCTTTACGGAGGCGTTCTTCACGAACATTCTGATTGCGCTTGGTAACCCAATTTTGCCCAAGCATTACTACGCAAAGTTTGAGCCGTCGCAGATCAATCAGGGTACGGGTATCACGATGGGCTCCGGCCGTTTCCGCTTGTCAAAGTTGCCATCGGGTCCTGAGGATCTTTCGAATCAGTGGACGCCGGGCGAAGATGTTGTGCTCGTACGTAATGAGCAGTACTGGGCGGAGAAGCCTGCGCTGGAGCGCATGCGCTTCAAGAGTATTAAGGATGACCTTGGTCGCTTGGTTGCATACCGTAACGGCGAGGGATCGATGATGCTGCCAACATCACCGCAATTCAATAAGGTTATCAAGGAGGAACCGGAGTTTGAGAAATCAAACTATGCGCTCAAGTGGACCAACATGCGCTGCGGTTACAGCTTCATTGCGTGGCAGTGCGGGCCGCGCTCCGGCAAGAATCTGACGCCCTTTGCTGACAAGCGCGTGCGGCGCGCCATGACCATGCTGCTTGACCGCGAGCGCATGATTCGCGATATCTGGGACGGTATTGGCATCGTCTCCAAGGGTCCGAACAATCCGGAGAGCCCGGCGAGCGATCCAGCGGTGCAGCCGCTTCCATTTGATCAAGACCAAGCGAAGCAACTGCTTACCGAAGCCGGTTGGAAAGATCGCGATGGCGACGGCATCTTGGAGAATGAGAAGGGTGACAAGTTCACCTTTGAATACACGTATGCGACCGGCGGTGAAATTTCCGAGCGCCTCGCGCGGTTCGTGAAGGACAGCTACGGGAAGGCCGGAATCATTGTGACCACGCGGCCCGTGGATTGGAGCCGCTACCAAGAATTGCTGAAGTTGCGCGACTTTGATGCGATCACCATGGGTTGGGGCAACAATGCGCCCGAAAGCGACCCGCGGCAGATCTTCCACTCCGAGAGCATCAAGGAGGGCGGCGACAACTTCACGCAGTGGGTCAACAAGGACTGCGACGCGCTCATCGAGAAGGGGCGTCGCACCATGGACGAGGCGACACGCATGGCAGTGTGGCGCCAGTTGCAGGCCTGCATTGCTGAAGACCAGCCGTACACCTTTGTCCGCGTGGCACCGTGGCTGCGCTTTGTAAAGCGAGACTTTGGCAATGTGAACACCTATAAGACCGGTCTGGAGCCGCAGGAATTCTTCCGCGTCTCTGGGAACGCTCAACCATCTCCTTCCGCCAACTGACGCGCTCCTGCGCTACCGATGCTCTCCTACCTCTTAAGACGCCTCGCCTTCATGGTTCCGACCCTCCTCGGAATCACGCTGATGGTGTTCATGCTGTTGGCGCTCGCACCGGGCGGTATCGGCGCGGGGTTGGCAGTGCAGGGTGGACAGATGTCGGACACCAGTCGGGTGGCACAGATGCAGGCGTATCTGGAAGATCGTTACGGATTGAACGATCCGGTGATCGTGCAGTACGTGCGGTGGCTTGGACGTCTTTCGCCGGTGAAGTTCGGTATGCGCGATCTGCGTGACGGCAATGGCGAGCGCGTGCCGGCGCCGCGTGCGATTGATGAGCCACCGCTCGCGAAAGCATTTCCGGTGCCGGTGGTTACGGTGCCGTCCGTGGTCATTGCCACGGGCGAAGGCGCGATCCCGCAATTCAAGAAGATGCAGCGTGAAGCAGAGGGAACGCGGCGCGATTATGTGGGCAAGGTGCGCCTCTTCAAGGACGCCATTGCCGACTATGCGCGCGCCGCCGGTAGCCCACTGAAAGAACGACTGAACGGTAAGGGCGGTGCAGATCCGCGCGATTTCAGCGATGTTGCTTTCGATCATTCGAACGCGGCGTGGCCGAAGTTAGAGAAGGCGGCCGCGGACATGCATACGTCGCATACCGCCGCGTTGGTGGCACAGACCCAGGCGATGCAAGCGTTCCGTGCACACCCGTACCCAACCAGCGGCATCCCGCTGATTCCGGATGTGGTGAGCCTGGACACGCCTGACCTCGGCGTGGCATTCTCAAAGAACCGCCCGGTGTGGGACCTGATTGCGGCGGCGCTTCCGGTCACGCTCCTCATCAACCTAATTGCCTTCCCCATTTCGTATCTCATCGCGGTGCCGACCGGCGTGCTTGCAAGCGTTCGGCGCGGCGGCGGGTTCGATATGTTCTCCGGTTTCCTGTACTTGTCGCTGTATTCCATACCGACGGTGTTGGCTGGAGTGTTTGCCATTGGCTTCTTGGCAAACAAGCAGTATTTGGGATGGTTTCCAGTGAGTGGACTCCATGCGAGTGGATCCGAAGCGTTCACATTCATGCCGTTCACGGATGCTTCTGGAGTGTGGCAACGTGGCTATCTGTTCGACACGCTTTGGCATGTCGGTCTACCGGTTCTTTGCTTGGTGTACGGCAGCTTTGCTGTGCTTTCCAAGCAGACGCGCGCCTCGATGCTTGACAATTTCAGTGCGGACTACGTTCGCACGGCGAAGGCCAAGGGAGTGCCGCGTAAGGATGTGGTATTGCGACACGTGTTCCGCAACAGCTTGCTTCCGCTGATCACCATGTTCGTTGGAATCTTCCCGGCGATGCTGGCTGGCAGCGTGGTGATCGAGCGCATCTTCAGCGTGCCCGGCATGGGCAGCCTGGTGATTGAGGCGATTGATCTGCGCGATCGCGAGTTGATTTTGGCGGACACATTCCTGATTGCCTGTGTCAACATGCTGGCACTTCTCTTGGCGGATCTCCTTTATGCAGCGGCCGACCCGCGGGTGAGTTATGACTGAGAGTAAGGACACAACTGCCATCCCTCTGGCTATTTCCGGTATCGATGTGATGCGCGGCGTGGGAGCGGTGCGCGCCAAGGGCTTCTGGGCCGATGCATGGGAGCGCGTCCTGAAGCGTCCCGGTGCGATCTTTGGCATGTGTTGGATCGGAGTGATTGCGTTCTTTGCAGTTTTTGGCCCGATCGTGGCGAATGCGCACCCATTGACCTTGGTGCGTGTGGGTGCCGGCGGCGCGGTAGTGCGCGAGTGGCCACTCTTTGCAAACCTCACACCGACGGACTCGGCGCTTCTGATTGGGTGCTTTGTTGGACTGCCTTGGATCTTCATTGGTCCACGCAGCCTGACACGCGCGCAACGGCTCGGGATCTTTGTAGTGGCAGCGCTGCAAGTGGGGTTCACCATTGTGATTGCTGGAGCGATCGTCGGCTGGGCGCAAGATCCAGGTCGCGCCGAGTCGGTCAAGGCGTTTGCACGCAGCGACGCTGGACCATGGACGATCATCGGTGTGGTGTCGCTGCTGTTTGCGATGGCTGCCGCGTGGATACCGACCGTTGATTCGGGTCGAGTGCGTGCGGGCGCGGCGGTCTTGGCGCTGCTGGTTGGCTGGGGACTTTCCGGGGCGAGTGGTGGAGCCACGCTCATCAACTTTGAGCGTTACTTGGAGGACGAGCAGTCGGGCGCGATCCGTGAGGTCACCTGGACGCTGATTCCGTGGTCGCCGCAATACTCCCGCAGTGACATGGTTGCCATCGCGCCGGGTGAGCGCGTCGCTGACGTGGATCGACTGGCGCAGTTCAAGGGGACGTCCTTTGGTGAGCGCCGCGTTCTGCTTGGCACCGACGCTTTGGGTGGAGATGTTCTTTCGCAGATGTTGTGGGCGTGTCGGCTTTCTATCTCCATTGGGCTTGTATCTACGGGCATTTCAGTAGTCATCGGCGTGACGATGGGTGCCATCATGGGTTACTTCGGTGGGAAGGTGGACATGATTCTCTTCCGGATCGTTGAGATCTTCATGGCGGTGCCAGTGCTGTTTCTCTTGATCGTTGCTGCTGGCGTATTGCCGCGCGATACTTATGTGATGATGGCGATCATCGGCTGCTTCAGTTGGACTGGCGCGGCGCGGTTTACGCGCGCGGAGTTCATGAAGTTGCGCAATCAAGACTTTGTGCAGGCGGCCAAGGCAACCGGATTGCCGCTGCGCGCCATTCTGTTCCGACACATGTTGCCGAACGGCGTGACCCCGGTGTTGGTGGACGCCAGCTTTGCAATTGCCGCTGCCATTTCCATTGAGGCGACGCTTTCCTATCTTGGCCTTGGACCGGATGGACAGGCGTCGTGGGGCAAGTTGCTCTCGAGCGCCACCGCTGCCACGGGAACATTTGTTTGGTGGTTGGCGGTGTTCCCTGGAATAGCGATCTTCCTTTCAGTATTGAGTTACAACATGCTCGGCGAAGCGATGCGCGACGCCATTGACCCGAAGCTACGGAAGGCAGCACACTGATGAGCCCATCTGCAGTCAAGACATCACATGATCAATCCACTCAAGACGCGGTGCGCGCCATGAGTGCCGGCGCTGGCAGCGCGGAGCGTCTTGCGACTCCGGTGTTGCAGGTTGCGGATCTGGCGGTGAGCTTTGACAACTCCTCGGGTGGCCCGCGTATTCAGGCAGTGAATGGCGTCAATATGACGCTGTTTCCGCAGCAAACACTGGCAGTTGTTGGTGAGTCGGGTTGCGGCAAGAGCGTGACCGCCATGAGCACCATGCAGTTGATCGCCCGCCCGCCGGGACGGTTTGACCGCGGCAGCATTCTGTTTGAAGGGCGTGACATTGTTAGTTTGAGCGAAGAAGAGATGCTCTCGATTCGTGGCGGCAAGATCGCCATGATCTTCCAAGAGCCGATGACCAGCCTGAACCCGGTGTACAGCATTGGGGATCAGTTGATGGAAGCGATCTTCTTGCACCAGAAGGTTGGTCCCGACGAAGCGAAGCGGATTGCCGTACAGGCGATGAAGGATGTTGGCATCAAGAAGCCCGAGGAACGGCTGGCGATGTATCCGCATCAGTTCTCTGGCGGTATGCGTCAGCGCGTGATGATTGCCATGGCGCTTGCGTGCCGACCAAAGGTGTTGCTTGCTGACGAGCCGACCACTGCACTCGATGTGACTATTCAGGCACAGATTCTGGAATTGCTTCGTGAACTGCAGCGCACGCGCGATATGGGAATCATGCTCATCACGCACAATTTGGGAGTGGTTGCTGAGAACGCCGATGTTGTGTGTGTCATGTATGCAGGGCGGGTGGTGGAGTACGCCAACGTATTTGAACTCTTTGACGAGCCGCTGCATCCGTACACGCGCGGCTTGTTCCGTTCAATTCCGATGTTGCGCGACACACGCGAGCGCTTGGTGACTATCAAGGACGTCACGCATGACCCGGCTGAATTCCGCAAGATTCCTGGTGTGATTCCGTGGTGGCCTGATATGCCTGCGGGCGTTCGCCCGGAAGGCGCGCCGGGCCGCGATGAGCATGTACTTGTTGAAGTACGCCCGAATCGGTGGGTTGGTTGCTGGCGCACGCCGGAACTTGAGGCGCGGAGTCATCGGCGACCGAGTTTGGATTATCGTCGCGGCGATCGGTGAGTCTGCTGCCCATTGGGACGTTCGTGTACCGGACGCATATCCCCTCATACGAAGGCCGCCGAGGGGAGGGTGGGTGAACACGCTCCGCTGCAAAGGCGCAAGTCGGCCATGTGGCGCAGTGAGGCCAACTATTCGTGTTTTGGTATCGCATTGCTATGCTTTTTGGCATGGGCTCTCCTGTTGACAGTGGATTGACTTGGTTCCGCAGTCCGATGACGTGGATGACGGTGTGCTTCGCCACGTTGACTTCGCTAGCGACGTCGAGCAGCGCGGCCGCGTTCGGCGGTCAACCGACAACGACGGTCATTACCCACGGATACTCGTCAGGAAGTAAGGGCATCTGGGTCGAGAGCATGGCCAGCGCGATCATCGAGCGCGGCGGCGGCATCGGCACCGTGTATCGCTACACCGGCGACACGGGCGTTTGGTCGAAGGTGCCCGAGGCGGGCGGAGACGGCTCCGATCAGAACGTCGTGCTGATCTTCAATTGGGTGCCGGAGTCGGCGTCGGTCACCGGCCCGAACTGGCGTTACACGCAGGCGGCGGGGGATGTGCTTAGTGCCATGCTTCGCGATCCAAGCTACGAAGTCGGCTCTGTGGGGCCCGTTGATCTTCTGGGCAATCGAGCGGTGCACTTCATTGGTCACAGCCGCGGCGCAAGCGTCATCAGCGAGGCGATCCGTCGGCTCGCCTTGGCTGGCATAGAGGTGGACCAAATGACCACGCTCGATTCGCATCCGGTCGACGGCACGCTCGATGCTCCGTACAACCCCAACTGGGGCGATCCGACGCCGGTGCGCTGGAGCAACGTCGCGTGGGCGGACAACATGTGGCGCGCTGACGGCGGCGGACTGATCAATGGCCTCGATTTCGACGGAATCCCGCTGCCAAACGTCAATGGCGTCGTCCTCAGCGAGAGCGCCCTCAACTGCTGCGCGAACTCCTTCGCCCATCTCGACGTCCACCTTTGGTATCACGGCACGATCGACCGAGCGCCGAATCCAAGCGACGGCGAGCAGGTGATCTCCAACAATGCTCGGTCGACGTGGTGGCCGAACGGCTGGCTGCAGACCGGCTACCACTTCTCGATCCTCGGTGGAGGCGCCGCCGAGCGTCCCGCGATCCCCGCAGGAAGCGCCCCACCCTCCGACTCCGCGCCGGTGGTCTTCAACGGGGCGTTCGAGCAAGGCACGCAGGCTGGTTGGACCGCGCACGGCGGTATGCCCTCGAACATCGTGAGCCTCGGTGGGGGCAACTGGGTGGCGCGACTCGCGGCCGCAGCGCCGCAGTTAGTGCACAACCGAGCGTATCTCCCGGCACAGTGCGCGCAGTTGTCTATGAAGGTCCGCCGGATCGGGACAGGCGCGACGGACGACGTGCTGCGCGTCTCGCTCCAAGGGCACAACGACGTCGAGCCCGTCACTCTGGAGTCGGCGGCGTGGGATGTCGCGGGGCTCACCTCGGTGTTCCAGACGGTGAGCGTGTTGATTCCCGCCGAGTTCCGTGGGCGGACGAGCCGCGTGCGCATCTTTATCGATGGCGCGGGGAATGCCGTGGGATCGACGGTCGAACTCGACGACATCGCCATCACCGCGCTGAACCAGCCGGGCGACCTGAACGGCGATTGCAGGGTCAATGGCGCCGATCTTGGCGCGCTTCTGAGCAGTTGGGGTCCCTGTACTGGCTGCGCCGCTGACCTCACTGGTGACGGCGTTGTCGGCGGCGCCGATCTTGGTGCGCTGCTGGCGCACTGGACGCTCTGAGGAACACATGCTGCGTCGCATTCCTGGCTTCATTGCCGCCGTGAGCACAAGTTTAGGCGCGAGGTAAATCAGTGCTACCACCAATTCGCGTCATGCGTTCACCATGACGGCCAGAGTTCAGTCACAGACGGCGCGTTGTCCCGTTGGATGACTGCTTCAATCAAACCATAGGGGCGGTCGGCAGCGATGAATACTTCGTTGCAGTTCTCTTGACCACATCCGGAGAGGTCAACAGCAAAGTGATGTTTGTTTGGCAGTGAGAGTTTGATTGCTGCGATAGCGGGTAACACGGAGAGTGCGCGTTCGCCCATGGCGTAGAGCGTTTGTTGAAGGGAGAGACTGTGATGCTCAGCAAATGTAGTGAGCAGTGTGTGCAAAGCGTCGTTGTACTGCTTGAGCCAATCGACACGGTCAAGAGTGGCGGCGTCAGTGGCGGTGGCATGCCAGCGCGCGCAGATCTGTGTGGCCATGATGCGGTCGGTTGTTTCAGCAAGCGTGGTGAATTGATCGCGTAGGTACCCCTTGAATTCACTGCCAGTGGTCTTCAGAACTGTTAAGTCCTTCAATCCGGAAACCACCAATTCTCGCACTCCGGTGGTGGTGCGCGACGCAAGCACCGTGGCAGTGCGGATCAGCGAACCATTGCGGCGGAATGCATGCGGATGTGGGGTCCCGTTACAGACGATTCGATCCCAGTCAAACTTTTCGAGCCGAACTTCGACCGCTAAAATGTGCGGGTGATTGCTCAAGAAGTGGCGTGCAAGAACAAGGCCGAACGCTTCAGGCTCCATGGCGCCGTGCAGATGCGACAGCGCAAAGACGGTGTTCTTTTGCGTATCGGTTGGCAGCACATTGCGGTTGTCGCCCGTGAGGTGAGTGGCGGCGAAGTCACCACTGAGTTGGACTGAGACATTGAGATCCAATATTTCATGGGTGTCGCCGTGGCGAGTGACGCGGAAGACCCGGTTCTCTGCTTTGCCATAACGATTTTCACCAAGAATGATGGTCATAGTTAACTGCCTCGATAAGTGGAGTATCCGAACGGGCTCAAGAGAAGCGGAACATGGTGATGGCGTTGCGTGTCACTGACGCGGAACTCAATGGTGACGGATGGAAAGAAGCACTCAATGCCCTGCTTTGCAAACCATGAGCAAGTGTCGAATTGCAGGCGATAGTCACCGGCTTCCAGCGGACCCTTACTCAGTCCCTGGGCGCGGCCGTCGGCATCGGTATGAGTGGTATGCACCTGCTTCCAAGTGCCCCCATGCAGGGCGTGCAGTTCAAGATGGACTCCCGGTGCTGGTCGCCCGGTGGAAGTGTCGAGAACATGCGTTGAGAGGCCGAGTTCAGCAGGATGGGTCACGGTATGAGGTTAAAGGAGATCGATGTGTGGGTCAACGTTGATGAGGGAGATTGGAGCAAACTGCTCGCAACATAAACGGATTGTGCCAAGAAGGCGGTGGTGGCAGAGGTATCGTGCGGTGATGACTGGACGAGAAGGTGCGCACACCGCTGAGATTCCCTCGTACCGTGACTACATCTCCGCGGAGTTGATCGATCACCTGCGTTCGCAGCTGATTCCGGTGCCGGGGGTTGATGGTTTATTGCAGTTGGGCACTATTGGTGGGCTTGAAAGCCGGGAATCCCTGCACTTTCTTTGCGACCTGTACCACGCGGTAAAGCTGGACTTAGCGTCCGTGTTACGACAGCGGGTGACGGATCGAGCGTTTATTGATCAACGCACTCGCGCGTGCTTTGAGTTGAACGCGAAGCTTCAAGTGGGATATGGCGATCCGGCCTATCGCACAGTGATTGGTCAGGAAGATATTGACGGTCGTGTGGTGATTGGGCCGCGCAATAGTTTCTATTGCCGCGCTGGAAGTGGGGCGCCGATCGCACCGATTCCGGAGTTCTTGCAGGGAAGTCATGTGACACTGTTTGGTCCGCCGGATGATGCGAAACTTTCCATCAATGCGATGAATGCATTTCATCGAACGCTTCCTGGCGAGCCAGGGATCGTGGCAGAATTACTGAAGGATTTTTCAGGTTCCGCCAAGTGGGGCGCCGACGACGAGGATTCCAAGACGCCACTGCGCGGTGATCTGGTATTGGCTGGGGAGAATCTGACTGGCTGTTTGCAGGGCACGATTTCCTATGACGATCCGCGCTCTGGCAAGGAGTACCGGCTGGCCGCGTCGCATCGATCCGTACCGATCAAGCGGTTTCCGGGTTTGGCATTGCCGTGCCCATTTCTATTCCTGCACGGTAATCCGCTGCCGCTGCATCTCTACGACTTTGCATTGCACCTCTTCGCCAACTGGAACAATCCGCAGGCATTGGCCTTCTATGTTCCGAAGTTAGAGACGGAAGAGGAGGCTGCGTACATTCGCGTCATGCTTGAGCGTGCGGAGCGGTTGATTGCGGCGCAGCATCCCGAGTATCGAATCGGCACCATTCGTTTACTCATTGTGTTGGAGAATCCACGCGCGATGTTCCGTGTCAATGAGATCATGGATGCGCTGGATCCGTACTTCGCTGGCGCGTCGCTCGGGTGGCATGACTTTCTTGCGTCGACGGCGCGGCTGATGAAGAATGACGGCAACTATCGGATTCCCGTGAAGGCGGATCCGGGCATTGTGATCAATTACATCAAGGCCTCCCACGATCTTCTTGCGCAGGTGGTTGGTTCGCGTGGCGGCATCAAAGTTGGCGGTATGTACGGTGTTCTTCCTGCCGACGGCGATATTCGTGGCGCATCATTTCAAGTAGCCATCAAGGGATTCATCAAGGATGTCATCACGCAGATGAAGCGTGATCTCTCGGGATTCTGGGTAGCGCATCCGGACTTTGTCCGCCTTGGGTTGGCGCTGGTGGAGGCGTGGAAGCGCTCGCAGAAGGGCGACGGAGCAGCGTTGGACTCGCTTGTCACCGCGCTTCTCGTGCCGGAGCACCACCGCGAGGTGCTGGACTTCATTCATGGTTCAGATGTGCGCGGCCTTGATCGGGACAATCCGTTGTATCCGCGTTCGTTGCTTGTGGCGGATCGAAATACGGCGGGTTTCGTTGCTAACAATGATCCGGAAGAGATTCGTTACAACGTCTTCCAAGCGCTGCAGTACCTCACCGACTGGTTGAGCGGCAATGGTTGCGTCGCGCTCCCGGCGAATATCGATGGTGTGCCGGTGCGGGTCATGGATGACTTGGCAACCGCGGAGCGATCGCGTTGGGAAGTTTGGCACGAACTGCAGCACGGACGCTTCTCGTGTGCCGATTTCATGCGCATTGCACATGAGGAAATGCATTTCATTCGGAAGGATCTTTCGGACCAGCGCAAGATCGTCCAGGTGAAGTGGGACGATCGCACGCGGAAGTGGTATCCGGTTGCTATGAATCTGATGTTGCAGCTGATGGGCAGCGAGTCGCCAGTTGAATTCGCTACTGAGCTGTTGCTGCCGTTCACGCTTGATGCGATCCGAACGCAGGAGGATCCGTGGGCAGCGCTGCAGGCGATCGAGCCTACGAAGTATGCGATTCCGAAGCGGTTGGCGCGACTACATGCGTTCTTCTCGGCGTGTGGAAGTCGGCGATTTGCCGAGCAAATGGCGCTCGATCCGGTGTTGGATCTTGGCAAGGCCGAGCAGTTGGTGCGCAGCTTTGATATTCATGAGATCAATGAGGCAGCGCACTTTCACGGTGATATTGGCGAGGCTGCTCGGACGCTCGACGCGACGGCGGCGCAGGAGCAGGCGAAGGTCTTAGGAGGCACCGCCGAAGTTGCACAGGAACTTCGCGGCCTCGGCAGCCGATATCGAGAGCGGTTTGGTTTCAAGTTTTTGGTGGCTGCCAAGGGGCGTACTGGGACAGAACTGCTGGAGGCGCTGCGAACTCGGATCGAGCATTCGCATGAAGTGGAGCTTGGGCATGCGCGCGAAGCGCTTTGGCAGATCACAAAGGGTCGATTGCTCGCGCAGCCGGTGGATACAGTGTTTGATGAGATCACCGCTGCGCTTGCGCGGCACGGGGTGAAGGGTGCATCGGTGTGTGTCGCTTCCCCGGTGAATCATCTGCAATCGTTGCAGTTTGGGAATCGTAATGCGCTCCATGCAGTCACTCCGCAGACAGGATTTGAGATCGCGTCGCTCAGTAAGAGCATCGGTACGTGCTTCGTGATGGAGCAATTTCGCAAGGCGGGCGTTCCAATTTCTGCGAGCGTGAACGCGCTCCTTTCCAAGGCTGGTTCGAAGTTTCGAGTCCCGTCTCTCGACGCAGCGCATCCAGAATGGGCGGATCAAGTCACGGTGGCGCACCTCATGTCGCACCAGGGCTTGAACATGCATTATGTGAATGGCGTGCCTGCAAACGAGGCATTTCCGCCGATCTTTGAGCTCCTGAACGGTAACGAGCGACATGGGTACGAGCCAGTGGGCGTTGTGAATGCGCCGGGAACGCGGTTTCAATATTCGGGCGGTGGATTCCTGGTACTTCAGCACCTCATCGAGTGTATGGGAGGCGCACCCGTTCATGTTCAGATCGATGCATTCTTGCGCGAGCTCGGAATGGACGAATGTACGTTCTGTGAAGATGAACTGGTTGGCTTGGAGTGCGCGACTGGATTTCTTGATTCTGGAGAACCAGTAGTAGGTACGCGCAAGGTGTTTCCCGCAATCGCTGCTGGGGCAGTGGCGTCAGCCGCTGACGTCGCGCGGTTCCTTATGGCACTGAGTAACGCGCATCAGAGCATCAATGGATGCGGACTGATTTCTCATGAGACGGCGGTGCGGATGTTGCATGGATCCGATAGGGGATGTCGTGAATTTATGGGATGCAACATGGGTCTTGGCATCTTCACGGCCGAAGCGGGACCGAATCGTCTGGCGATACATCAGGGTGCGAATGACGGATTCCGCGCGCTGTTCGTCCATTGTTACGCGGGTCCAGACGCAGGGAACGGCTTCGTGGTGTTGTGCAATGGGGAGCACGCGGGCATGTTGTTCGTTGCAGAGGCCGCGCAGATCATTCTGCGGCACATGGGAATGCGCGGCGTAGATACGAGCCAATTTCGGAGTGATTTGGCATTCGGCGGTATTCCACCGGAACAGCGTGTCAACGCGGGCTACCGAGAATTGGTGTTCGCAGCGTTTGCAGCGGATCTGCCCGAGGAGATCGATGCGCACGGGCCGCGTGATCCGCTCGCCACCTTCAATCATGTAGTCGGCGCACGTGTCGAAGCGGTTTCAAACCAGCGATTTGCGCGCGCGGAGAATTTACTGTCGCCGTATCTGCCTACTTTCGATCCCAAGCTTTTTGGGCGTCAGGGAAAGATCATGGATAGTTGGGAGACGGTTCGCCACAATCCGGAACCGTTTGATTGGATGATCTTTGAATTGCAACGTCCTGCAGCGGTGAGTTGTGTTGCGGTTTCGACGCAGTTCCATCTTGGAAATCATGCCGAGAAACTGGAGATCGACGGTTGGGATGCAGCGCGCGGGGAGTGGCAGGCGATTGTGGCGCCTATGCAACTCTTTGGACACGGCGCCCACGCGGTGGAGTCCATTTCGGGTGTTGCTCAGTTTCAGCGGATCCGCGTGCGCATGTACCCCGATGGGGGCGTCACTCGTCTCGCGCTGTATGGGAATGAGCTTCCTGTGGCTGAGAAGGAGCGCATGCTTTCACCCGCGATCCGCGCTTGGCATGCGTTTGATCCGCAAACGAAGAAGCCGATGACGCCGAGATACACCACGACCGCTGCGGAGGTGGCCGCCAGCATTGCCCGGGTCGGTAGTGGGTTGGCGGATCTCGCAAGCGCGGCCTTCGGTGGTCAGGTGGTTTCTGCTTCCAATGAGCACTACTCGCCAGCCACGCAAGTCATCTCTCCGTATCCGCCGCTCAGCATGGTGGACGGGCTCGAGTCGGCGCGAAGTCGTGAGCCGGGACACTCGGAGAATGTGGTGATCAGGCTTGGGCAACCGGCAAAGATCGGTCGAATTGAGTTGGATTTTAGTCATTTCGTCAACAACAATCCGCGCGAGGTTGCGATCGACGGCCTATGTGGCACGGAGTGGGTGCCATTGGTTGCGCTCACGGAGGTCAAGGCGTTTGCTGGCAACATCATCGCCTTCCAAGTGGGCAGAGTCGGCCCGTGTGAGCAGATTCGGGTGATCGTGTTTCCTGATGGTGGAATGAACCGGGTGCGGGTGTTCGCGGCGCCCTGAGTAGCGCGCGTGCTGCGGGTGCTACGATCGTGTCAATGCGTGATTATGCACTTCTCCATGTGAATGGCGTGCGCCGTGAGATACGAGGTCGTGAGGCCTTGATGATGCTCGCGGAGTGGTTGCGCAAGGAAGCCGGCCTGTCTGGCACGAAGATTGTGTGTGCGGAAGGGGACTGTGGCGCGTGCACGGTGTTGCGTGCGTTCCCGCGACCGGGCGCAGCCTTCGTCGCAGGGGCAGCGTTTGAGTATGAGGCAATGAATTCTTGTATTGCGACCGTGGCGCAGATGGATGGCGCGCACATCGTCACAGTGGAAGGCATGCAGCGCGGTAATGAATTGTCGCCAGCGCAACATGCCATGCGCGTATGTCACGCATCGCAGTGTGGCTACTGCACACCCGGTTTCGTGATGGCGTTGAGCGGCATGTTGGAGAAGCATGCGCAGGCCGATGAGCGGATGGCAATGAACTATCTCACCGGGAATTTATGCCGCTGCACTGGATATGCGCCGATCATTCAGGCGGCACTCACCGTGCGCGCTACTGAGCAACATTCCGTGGCCCTTCGATATTCAGATATGAACGCAGTTGCCGAATCGATTACAGCAACAGAGCAGTCGATGCGAGTGAGCCATGACGGCGTGGAATTGTTTGCGCCAGCAACGCTGCGCGAGGCAGTCACCTTTGCTGCGCTCCATCCGGGATTCCGGGTGATTGGTGCGGCTACGGACCTTGGTGTGCAGATCAATAAGGGCAAGCCGATGCCTGCGGCGCTTCTGAGTTTGCATCTTGTACCCGAGCTCTATGCAACGAAAGTGAGTCGCGCTGGCGCGACTTTCGGCGCGCGCGTGACGCTTGCAGAGGTGCGCCGCGTGAGCGAGGACGTTGCCCCGGAGTTTGCGCAGTTCCTGAACCTCTTTGCGTCGCCGCAGATTAAGAATGTTGCGACACTGGTCGGCAACATCGCGAACGCGTCGCCGATTGGAGACACGCTGCCGTTTCTTCTGATTGCAGGCGGCACAGTCCATGTCGCCGGGCGGCCGGGTGGCAAGGGGCCGATTCGCAAGCGATCGATTGCAATGACTGAGTTGTATCTTGGGTATAAACAACTGGCGCTCGAGCCGGGCGAGATCATTACTCACGTGTCATTTCAGCGGACGCCATCGCGCGAGGTGCTGCGACTCTGCAAGGTTTCGCAGCGCAAGGATCTCGATATCAGCGCAGTCAGCGGGGCATTTGCGGTCACGCTCGGCACTGGGCGTCGCGGGAAATCGGCGCCGTGTGTGACATCCGCGCGGATCGCTTACGGCGGAGTTGCAGCGACGCCTGTCCGGATGCCAGACGCAGAGCAGGCCCTGTGCGGCGAACTCACGACTGAGCGCATTGAATCAGTAGCGCACCTGATCGCTGGATCAATTGCGCCGATCTCTGATGTTCGCGGCAGTGGTGCATACCGACGCGTGACTGCTGCATATATCTTCCGACGCTTTGGCAATGAGGTGCTCCGTGGCTGAGCACACCAGTACTCCTACTCGGCTCGCTGCGATCATTACTGATCAGGGATCGGTGCCGCATGATTCGTCTACGACCCATGTCACGGGAAAATCGGAATACATCGATGACCGCCCGATGCTAAAGGGCGAACTGCACTGCGGGCTGGTGTACAGCCCATACGCGCGCGCGCGAGTGCGCCGCCTCGAAACCGCGCCCGCGCTCGCTATTCCTGGCGTTGTGTGTGCTGTGACCGCCGCTGATGTGGCGCACAACGTTTGGGGCACCATCTTTCAAGATCAGCCGATCATTGCAGCATCCGAGGTGAACTTCGTTGGCGAAGTGGTGGCCGTGCTGGGTGCAGAGACCAAGGAAGCGCTCGCGAAGGGTTTGGCTGCAGTTGTAGTGGAATGGGAAAAATTGCCTGCCATTCGCAGCGTGGCAGAAGCGGTGGCGGCGAAGAGTTTCATCGGATCGGAACGCACGATCGCAACTGGTGACGCAGCGGCAGGGCTGGCGCGGTCGCCTCACCGCATTGCGGGAACGCTAGAGATCGGTGGCGCTGATCACTTCTATCTTGAGAGCCAAGCGGCAGTGGTGTATCCGCGCGAGGACGGGCAGCTCGAAGTGCATTCCTCGACGCAGCATCCCACTGAGACGCAACACGTGGTTGCAGAAGCGTGCGGCGTGCGCTTCAGCGATGTGGTGTGCATTGCCAAGCGCTTGGGCGGCGCATTTGGGGGCAAGGAATCGCAGGCGGCTCCTATTGCCGCGTATGCCGCATTGGTGGCGAAGCAGACTGGCCGCGCGGCGCGTCTCGTTCTTTCCAAGGACGACGACATGATCATCACTGGGAAGCGAAATCCTTTCCGGATTGAGTATCAGTGCGGCTTCGATGTGGACGGTCGAATCATTGCGATGGACGCAATGTTGCATGCCGACGGCGGTGCGTATGCCGATCTTTCCACGGCGATCATGGAACGCGCCATGTTGCACTGCGACAACGCGTATTTCATTCCGAATATGCGTGTGCGCGGGCAGGTGTGTCGCACCAATTTCCATCCACACACTGCATTTCGCGGCTTCGGTGGCCCCAAGGGCGTTGCGCTCATTGAGTCCGTCATTGAGGACATCGCACGCGTTGTTGGTCGTGACGCGCTTGATGTTCGCATATTGAATTGCTACGGGCCTGGCCAAGACATGACGCCCTATGGGCAGCGCGTTGAGGACAACCACTTGCCGGAGCTGTTCGCAACGCTCACGGAACGATGCGCATACCGCGCGCGCCGCGCGGAAATTGCAGCGTGGAACGGTGATCGGGCGCGCAATCCGGACGGGCATCCGCGTGGACTTTCGCTGACGGCGGTTAAGTTTGGCATTTCGTTCACCACGCGATTTTTGAACCAAGGCAACGCACTCGTCAATCTTCATCGCGATGGAACTGTGCAGGTCTCAACCGGCGCAGTTGAGATGGGGCAGGGCGTGAATACGCGCATTGCGGCAATCGTTGCTGAGCAGTTTGGGCTGCCGACCGAGTCAGTGCGGATGATGCCAACATCGACGGAGAAGAACGCGAACACATCGCCGACCGCTGCGTCGGCGGGCACCGATATCAATGGTGCTGCTGCGCTTCAGGCATGCGAGACGATTCGCGGGCGCCTATCTGCGCTCGCCATTCGCCTGCGATCAATTCCGCAGGAATCGTGGGCGGGAAAGACCGCCGCTCTTGGAACCATGCCGGAAATCACGGTGGGATCAGAAGTCAGTCCACGTGGGACCGATGAGCAGCGCGTGGAGTTCAGCGACGGCGTGGTGACGGTGACGGATCGCTCTGGATCAGTGTTCTCCGTGGGCTTCGCAGCACTTGTACGCGAGGCGTATCTCAATCGAATTTCCGTGAGCGAATACGCGCATTACCGCATCCCTGATTTGGGATTCGACAAGCTCACTGGTAAGGGCAAAGCATTCTTGTATTTCACGCAGGGCGTTGCCGCGAGTGAGGTGGAGCTTGATCGGCATACCGGCGAGGTCAAGGTGCGGCGCGTCGACATTCTGATGGACATGGGTCGGCCGGTGAACCACGCGCTTGACATGGGGCAGGTGATGGGTGGCTTCGTGCAAGGCATGGGTTGGGTGACGACGGAACACTTGGTGTATGACGACAATGGCAAGTTGCTTTCCCATTCACCCAGCACGTACAAGATTCCGAACGTGCAGGACACCCCGCGTGTCTTCAATGCGGACCTGATCTTTAACCATGGAAATACGGTGAATGTGCGTGGCTCGAAGGCTTCGGGCGAGCCGCCGCTGCTTCTATCGCTCTCAGTGTGGACCGCGGTGCGCGATGCGATCATGTCGGCGCGCAATCATTCAAAAACAGAAAACGTGCACCTTGTCCCGCTGGCCATTCCAGCAACCGCAGAGCGCGTGTTGCGCGGACTCTCACCAGAATCATTCGCCATCTGGGATACGCAAGAAGCAAGTGCTGTCCATTGACAATCGGGAGCTCACAATGAGTTATTCGATGCGTGAATATCTTCATCAGGCAAGTGCACTCGCCGAGCGAGGCACAGTCTTTGTTACCGTCACACTTGTTGAGCCTGAAGGGCACGTTCCGCAAGATATTGGGGCGAAAGCGATTGTCACTGCGAGTGGACTTGCATGGGGAACTGTCGGCGGCGGTCGGCTTGAGGCTCGCGCAATCACCCATGGGCAAGCGATGATCGCTCGGCAGCTTGCGGGCGCAATTCCTGCTGCTACGGTTCAGCCGGAGATTGTTCGATATGAACTTCTGCGCGATTTGAACATGGTTTGTGGCGGAGCTGCAACTTTGTTTTATGAAATCTCTGCGCTGCCGAATTGGAATATCGCACTCTTCGGTGCGGGGCATGTTGCGCAAGCGACACTTTTGCTTCTTTGCACATTCGAGTGCAGTTTGACCTGCATTGATCCACGCGATGACTGGCTGGCGAAAATTGCCTCGCAGCCCAACATGTGCAAGGTGCTTGTCGCAGAACCTGCGGAGTTTGTTTCTAAGTTGCCTGCAGGAACATTTTATCTTTGCATGTCGCAAGGTCATGCAACCGACTTACCGATCGTGCGCGAAATTCTCCGACGAGGTGACGCCGCATTCATCGGCGTCATCGGCAGCGAGCCAAAGTCACGAACGCTGCGAAGCACTCTTCTCAAAGAGGGATTCGACGAATTGATGGTTGAGCGAATTCATTGCCCGATTGGCCTGCCAATTGGATCAAACTCCCCGCCGGAAATCGCAGTCAGCATCGCCGCACAACTCTTGCAGGAACGTGACGTGATCAGGAAATGTGTCCTTTGATATGACTCACACCCGACAAGGCTCTCATTGCTGAAGACAAATCAAGATGGCAAGCTTTGGATGGTCACTCAGCCTGATCACAGCCAGATCGCTGGATTTATTGCAGCACACTGGGGAAACACGCTCTTCACTCGCCCAGGTTTTTTTTCTGCAGAAACCGTCGCGGATCCTGAGCGACTTCGCGCAGAAGTGATTCTTGCTATCGCCGAGCATGACAATGGTTGGTGGGAGTGGGAGGCGATTCCTGAGCTTTCTGTGGCAGATGGTTTCCCAGCAGGTCTTGGCGAAGCACTGCAGAATCAACAAGCAGGAATCGATCGGTGGCGAAGGGGACTCACAAGATTTCCACGCCGACCGTTTGTGAATCTTCTCATCAGTTCTCATGCGTATTTGTTCTATGCCGCGCGTGCACTTCAAACTCCAGAACCTGCATTCAATCATCCGCTCTTCTGGAAGGGCGCGCCTGAAAAACTCTGTCCTGAGAGCAATGAAGCGCTACTGGCATTTATGGCTGAGTTGCAGGAGAAGCAACTTGGATGGATCGAAGAACTTCGCGCAGATCCTGAAACGGCATCGTGGGTTGAGCCCGCAAGTCTCGCGCCGCTGCAGAGACTGATTCAGTTGTGTGATGGAATTTCGCTTGGGCTATGTTCTGCCTTGATCCCTTCAAAAACTGGCGCTTCTAAAGGTCTTGGTGATGATTCCTATGAACTGCACGATGTTCCTCGCCGCAGGTGGATGGATCGCTGCACAATCACAGTCACCCCGCGAGGTGATCGAAGAATTGAACTGAATCCGTATCCGTTTGATATTGATCCACTGCCCGTCGTCATGCGGGCGCGAATCGTTGAATTGCCAGCGGAAAGGCCCGCGCACGTTCATTCGTGGTGGCACGCGTGCGTACCGCAGCAAATCCAATTTCAGTTTGTGTCTGCGAAGTAAGTTTCAAAGTGCGGTCATGCTTGAAACAGGCGCGATCAATCCTTGTGATGGATGGTTCGCCCCGAACCCGATCCCGAATCTGATCCGTCTTGCCCGGTTGCATCCAGCTCTGGCCGACCATCATCTTTGACATCGCCACGCAGCGTTTCGATCGCATGTGGAAGAATGTCTGCGATCGCCTCAAACATTTCGGTGCACCCGCGCGGTGATCCGGGCAGGGTGATCACCAGTGTGCGGTTGATTGTTCCGGCAATGCCGCGCGAAAGAAATGTGCGCGGCGTCTTCTGAAGGCAGCGCAGGCGCGAAAGGTCCATGAGGCCGGCATGTTCGCGATGCATGACTGTGCGCAGTGCTTCGGGGGTGATGTCGCGCGGCGCA